>JBBSTR010000067.1:0-11808 GCA_038235705.1 Mycobacteriales bacterium
AGACTGCGCACCTGGTTCCCGAAGTGGGGTCCGGTCGGCGCGAGCTGCGCCCGTAAGAAGGACCGGCCCGACCTGACGCTCACCGGCATGATCCGCTGACCTGGTCTCCGGGATCAGGTCAGCCCGAGGACCGCCCGGATCCCGACGTACGCGGCCACCGCCAGCAGCAGCCCGGCAAAGCTGCGGGTGAGGCTGCTCGCCGGCACCCGGTCAGACACGCGCTTGCCGGCGAACGAGCCGACGATCGCAGCAACGGTGAACGGGACGATGACCGACCAGACGAAGGTGCCGTCGGTGGCACGTGCCGCCAGGGCCACGGCGCTGTTGAGGGCGATCACCAGCAGCGAGGTCCCGACCGCGACCGGCATCGTGAAGCCGAGGAGCACGACCAGGACGGGCACGATCACGAACCCACCACCGACGCCGAGGAACCCGGTCAGGAAGCCGACGCCGAGGCCCGCGACGACGAGACGGCCCTGACCGGTCCCGGCGCGGCTGCCTACGGGAGCCGTACGCACCCCGCCGCCCGCAGGCTTGTCGTCCGGCAGGGGCGGGTTGTCGATCAGGGGCGCGCCGCTCGAAGGAGCGTCGAGACGCGGCTCGCGGGCGCGCAGCAGCATCCCGGTGGCAGCGACGAGCATGAGCGCGGCGAACGACAGCAGCAGGACATCGGCGTCGACGTGCGCGTTCAGCCGACTGCCGAGCAGGGACGCGGGGATGCCGAAGACGCCGAGCGTGGTGCCGCGAGCCCAGCGGGTGTTGCCGGCCCGGGCGTGTCCGACGCAGGCGATCGCCGAGGTCACGCCGACGATGACCAGGCTGCCGGTGGTGGCCTCCTGGGCGGTCAGGCCGAGGGCGAACACCAGCGCGGGGACGGTCAAGATCGACCCGCCGCCGCCGAGCGCCCCGAGGGAAAGCCCGATCAGCAGACCGAAGCCGATCGCGACCAGCATCACCAGGTCACGGGGTCAGCAGCAGGTCACGGATCACGGGTCAGCAGGTCAGTGGATCTCGGCCGGCGCGGGACCGTCACCGACGACCGGCAGACCCGCCTGCACCCAGGCGAGCATGCCGCCGGTGACGTTCGTGACGTCGTGACCGGCCGCGGCGAGCGCGGCGGCGGCGACGCCGGAGCGCTTCCCGGAGCGGCAGACGGCCAGGACCGGCCGGTCGCGGGGGACGGCGCCCGGGTCGAGGTCGCCGAGCGGTGCGTGGACGGCGTGCTCGGCCCGGCCTCGCGCCCACTCGTCGGGCTCGCGCACGTCGAGCAGCAGGGCAGAGCCGTCAGCAGCACGGCGCGCCGCGTCGTTCACGTCTGTCTCGGGCTGGTTCATGAGGTTCCTCCGGTCAGGGGGGTCGAGGTGCGTCGGTCATGCGTCGTGGTCGAGGTCGCCAACGCCGTCGTCGTGTAGCCGCGACGGTCGAACGCGGTGGTCACCGCGAAGCGGTCGCCGCGTACGAGGGTGTGCCGCCACTCGACGGGGCGTCCGTCGGAGCAGCCGGTGCGCTCGATGCTGAGCACGGCCTGGTTCGGCGGCAGCTGCAGCAGCGCGCGCTCGGTGCGGCTGGCGATGAGCGCACGGACCCGCTCCTGCCCGCCGGTGAGCGTGATCCCGCAGTGCCGGCTCAGCTCGTCGTACAGCGCGGTGCGGGTGAAGTCGACGTCGAGCAGCGGCCGAGCGAGCGAGGCCGGCAGCCAGACCCGGTCGATCGCGAGCGGCTCGTCGCCGGCCAGCCGCAGCCGTTCGAGGTGCACGAGCGGGGTCGACTCCTCCAGACCGAGGCGGGTGGCGACGGTGCCGTCGGCGCGCACGTCGAGAGCCCGGACGACCGAGCGCTGCACAAGGCCGTGCGCCTCGACGACGCCGAACAGGCTGGTGAGCGCGCCCAGGCGCAGCTCGACCTCGGGCACGAGCTGAGGGCGACGGCCGCGGCTGGCGGTGACGACGCCTTCGGTGCGCAGGTGCCGGAGCGCCTCCCGGACGGTGTGGCGGCTGACGCCGTACTCGCCGACCAGGGCCAGCTCGCCCGGGAAGGCGCTGGCGAAGTCGTCTGCGGCAAGCCGGGCGCGCAGGTCGTCGAGCAGCTGCTGCCACAGGGGCCGGTCCGCTCGGCGGACGAGCGGCCGCGCCACGGGGGTCGGCAGACCGGAGGAGGGCACCCGCTGAATGTACGGACAATCAACCCGGTGCGCAAGCCCCGGCTAGAACGGCACCCGGTGGTCGTGCGCGCTGCGCAGGAACCCGGCCAGGACGTCCAGGCGGCGGGAGGCACGGAGGGCCCACGAGGGTGACGGCGGCGGGGACGTCGGCCGGGGACCGGTGGACGTCGAGGAAGGCGGGACGTCGGACAGGACGGCAGGGCTCATGAGGATTCCCGGGCGGACGAAGGGGTGGTCGGACTGAAGCGGGTGGGTGTCGTCCCCACGCGCAGGTCAGGCCGGACAGAGCCCTTCGTCGAGCTGGGCCAGGGTCATCGTGATGAGGCAGCGGCAGATCAGCTGCTCGTCGATGCAGGGCCCGGACACGCGGTGAGTGTTGCACGCCCGGCCGAAGCCCTCAGGCCCCGGTGACCAGACCGAGCTCCTGCGCGCACGCGAACGCGTCGTCGACGTGCACGACGTCGCGGCCGGCCCGGTCCAGCAGGCTCGCTCCGATCGAGGCCCGGAAGCCCGACGCGCAGTGCACGAACAGCGTGCCGGACGGCAGCTCGTCGAGGCGGTCCGTCAGCTCGTCGAGCGGTACGTGCAACGAGCCCTGGATGCCTCCGTGGACCCGCTCGTCGTGGCGACGTACGTCCAGGATCCTCGCGCCCGGACGGTCCGCCATCGCGTCGGTGAGCCCGGCGAAGTCCACGACCGGGTACGAGCTGGTCGGCAGGTCCCCACCGATCTCCGCGAGCGTGCCGGTGGCGGCGCCCGCGAGACGGTCGATGCCGATCCGGACGAGCTGACGCTGGGCGTCGGCGACCTGCTCGCTGCTCTCGCCGAGCAGCGTGATCGGGGCGCCCCACGGGACGACCCAGCCGACGTACGTGGAGAACTGGTTGCCGAACGCGACGGAGACCGTGCCGACGAGGTGCCGGCCGGCGTACGCGGTGCGCTCGCGCAGGTCGACGAGCCACTCGCCGGCCCGGAGCCGTACGGCCAGCTCGGAGCGGTCGACCGGCGTGGGCGTCGACAGGTCCGGCAACCCCGGGCCGCGGGCGTTCAGCGCGTCCATGTGCACGTAGTAGGAGGGGTAGCCGGTCAGTCCCGCGACCAGCCTGTCGACGAAGGTCTGCTCGTCCTGCTCGACCAGGGCGTCGTTGACGCGGCGCTCGTGGCCGATCGTGCTCCCGCTGCCGCCGGTCGCCCCGCCGGAGGAGCAGAAGCTGCCGAAGCCGTGCGTGGGATAGACGGGGGCGTCGTCCGGGAGCAGCTCGGCGAGCCGGCGGGCCGAGCGGAACTGCTGGCGGGTCAGCTCGTCGGTGAGGTGGCTGCCCAGCAGGTCGGTGCGCCCGACGCTGCCGTAGAGCAGGCTGCCGCCGGTGAAGGCGGCCGGCGGGCCGTCACCGTCGGTCACGACGTAGGACAGGTGCGTGGCGGTGTGCCCCGGGGTCTCGACGACCAGGACGGTCATGCTGCCCGCCGTCAGCTCGTCACCGTCGGTGGCAGGGGTGCGGACGAACGTGACCGTGTCGGCGCCGGAGACGACGTAGGAGGCGCCGGTCTGCGCAGCCAGGGCGTAGCCGCCGGTCACGTAGTCGTTGTGCAGGTGGGTCTCGAGCACCAGCACCGCCGGCACCCCCAGCCGGTCCAGCACGGCGTGGACGCGGTCCACGTCGCGCTGCGGGTCCACCACCACGGCGCAGGTGCCGTCGCTGATGACATAGCTGCGGTCGCCCAGGTCCGGGGTCTCGATCACGTCGACGCGCATGCTTGCTCCTGACGGCGGGGACATAGTTGTCCGTACATTAGCCGTCAGGCGGTCGGCTGTGTGCGGACGACCTCAAGAAGCCGGTCGTCGGTCTCGCCCGAGAGCCGACGGTTGATCGACCACGCGATGCGGCTCGCCTGGGTCTTGGCCAGCTCCGCCTTGGGGCCGACGAACAGCTCGTCGACCGTGGTCGTCCACAGGGTCAGCCAGCGGAAGAAGTGATCGCCCGTCAACGGCTCGACGGCGTGCAGGGCGGCGTGCACCGCCAGGGCGTTGCGCTTGTAGAGCCCGGCCCGGAACAGCGCCGTCTCCCAGAAGTCACACATGATCGGCAGGTGGGCGACCAGGTCGAGCTGGGCGATGTCGACGAAGATCGGTCCGAGCAGGGGGTCGGCGAACGCCCTGTCGTAGAACGCGACGACGAGCCGCTCGACGTCTGTCCGGTCGGCGAGGTCGCTCAGTCCCTGACGAGCATGTCCCTGACGAGCCGGTCCCTGGTCGGCCGACCCGGCGGCGGGGGCGTGGTCCTGAGTGCTCACGGTCCGAGTTTACAGGACAGACGTCCGGCCAAATAAAACCGGACTAGGCACTCTGACTGTTTGATCACTTGACCAGACTGTCAAATTATGGTTCAGTCCCGGTATGCCTTTTTCCTCCGGCCGCCCTCTCGCCGAGGCGAAGGCCGAGCTGTTCAAAGCGCTGGCGCACCCGGTCCGGGTGCGCGTGCTGGAGCTGCTCGCCGGGGGCGATCTGACGATGGGCGAGCTCGCCGAACGCACCGGGTTCGAGCCGTCGCACCTGTCCCAGCACGTGACGCAGCTGCGCCGGGCCGGGATCGTCGACAGCCGCCGCGTCCGGACGACCGTGCTCTGCACGCTGCGTGACCCGCAGACCGCGGAGCTGCTTGCGGTCGCCCTTCAGCTGATCGGCAACAACCTCAGGCACGCGCAGGTCCTGCTGGGCGCGCTGGAAGGCGCCGACGACGCCGACACCCTCGCGGGCGCCGACCGGCCGTCCGCGTGAGCGCTGGCCCTGGCCGCAGCCGCACCCCCGATGCCCGGCTCGACCTCGGCGCGACCGCCCGTGGTGCCGCGCGCTCGCTGGTCGCCACGGTCCGGCCCCTGCTCCCCGGACGAGGCGACTACTCGGGGCTGCGCGGGTCCTGGAGACGCGACCTGGTCGCCGGTGTCACGGTCGGGATCGTCGCGCTCCCGCTCGCGCTCGCCTTCAGCGTGGCCACCGGGGTCGGCGCCGCACCCGGGCTTGTCACTGCCGTGGTCGCGGGTGCGGTCGCAGCGATCTTCGGCGGTTCCCACCTGCAGGTGTCCGGTCCGACCGGCGCGATGACCGTCGTGCTCGTCCCGCTCGTCGCCCAGTTCGGACCGTCCGTGATCTACCCGGTCGCGCTGCTCGCTGGCCTCGTCGTGGTCGCCGCCGCCCTGCTGCGGGTCGGCCGGCTCCTGGCTTACGTCCCCTGGCCGCTGATCGAAGGCTTTACCGTCGGGATCGCCGTCGTCATCGCCGCCCAGCAGGTCCCCAGCGCGCTGGGCGTACCCAAGCCGGACGTCGAGAACGCGGCCGGCGCCGCAGCCGTCGCCCTCGGCCGGTTCGCCGAGCACCCGCAGTGGGCGTTGCTCGGCCTGCTCGCGCTGTCGGTCGCGCTGACCGCCGGACTTCCCCGGCTGCACCGCTCCTTGCCCGCAAGCCTGCTCGCCGTCGTCGCGGTCACTGTCGTCGCGGAGGCTGCGCACCTTCAGGTGGCCCGGATCGGGGCGCTGCCGTCCTCGCTGCCCGTGCCGGCGCTGCCCGACCTCAGCAACGCGAGCAGCCTGCTGATGCCAGCGATGATCGTTGCGTTCCTGGCCGCGCTGGAGAGCCTGCTGTCGGCCAGGGTCGCCGACGGGATGGCCGACACCGCCCGGCACGACCCCGACCGGGAGCTGTTCGGTCAGGGCCTGGCGAACATCGCCTCCGGGCTGTGCGGCGGCATGCCGGCAACCGGGGCGATCGCCCGCACCGCCGTCAACGCCCGCGCCGGGGCGCACACCCGCCTCGCCGCGCTCACCCACGCCCTCGTCCTTGCCGGGATCATCTACGCCGCCTCCGGGCTGGTGGGACGGATCCCGCTCGTCGCCCTCGCTGGCGTCCTGCTGGTCACCGCCTACCGGATGGTCGAGCGGCACAACGTCCGTGCCGTGCTGCACTCCACCCGTACCGACATCCTCGTGTTCAGCCTCACCGCGATCGGCACCGTGGCGTTCGACCTCATCAAGGCGGTGGAAGCCGGCCTCGTCGTCGCCACGGTCCTGACCCTGGCGCACCTGGCCAAGACGGCTCAGGCCACGGCCGAGCCTCTGAGCAGCGACGGCCTCGACAGCGACGCCGAGCACGCCCTGCTCACCGCGCACGTCCTGACGTACCGCCTGGACGGGCCGCTGTTCTTCGCCGCCGCCGCCCGATTCCTCGACCAGCTGACCGCGATCAGCGACGTCCGGGTCGTCATCCTGCGGCTGAGCAACATGGCGATGCTCGACGCCACCGGCGCCCGGGCCCTCGGTGAGATCGTCGACCAGCTCGCTGAACGGGGCATCACGGTCCTGCTGAAGGGCGCCAGCCAGGAGCACACCCGGTTGCTCACCGCCGTCGGCGCACTGGCGCCGCTGCTGGCGCAGAACCACGTCTTCACCAGCCTGGCCGACGCGGTGGCGCACGCCCGCCAACACGTCGCCCGGATGGCAAGCACACCAGGGTCAGGAATGCCAGCCGCGCCCTCTACCCGGTCAGGGGACGCGACACCTCGGCGACACACAGCTCCGGGGTGACGAACGGCTGCAGAGAGGGCGTCTGGCCCACGTGCAGCCGCTCCAGCGCGCCCCGCATCAGCCCGAGGTGCACCGTGCACACGACCTGCGGATGGGACTCGGCCAGCGCTCGGAACGGGCAGGCGTGCAGCTCCCAGCGGCGGCGGTCGGGCTGGTCCACCAACAAGGGCGCGAAGCCCAGCCGGTCGAAGAGCTGGCCCACCCGCTCGGTCGCCTCGTCCCAGGTGGACGATCCGGCGCGCTCGGCCGGCACCTCGTGCTCGGCCCACCGCCGGCCGGCCCGCTCGGCGAAGTCCTCTGCGTCCGGTTCGGCCGCCAAGGCGCCGGTAAGCACCTCCGCCAGCTGCCGGTCCCCGTCCTCGGCGGGGATCGCGCGGTAGAGCTGCCGTGGACGACCCGGTCGACCCACCCGCTCGGGACGACGCTGGACCAGCCCGGCGTCCTCGAGCACGTCGAGGTGGAACCGGACGGTGGTCACGTGCACGCCGATCGACGCGGCCAGCGAGGCGGCGTCGAGCGGCTGCTCGGCCGAGCGCAGGGTCTCCAGCAATCGTCGACGGGAGGCCACGGACAGAGCGGTGTGCCGTCGGTCTTCCGTCTTCGTGGTCACGACCCGAACTTTATCTTATCGTGCTCCTCTAAAAAGCCGGCGATCTTCCCCTTGGCCTGATTGGGTCCGCCTGCGATGCTCACGGGCAGCAGCACGGGAAGGAGCGGCATGGCAGAGGGACCCGGCGTGACGCAGACCGTGCCCGGAGGGGTCGTCCACGCACTGCCCGACGACCTGCAGGCGATGCTCACCGTTCACCCGGCGGTGCTCGCCGCCTGGGTGGACATCACTCCGCTGGCCCGCAACGAGTTCATCTGTTGGGTCGAGGACGCCAAGCAGGCGAAGACCCGTGAGCGGCGGATCCGACGTACGAAGGCAGAGCTGGAGGAGGGCAAGCATCGGCCCTGCTGCTGGCCCGGCTGCAAGCACCGAGAACGCACGGGCTCATGACCTCAGGTGGGTCAGGGTCAGGCCGATCGGCACGCTGACCCCGAGGAGCACGTAGAGCACCCGCACGACCACCGCGTGCAGGTGGCGGGTCGCGCCCCGGGTCTCCGACGCGGCGAGGATCAGCCCCGCGAGCAGGACCACGCCCCCGACGTCGGCGACGAAGGGCAACGAGGCCAGCGCACCGAGGATGACCAGCAGGTTGCCGAGGTTCCAGGCCACCGGCCGGGCCCAAGGGTGGTCGCGGTCGGGGGACGTACGACCGAGGATGTCGGCCTGCCTGCTGAGCAGGCACTGAGCCACACCGCAGACCAGCACGAGGTACGCCGCGAGCCAGCTGCCCTTGGTGAGGTCGAGGGGACCCGTCACCGCAGCCGTCAAGCCGCCGGCGACGACGAACGCCACCCCGAGCGCGTACCCGAGAGCGTCGACGGTCTCGGTCGTGCTGCGGTCGGCAGTGAGGGTCAAGGCAACGATCCATCCCGACCGTTGGGAGTACGGTCATCCTGCAAACTATCCCATGCCTGCACAACCGAAAGGACATCACCGTGACCTACGTCATCGCCGAGCCGTGCGTGGATGTCAAGGACAAGGCCTGCATCGAGGAGTGCCCTGTCGACTGCATCTACGAGGGTGGCCGCTCGCTCTACATCCACCCCGACGAGTGCGTGGACTGCGGCGCCTGCGAACCGGTCTGCCCGGTGGAAGCGATCTTCTACGAGGACGACACGCCGGAGCAGTGGAAGGACTACTACCGCGCCAACGTCGACTTCTTCACCGAGACGACCAGCCTGGGCTCGCCCGGCGGAGCGAGCAAGGTCGGCCCGATCGATCTGGACCACCCGGTCGTGCTGGCCGTGCCGCTCGGGAAGAACACCGCCGAGTAGTCGGCCCGAGCGGCCCAGGCGGCCCAGGCGTCAGCCGACCCCGACCGTCTCGTGCAGGTGGAGGCCGTGCTCTTTCGCGATCAGCTCCGCCGCCTTCTCGCCGATCATGATCGTGGGCGCGTTGGTGTTGCCAGAGGTGACGTTCGGCATCACGCTGGCGTCCGCGACCCGCAGCCGGGCCACTCCCAGGACGCGAAGGTCGGCGTCGACGACGCTGCCGATCCGGCAGGTCGAGGTCTCGTGGTAGACGGTGAGCGCGTAGTGCCGTGCGAGGTCCTCGAGCAGCTCGTCGCTCGGCACGTCGCCCGGGGAGTGGCCGTGCGACTCGGCCAGCTTCGGTGGCACGTGCAGCGGCCCCATGCCGGGGACCGGCCACGCCGCGACCAGCTCGAGGGCCCGGCGCATGACCGACACCATCACCGTCACGTCGTACGGGTCGGAGAAGTAGTTCAACGAGATGACCGGCGGTTCCGACGGGTCCGCGCTGGCGAGCCGCACCTCCCCTTCGCTGTGCGGCTGCACCGGGTTGGGAAGCATCACGACAACTTCGGCGTCGGCAGCCAGCGTTACCGCGGCGTCCTCGAAGTATTCGTCGGGATCGACCCGGAACAGGGCTCGCCACAGGTCCGGGGTGTAGCCGCAGACCAGGAAGCCGATCTGCGCGTCGTGGGTGTGCTCGTCGCCGAGCCCCGTCGAGTACCAGAGCCCCGCGTCGTAGAGCGAGGACGAGACCAGGCTGCGGCCGGTGGTCGCCCACTCGCCGAGCCGCCGCTCGGCCTCAGCCTTGACGCCGGCCAGCTCGGGCGGCAGGTCCACGTCGTCGCGCGGGTCCGCCGGGAGCGGACCTGCGGGGGCGCGCAGCGCGTCCGGCCCGAGCGACAGGGCGACCTCGGTCATGGTGAGCCCGATGCCGGGGGCCGGGAAGAGCATGGGCGTGTGCAGGTGGTCCTTCAGGTGCTTGCCGACGTCGGGCAGGTCCAGGCGGCAGTCGATGCCGACCTGCGCCAGCTCGTCCTTGGGGCCGATGCCGGACAGCAGCAGGAGCTGCGGCGAGCCGATGGCACCGGCAGACAGCACGACCTCGCGCGTGGCGGTGACGGTCTGCACGTCGCCGTCCCGGGTCAGGTATTCCACGCCGGTGGCGGCCAGGGACTCCCCCGAGCCGTCGAGCAGGATCCGCTGCACCGTTGCGTACGGGATGACGACGAGGTTCTCGCGGGTCGCCATCACCGGCTCGAGGAAGGCGTGGAAGGTCGAGCTGCGCTTGCCGTCCTTGGTCGTGGTCTGGAACAGCGACGCCACGCCCTCGGGTCGGGACCGGTCCGACCCGTTGTAGTCGCCGGTGGCGATGCCCGCCGCGGCGGCCGCGTCGACGAACTGCTGAGCAGCCGGGATCACGGGAGAGCGGACGGAGACGCCGAGCGGGCCGTCCGGGTTGTGGGCGTCGTGGTCCACGACGATGTCGCCGCTGGGCTGGATGCCCTCGGACTTCTTGAAGTAGGGCAGCACCTCGTCGTGCCCCCAGCCGCGAGCACCGCCGTCGGCCCAGGAGTCGAAGTCACCGGGGTGGCCGCGCACGTACGCCATGTAGTTGATGCCCGAGGAGCCGCCGAGCATCTTGCCGCGAGGCACCATCATCCGACCCTCTGCCAGCCCGCGCCCGACACCGCCAGCGTCGCCGGTGTACATCCAGTCGGTCTCCGGGTTCAGCTGCAGCGACGCGACGGCTGCGGGCATGGACTCCTCGGGCGGCGGCGGGCCGCCCGCCTCGACCAGCGCGACCCGGGCGGACGGGTCCTCGGACAGCCGAGCGGCGAGGACTGCGCCGGCCGATCCTCCTCCGACGATGACGACGTCGAACTGCTGCTCTGCCACGGGTCCACCTTTCAGGGTCATGGCCGCGCCACCCGGTCGGACACCGCTGAGGCTGGCGCCGAAGTGTGGCACACGCCACCCCGGGCCCACGCCGCCAGCAGGAGGCGGGTGCTGCTCGGTCAGGTCGGGGCCGCGGCCAGCTGCGCGGCGTGCAGCCGTCGGTAGGCGCCGTCGCGGGCGAGCAGCTGCTCGTGGCTGCCCTGCTCGACGATGTCGCCGTCCTCCATCACCAGGATCAGGTCGGCGTCCCGGACGGTCGACAGCCGGTGGGCGATGACGAAGCTGGTGCGGTCGCTCCGCAGCGCCGACATCGCGTGCTGGACGAGCACCTCGGTGCGGGTGCCACCGAGCTGGTGGTCTCGTCCAGGATCAGCACCGAGGGCTCGGCGACGAACGCCCGGGCGATGGTGATCAGCTGACGCTCGCCGGCGCTCAGGTTCTCGCCGTTCTCGGTCACCAGGGTCTCGTAGCCCTCCGGCAGGCTGTGCACGAAGCGGTCGACGTAGCAGGCGCGGGCGGCTGCCTCCACCTGCTCGCGGGTGGCGTCGAGCCGGCCGTACGCGATGTTGTCGGCGATCGTGCCCGCGAACAACCAGGTGTCCTGCAGCACGATGCCGATCGGCGCGCGCAACGCCGTGCGGCTGAGCCCGGCGATGTCGACGCCGTCCAGCATGATGCGGCCGGCGTCCAGCTCGTAGAACCGCAGGATCAGGTTGACCAGGGTGGTCTTGCCGGCTCCGGTGGGTCCGACGATCGCGACGGTCTGGCCCGGCTCGGCGACGAGCGAGAGGTCCTCGACGAGCGGGCGATCGGGCACGTACCGGAAGGCGACGTGCTCGAAGCAGACCCGTCCAGGCGTACGGGCAGCAAGCGTCGGTCCGTCGACGGGGTCGGCGGACTCGTCCGGCGCGTCGAGCAGCTCGAAGACCCGCTCGGCGGAGGCCACCCCGGACTGCAGCTGGTTGACCAGCGACGCGGCCTGGGTGAGCGGCTGGCTGAACTGGCGGGAGTACTGCACGAAGGCCTGGACGTCACCCAGGGTGATCGCCCCGCTGGTGACCCGCAGTCCGCCGACGACGGCGATCGCGACATAGCTGAGGTTGCCGACGAAGGCCAGCAGCGGCTGGATGAGCCCGCTGACGAACTGCGCGCCCGCGCTGGCTTGGTAGAGCTTCTCGTTGTCCTGCTCGAACTGCTCCTGGACCTGCTCCTGCCGGCCATACACCCGGACGAGGTCGAGCCCGGTGTAGGTCTCCTCGATGCGGCCGTTGAGCGCCCCGGTGCGGGCCCACTGGGCGACGAACATCGGC
>JBBSTR010000068.1:0-11715 GCA_038235705.1 Mycobacteriales bacterium
CGGCAAAGATCTTGAGCGCGGCGTACCCGAAGATCAGGAACGTCGCGAGCAGCCCCAGCAGGTGGAGCGGGTTGGCCCCGTACGCCTTGACGAACGCCCTCATGCGAGCACCTCGAAGTGCCGGACCCACTTGGTGTTGCGCACCCCGGGCAGCGCCGGCACGATCATCCGGGCAGGGAACCCGTGGTCCAGCGACAGGTCCACCCCGTTGACCGTCAGTGCGAGCAGCGAACGGCTCGCGGTGACCTGACCGCCGTTGAGCACCGTGCGGTTGAAGGCGCCCTGGGGCTCCAGCGACAGCGTCAAGGCCCGGTCCGGGTCGGGGAGCCCGGCCATCGCCGCGAGGTCGCGCAGCCGCACCCCGGTCCAGGTCTGCACCGAGGACCAGCCCTCCACGCAGGCGATCGGCAGCTCCTCGGTGCGCTGCGGCATCGCGAGCAGGTCAGCCCGGGACAGCTGCTGCGTGCCGGCCGGCCCGATCAGGGTGAGCCGCCAGGCGTCGGTCACCATGGCGTCCGTGACCTGGGCCGTACGGGCGGTGCGGTTGACCTGGAAGTCGTTGGGCCCGTCGCCGTAGGACTGGCCGCGCACCGACAGGAGCGCTGTCGGTCGGATGCTGTTGCCGGCCGTCTGTCCGATCGTCAGGGCGGTGACCGCCAGGCTCCCGCTCCCGACCAGGGCGAGGACACCGCGACGGCTGATGGTCGGCTCGGCCGGGTCAGGGCTCACCAGCCCGTGCACGTCGGGCGGCTCCGGGAGGGTGTGCGCCCGGTCGACCGTGAGCTCCTCGCGCAGCGAGCGGGTCTTGAGCGACCGGCGCATGGTCGGGAACTTCAGCGCGACGTGCAGGGCGAACGCCGCGAGAAAGACCCAGGCGCCGTAGTAGTGCGCGGTGTAGAAGTCGAACTTCCAGGCGTAGTCGTACTGGATGTTCATCACGCCGGTGATCAGCTCGAACAGGATGCCGCCGACCAGCAGCAGCAGCGACAGGCGCTCGAGGACCTGAGCCAGCGAGCGGGCCGGCGGCCACGTGAACAGCTTGGGCAGCACAGACCAGAGCTTGGCCAGCACGACCGGCACCACCGCGAGCCCGACGACGACGTGGACGCCTTGGTTGAGCCGGTAGAGCCAGGCGGGGTTCGTCGGCCAGTCGAAGTACGGGAACCGGAGCAGGCCCGGGTCGCCGGGGAAGGCGTTGCCGGGGAACTGCGGGTCGTACGCGGCGTAGGACAGGAAACCGGTGAGCAGCAGCAGCGGCAAGCCGACGAGCAGCACGAACCCGAGCACCGAGGTCAGCCACGGCCCGCGGACCGGGCTGCGGAACCGGGGCAGCGGCGGGTGCGGTGCGTTCGCGAGCGCACGGAAGGCGGGTTCGGGAAAACCGAGGCCCTCGCCGTCAGGACTGACGCGGGTGCTCACCTGGCGATCACGGCCCGTGCACCGGTCATGGCGCGCTCCTCAGCTCGGCGAACCAACGGCCGGCGGCTTGCCAGCTGTCTTTCACAACGAGGTCGACCCCCTCCGCGACACGTCCGATGTCGGACACGCTGACGTGGGCCCACGGGAACCAGTCGCTGATCGCGCCGCTGCTGCTCTCCAGACGCACCCGGACGGCGGCGGTCGCCACGTCGGGCCCGTCGAGCTCGACGAGCACCGCACCGTCTGGCGCCAGCAGGTGCTGCGCCCGGCGCAGAAGCAGGGCGGGGTCTCCGCCGATCCCCACGTTGCCGTCGGCCAGGAGCACGGTCTGCCATGCCGTGTCGTCCAGGATGGCGTCGTAGATCGAGGCGTGGAGCACGACGACCCCGGAGAGCCGGGCCACCTCGATCGCCACCGGTGCGACGTCCACGCCGAGGCACTCGACGCCGCGGGCGTGCAAAGCCCCCGTCAGGCGGCCGGGTCCGCAGCCGATGTCGAGCACGGAGCCGGCACAGCGCTCCAGCAGCCCGTGGTCGGCACCGGTGGCCTGCTCGGTCCATCGGGGCAGGTCGAGCTCGGTGCGTCGGTCGTCCTCGTAGCGCAACCACGTCGTGGCAGGGCTTCCGGCCAGGGCCGCGTGCAGGTCCTCGCCGTAGACGTCCAGCGGCGAGACGCTCACGCTCTCACCCCGGTCAGGCGCAGATCGTCGACCAGGCGGCGCAGGGCCGCGTCCGGCGGGAGGCCCGCGCTCACGGCGAGCAGGTCGGAGACCTCGTCGATGTCGACGAGCTCGGGCAGCGGAGCCACGGTGCAGCCGAGTGCCGCGAGCCGCTGCGCCTGGACCTCGCCGGCCCGGTCGGTCGACATGGGCACGCCGTCGAAGGCTCCGGGCAGCGGGGCGTGCAGACCGAGGGCCCACCAGCCGCCGTCCGCAGCGTGGCCGAGCACCGCGTCGATCCCCGGCGTCAGGAGCGTGTCGAGCGCGCCCTCGAGCAAGTGCCCGGTCAGCTGCGGGGTGTCCATGCCGACCAGCAGCAGCGGCAGGGGGTGCAGCGACCAGGCGTCCTCGAGCGCAGCAGCGAGTCGCTCGTTGAGCGGCCCGCCACGCTGGGGGAGCACCGAGAACCCGGCGGGCAGCCACGGTCCGGGGCGGCCGTCCACGATCAGCGTGCGGGCGACCGCGGGGGTCGCCGCGACGGAAGCGAGCGTTGCGGACAGGCAGGCGGTCGCGACCGCGGCGCACTGGTCGTCGGTCAGCGGCGGAGACAGCCGGGTCTTGACCCGGCCGGGCACCGGTTCCTTGGCCAGCACCAGGACGTGCGCGCGCAGCCCGGCGGTGGACAGCGGCGGGGTGGGCACGTGGACCTCCGTACGAGCTTGTCGGTGCGGCGTGGGCAACGTGCAGTCCTGGCGAAGTGTGCCTTACGGGCGTGCTAGGGCTGAGCAGTCACGGTCAGCTTGGCGATCCCGAGGAACACGCCGTCCGGCAGCTGCTGCGTCGACAGTCCCAGCGCTCCACGGATCAGGGCCGCCCCCCTTGGCTGCAGCGACACCCGGGTGCCGTCCAGGACCGCGTGGCCCTGCTCGTGTCTCAGGGGCTGCAGGGTGGAGCCGTCGAGCCGGAACAGCTCGGTGCGCGTCGTGGGTCCGTCCTGGTCGATCCTGATCTTGCCGGTCACGAGGGACCGGCCCGGGAGCATCACCAGGTCGGTCATCGACACCTCGGTGTCGGCCCGCCGGAGCATCAGCCCGCTGCGACCGTGCTCGACCCGGCCCTGGACGTACGGGGAGACGGCCAGCTTGTCGTACACCTCGAGATCCCCGCCGGTGATCGGCAGCGTCAGCACCCGGCGGGACAGGGTCGCGCCGAACAGCGCTGACGGGACGACGCCGGCCGTCTCCAAGGTGTCCGTGAACGCAGGATCGAGGGTGAGCGTCGTGCTGACCCCGCCGGACAGGGCGGGGACGAGCAGCACCGGGCCGGTCTTGACGACCGCCGGCTCGCTGGCGACGCTGGTGCTCGCGCAGCCGCCGAGCGCCAGCAGCCCGGCCAGCAGCGCCGCGATCGCGCCGACTCTCGGACGGGCCCGTCGCGAGCAGGGCATCGGGGTTTCCTTCCGTCGGGGGCGGTTGTTCAGCGACCGGGGCTGGAGCGGCCGAAGGGCGCGACCGGGCGTGGAGCGGCCGAAGGGCGCGAGCGGGGTCCGCTCGCGCCCTTCGGTCCTTCAGGTCGTGCGAGGCCCCGGTCGGCGCAGGGCGGACCGGGGCGTCGAGGGAACTACTTGGTCGCGACGGTGATCTTCGCGACGCCGACGGTGAAGTAGTCCGGCAGCTGCGCCTCGGTCAGGTTGTAGGTCTTGCGCAGCAGCGCTGCCGCGTCCGGGTGCAGCTTGACCGTGGTGCCCTCGAGGATGGCGTTGTTGCCCTCGGTCGCGAGCGGCTTGAGGGTCGAACCGTCCAGGAAGAACAGGTTGGCCGACGGTGCGACCTCGGCGCCGTTGGCGGAGACCTTCCCGGTCAGGACGGAGGTGCCGGGGTCGACGACGAAGTTCTCGAGGTCGACCTTGGTGCCGCCGGCCTCGAGCGACAGGCCCGAGCCGTCGTGCATGATCTTGCCGGTGACGTACGGGTCGACAGCACCCTTCTTGAAGACCGTGACGTTGCCGCCGGTGATCGGGAAGGTGAGCACTGCGCCGTCGAGGGTGGCCTTGCCGATCGGTGCCGGGGTGACCTTGAGGTCGGTGAGCGCCTTGAGGAAGGCGGGGTCCAGGGTGACGGCCGTGCTGACGCCCTTGGACAGGTCCGGCACGGTGGCGACCGGCGCGGTGTCGGCGGAGGCGGAGGCGCTGCTGCCCGTGGAGGGCGTGCTGCTGCTGCCGCAGGCGGCAAGGCTGAGGCCGAGGACGCCGGCGACGGCGAGGGTGGCGATCTTGGTGTTGCGCATGGGGGTGGTCCCTTCAGAGGCTGTGGGGTCGTGCTGTGGTGTCAGGGAAGCGTTCGACGCCCAGGCGCTGGCGGTTCGCCAAAATCTGCTGTGACGTGGGGCACTGAGCCGTGTGCAACGCTGTTCCGCGCAGATTTCCCCGTGTTCTCGGCGCTTTCTCGCGGGCCGGTCCCGGCACCGCCTTCTTCCCGTGATCGGATCGTGTCTTGGGCGTGACCGTCCTGAGTCCCGTGCGGCTCGGGCCTCGTCCGGCGTTCGCCGGTCTGCTCCTGGCCGGGGGCGTCGAAGCGGGGCTGGCACGACTCACCAGCGGCCCGGGAGGCATCCTCGAGCGGCAGTACGTGCTGCTGGCGCTGATCGCCGCCTGGGCCGTGATCTTCGTCTTCGCTGTCCGGCTCGTGTTCCTGGTGCCCCGTCGCGCAGCCGTTCTCACCGTGCTCGTGCTGGCGACCCTGGTCCGGCTGGCCTCGCTGTCGCCGAAGGCGCCGCTCTCGGACGACCTGTACCGCTACGCCTGGGACGGCATCGTCCAGCACGCCGGGATCAACCCCTACCTCTATCCCCCCAAGGCCCCCGAGCTGCTGTCCCTGCGTGACACGGGCGACAACGACTGGTTGTGGCCGCAGAAGAAGGTCGCCGAGAAGCGCGACAGCCTCATCAACCGGACCAACGTCTCCACCATCTACCCGCCGGTCGCCGAGGCCTGGTTCTGGGCCGAGCACGCCGTGGTCCCGGTGTCGGCCCGCGACCGGGGCTACGAGCTGGTCGGGCTCGGCCTGGAGCTGGCGATCATGGCGGTGCTGCTGGCCCTGCTCCGGTCACGGGGTCGCGACCCTCGTTGGATCGCCCTGTACGCGCTCTGCCCGGTCCCGGTGCTGGAGCAGGTCCAGAACGCCCACGTCGACTCGCTCGGGGTGCTGCTCGTCCTGCTCGCCGTGAAGGCCGCCGAACGGGTTCCTCGTGCCCCGGCCTGGGCGGGCGCCGCGCTGGCCGGAGCCGCGCTGGTCAAGGTCTACCCGGTGCTGCTGCTCCCGCTGCTGCTGCGACGGCGTGAGGGACGCTGTCGGGTCCTGGGCGCCTTCCTGGGGGTCTGCGTGGTGGCGTACGCCCCGCACGTGCTCGACGTCGGCCTCAAGGTGCTGGGCTACCTGCCGGGCTATCTCATGGAGGAGAAGTACGACCAGGGCACGCGGTACGTGCTGGTCACCCTCACGGGGCTGTCCGGCCTTCCCGCCACGGCCCTGACCGCCGTCCTGCTGCTGGCCCTGCTGGTCTGGGTGCTGCGCAGCGACGCCGACCTCGCCGTGTCTTCGGTCCGGCTGCTCACCGGGGTGTTCCTGCTCATCACCCCGGTGCAGCCCTGGTACACGGTCCTGCTGGTCGCGCTCGCCACCGTCACCGGCGCCTGGTGGGCGGTCGCCGTCTCGCTGGCGTCCTACCCGCTGTTCTTCCAGACCATCGTGGGCGGCGGCGGCGTGGCCTACGGCCGGGTGTCCTACGGGCTCGCGGCCCTGCTCGTGCTGGGGGTCGCCGTAGGACAGCGCCGGCGTCAGGCCCTCGGGACCCCGCGGGCGGGGTAACGCTCCACGATCGACTGCTCGTGGTAGCCGGGCACCTGGGGCAGGACGTTCCGGCCGGTGCCGCGCAACGCGGCCAGCGTGGCGTTGAACGCCTCGCACTGCCGTCCGAACGTGCGGTAGCCGGGTGCCCAGACCACGAACACGGCGCCATCGGTGAGCGCGTCGACGTCCCGGGCGATCAGCACCGGGTTGGCGTCGGAGTTGCGCTGTTCGTAGTCGACCCAGTCGACCAGCGACGGGTCGGTGAGCAGCGGATAGCTGACCTGCGCGGTACCGGGGGGCAGGCGCCGGCTCACGGCCGGCCCGAGCTGGTCCGGGCAGTAGACGACCAGGTCGCCCGGCCGCAGCTGGGCCCGGATCGCGGCGGCGGACAGTCCCGCCTGTGTGCGGGTGTGGGAGAACGGCTGGCCGACCACGCCTGCCAGGCCAGAAACGACGGCCAGGGCGACGACGGCGGTGAGCGCCCGCTGGGGCAGTGCGTTGAGCCCGGCCCCTGCCACCAGCAGCACCGGGGCGAGCGCGACCGAGGAGTAGCGGGGCGCGTAGCCGGCACCGAGGACGATCCCGGCGGTCAGCCCGAGCAGGAGCGTGCCGAGCCCCAGGACGAGCAGGACCGACATGAGGCGGTTCACCGGGCCCCCGACCCGGACGCCGCCGTCGGTGCCGGGGGTCGTCGGCAGCTGGTGACCGGCGACGGCGAGCACCAGCAGGCCGACGACGAGCAGGGTGAGCAGCACGGCCCAGGGGCTGTTGTCGCCGGACCAGACGGTCAGCGTGCGGTAGAGGTCGGACAGGGTCGGGGTGGGCGCCCAAGGTGTGCCGGTGTGCCCCACCTGGAACAGGAAGTTCGGGATCCACGGGGCGAACAGGATGCCGCCGGCGACGAGCGCGACGAGCACCCGGCGGGGAGCGGGACGTGCGAGGTCGCGCAGCGCGAGGGCGGCCAGCACCAGACCGGCGGTGGCGAGCAGGAACAGGGCCCAGTAGTGCGTCAGCGCCAGGGACCCCGACAGGACGGACACGACGAGCAGCCGGGGGTAGGTAGGTCGTTCGAGCGCGCGGAGCACCGCGAGCACGCCGAGCAGCGAGAGAAGCTGCAGCAGGGCGTACATCCTGGTCTCGGTGGCGTACCTCACAGCGAACGGGTTGGTGGCCAGCAGGAGCAGCGCCCCCCAGGCGACGCGCGTGCCGCCGAGTCGCCTACCCGTGGCGAACATCACGGGTAGGGCGGCCAGCGAGAACACCGTCGAGAGCGCCCGGGTTGCCGTCGCGGTCTCGCCGAACATCGCCATCCAGACGTGCAGCACCAGGTAGTAGAGAGGGGGCGAACCATCCCGTCTTAGGGCATCGAACAGCTGCGGGACGGCTTTGCGGGAGATCTCGACCGACAGCGCCTCGTCCAGCCAGAGCACGCTCGGGCTGTGCAGCCGCGCCAGCACGGAGACCAGGATCACCAGGACCAGCGCCCCGGGGACGATCGTTGCGGGGGCGAAGCGGCTGCGTCGAATCCTCTCGGGAGCGGTCATCACGGTCCATCATGCGTTCCCGACCGGTCTCGTGACAGTTCCGTGACAGTGTTGATGGATCGTTCGCGGGTACACCGCCGTTAACCTTCTCAGCACCACGTCGTCGGGTAGCCCGGTGACGACGTCCGGACCGGCGACGACTCGGTCCCGCCGCGCTGGCCTCTGTAGGGCAGCTGCAGCCGACCCGCCGACCTAGGAGTGCGCGTGACCAGCCTCGAAGAGCGCAGCCCCGTCCAGCCCGGAGCCTTCCCCGGGACCGAACCGATCGTCATCATCGGCGCCGGCCCGGCCGGTCTCACGGCCGCCTACGAGCTGGGCAAGGCCGGCCGTGCGGTGACCGTGCTCGAGTCCAGCAACACGGTCGGGGGCATCAGCCAGACCGTCGAGCGCGATGGCTGGCGGTTCGACATCGGCGGCCACCGGTTCTTCACCAAGGTGCCGGAGGTCGAGGCGCTGTGGCACGAGATCCTGCCCGCCGACCAGTTCCTGCTGCGCCCGCGGATGAGTCGGATCTTCTACCGCGGCAAGCTCTACGACTACCCGCTGAAGGCGACGAACGCGCTCGGCAACCTCGGCATCCTTGAGGCCATCCGCTGCGTCCTGTCGTACGCCCTGGTCCGGGTGCGTCCGCCGAAGGACCAGAGCAACTTCGAGGGCTGGGTCGCCGCTCGGTTCGGCTGGCGCCTCTACCGGATCTTCTTCAAGACCTACACCGAGAAGCTCTGGGGCGTAGACGCGACCGAGATCCAGTCCGACTGGGCGGCGCAGCGGATCAAGAACCTGTCGCTGCTGTCGGCGGTCACGAACGCGCTGCTCCCCAAGCGCAACCAGAAGGACATCACCAGCCTCATCGAGGAGTTCCAGTACCCGATGTACGGGCCCGGGATGATGTGGGAGACCTGCCGCGACCTGGTCGAGGAGCAGGGCAGCGAGGTCCGCATGCAGTCCCGCGTGGCCTCGGTCGAGCACGGACGCACCGGCGTCACCGCGGTCGTCACCCGAGACGGCGAGCGGCTGCCGGCGGAGCACCTGGTCTCCTCGATGCCGATCAACCAGCTGGTCCAGGCGATGGACCCGCCCGCGCCGCAGCACGTCCGCGCGGCCGCTGACGACCTGCGGCACCGCGACTTCCTGACCGTCGCGCTCGTCGTGCCGGAGGAGTTCAGCTTCCCGGACAACTGGATCTACATCCACTCGCCCGAGGTCAAGGTCGGCCGGATCCAGAACTTCGGGTCCTGGTCGCCGTACCTCGTCAAGGACGGGCGCACGTGCCTCGGCCTGGAGTACTTCGTCAACGAGGGCGACGACACCTGGACGATGGCGGACGCGGACCTGGTCGAGCTGGCCAAGGCCGAGATCGCCCAGCTCGGGCTGGTCCCGGCGGGCGTCGTCGAGGCGGGCTACGTCGTGCGGATGCCGCGCGCCTACCCGGTCTACGACCAGTTCTACAAGCGCAACGTCGACATCATCCGCGAGTGGCTCACCCAGGCCGTGCCGAACGTCCACCCGGTCGGGCGCAACGGCATGCACCGCTACAACAACGCCGACCACAGCATGATGACGGCGATGCTGACCGCGAAGAACATCCTCGGCGCCAGCCCCGCGCACGACGTCTGGGACGTCAACGTGGAGGAGGACTACCACGAGGAGCAGGTCACCCGGAACGCCGACGGGACGCAGTCCGGCGTTTCCCAGGCCCAGTCCGCACAGACCGCGCGGGGCACCGGTCGCGACGCGCCGATCATCCCGCGAAAGGCCGCCTAGCCCCGTTCAGGACGTCTGATCCACAGCAGGGAGTCGACCCTGGAGCGTCAGACGTCCTGGTGCGGGCAAGGCGTTGCCATGAGCGAGCACGAAGTCTCCCGGGTCCTGCAGTCCACCCCTGACGCGATCTTCGCCGTCGTCTCCGACGTCGACCGACTGCCGGAGTGGCTTCCGACCGTCGACCACGCCCGCACACTGACCGACGGCGAGGTCGAGCTCCGGGGCAGCTCGTACCAGAGCGAGGGCTTCTGGCGGGCCGAGCACGACCAGATGCGGGTCGAGTGGGCGACCCCGTCGCGCGGCGGCGAGCCCGGGAAGTACGCCGGGTGGCTGCAGGTCGCCGACAGCGCCGGCGGGGGGAGCAGCGTCACCGTGCACCTGTCCTTCCTCGCTGAGCAGGCGCCGGACAGCGTCGACACCGAGCTGGCGCAGTCCCTGGAGTCGTTGGCCGACCTGGTCGAGTGACCACGGTCGCCGACGAGTCCTGCTCCAGAGGCTCGTCTGTCGCTCGCGCTGCTCCTTGCCCCGTGCGGGCGTCGCTCGGCCCACGGCGAGCTGACCGGGCCGGCCTTGTCGGCCTCGCCGTCCTGGCCGAAGCGGTCTGATGCACGCGGGCACGCCGCTGGCAAGATCACCGGAGTCTCTGACCGTCGCCGAGGCTGATTTTCGGTCCGGCCGACCCGCAGAGGCTCCGGTGATCTTGCAGCGGTCCCGTGCGGGGGCACAGGGTCGCCGTCGTGGGTGAGGGGACCTTCGCCAGCCGCCAGCCGCCAGCCCCGCCAGCCCCGCCAGCCGCCAGCCCCGCCAGCCCCGCCAGCCGCCGGCCCCCGCCGGCCCCGCCAGCCGCCGTCCGCCACTGCCCGCCGCCGCCGCCCGCTGCCGCCTGCAAGATCAGCGGCGTGCCTGCCTGTCACAAGGGCCGGGATCCGGCTCAGCGGACGCAGAGATGCTCCGGTGATCTTGCTCTGTGCCGGGTCGGCCTGGCGGTGCTTGGTGCGCAGTGCGTGGAGTTCTTGACTGACCGGTCATCCATTATCTAGACTCCTCCCATGGCTCGCCCCCGCTCCTTCGACACCGACGTCGTCCTGGAGGCTGCCGGCACCGTCTTCTGCCGTCTCGGTTTTGAGGGTGCCTCGGTCGATGACCTGGTGGCAGCCACCGGGCTTCACCGGGGCAGCATCTACGGCGCGTTCGGCAGCAAGCGCGGACTGTTCGTGTCGGTGCTGAGACGGGCCACCGCGCACCTGGACGGCCTGCCGGACGGCGCCGAGGACGACGCCCTCGACCTCGTGCTCGTCGCGGCGCTGGAGCTGGCGCCGCGTGACGACGAGGTACGGACCGTGGTCGGTGCGGTCTGCGAGACGCTCGACCGGCGGCCCGGTCACGGCGTCGGCGTGCTCGGCGCGCGCCTGTTGCGGCGCGCAGGCCTCCCCGCGTACAGCTCGCTCCCACCCACCCGCTCAGGAAGGAACCTGTGATGGCGCGCGTCCAGATCGACGACACGACCATGACCGTGCACGTCCAAGGCTTGCACCAGCTGGCGGGCCTGAAACGGCGGATCAGGGCACCGCTCGCACACGTGCGCGGTGCCACGGTGGACCCCGGCGTCATGGGGGAGCCGAAGGGCGTCCGGGCACCGGGCCTGGGGCTCGGTCGGGTGGCCACGATCGGCACCTTCCACCGGGACGGCAAGCGCCAGTTCTGGGACGTCACGGCGAAGGGCACCCCGATCGTGATCGAGCTGGAGAACGAGCCGTACGAGCGTCTGATCGTCGAGGTCGACGACCCCCGGGCCACGGTCGACCGGATCAACGCTGCTGCCTCGCCGCGCGGCGCGGGCTGAGGCGCTCGCAGGATCGGGCGTTAGGGTCGGGGTCTGGACACGGGGGCCCGGGCGCGGGCTGAGAGGGCGTTTCCCGCCGACCGTCGAACCTGATCCGGCTCGCACCGGCGTAGGGAGTCTCTGATGCTCGCCGCTCGTTTCCATGCTGCTGGTCGTCCGTTGTCGCTCGACGACGTGCCGGTCCCGGAGCCCGGCCCGGACGAGGTCCGGGTGCGGGTGCGTGCTGCGGGGGTCTGCGGCACGGAGCTGCACTTCGTCGACGGGCTGTACGCGCCGTCGCGGGTGCCGATGACGCTGGGCCACGAGGCCGCGGGCACCGTGGACGCGATGGGCTCGGAGGTCCGAGGCTGGGCCGAGGGTGACCGGGTGGCGGTCTACTACTACCTGTTCTGCGGCGGCTGCCGCTGGTGCCTGGCCGGTCGGCAGAACCTGTGCCTGACGCCGCGGGGGGTCCTGGCGTTCGCTGCGGACGGGGCGTTCGCGGAGCACGTCGTGGTGCCGGCGCACTGTCTGGTCCGGCTGCCCGAGCAGCTGACGTTCGAACAGGCGGCGCCGTTGTGCTGCGCGGGCACGACGTCGGTGCACGCCATGGCGGAGGCCGACGTGACGCCCGGCGAGGTCGTGGTGGTGCTCGGCGCC
>JBBSTR010000069.1:0-11654 GCA_038235705.1 Mycobacteriales bacterium
ACCACACCCTGCTCCAGCAGGGGCAGGAGCGTCTCCGGGCCACCGGAGACCCGCAGCGCACCGGTCCGGGGCAGCACGTCGACGACGGTGGCGACCGTGTCGGCGCCCTGCACCTCGAACACCTGGACCGCCGGGAGCGTGCTGCGCACGCCCGAGCCCAGCGACGCCAGCCCGGCGGGGAGCCGAGGACCGAAGCTGGCGACCAGCGACAGACCGGGCGAGTCCCGCAAGGCAGCCTGGACCAGGACCGGCGCGACGGCGCCGGAGCGGAACAGGTCGAGGTCGTTGCGCGCCACGACGTAGCGCACCCCCGCCCGCTGCAGGAACGGCGCGAGCGCCGGCGAGCCGCGGCCGCTCTCGAGCACCTCCTGGACGGCGTCGAGCACGCGGGTCACGCCAGGTCCGCCGAGCGGCACGTTGTCCCGCACCACCAGCGACCCACGGTGCAGCAGTGACACGAGCGGCTCGTCGAGCGGACGCCCCCAGACGTACTCCCCGAACGGAGCCCCGGGCACCAGCAGCGCCCGGCCCCGCGGGTCGTCGGGAGTCCCGGCGTGGGCATCGAGGAAGGCGGCGGTCTGCGCCCACCAGCCCGGCACCTCGGCGAACTGACCGGGCGGCTGCAGCACGGTGAGAGCCGGCGCGGCGACCCCGACCAGGGCCAGCGAGGCGAGCAGGGCGACCGGCTGCGACAGGGCCTCGCCGAGCCGTCCTCGGACCGAGGCGGGCTGCACCAGGGCTGCGGCTTCGGCGAGGCCGAGCGCCAGCGGGAGGCGCAGCAGCCCGTCGTACTTGTGGACGTTGCGGAACGCGGCGAGGGGGCCGTCGAGCAGGGTCCGCTCGTACGGGGCGAGCGGACCGGTCAGCGCGCCGACGTGGCCGGCGCCGACGACCACCAGCCCGAGCAGGACGCCGGCGAGCAGGAACCGGCGGTGCGGGGTGCCGGCTCGCAGGCAGCCGAACAACCCGGCGGCCGCCACCCCCGTCGAGCACAGCACCAGGGCGGGCTGCTCGACCAGCAGAGCGCCGGCCGGCCGGGCCGCCGCGAGCCCGCCGCCCAGGTACTGGAGCCAGAGGTCGTTGCCGGTCAGCACCGGCCACAGGCCGGTGGTGCCGGTCGTCGTCGCGGCCGACTCGATGACGGAGAGGAACGGCGGCGAGAAGCGGGCCAGCAGCAGCAGCGGGACCAACCACCAGGCGGTGGCGGCAACGACCGCAGCCAGCCACCAGAGCGTCAGTCGACGGCGACGCGGACCCTTCTCACGGGTGAGCAGCCAGAGCGCAGGCAGCGGCAGCACGGCCAGGGTCGCCGCCGCGTTGATCCCGCCGGCCAGCAGCACGGCGACCCCGGAGAGGGCAGCAGCCCGTCGCGGGCGCCCGGTCGGGTCCAGCAGCGGGAGCAGCACCCAGGGGGCGAGGGCGTACGGCCACAGCTCGCCGCTCACCGCCCCGAGCTGGCTGACCGTGCGAGGGGCGAGCGCGAAGGCCAACGCCCCCAGCAGCCGGGTGCCCGGCGTACCGAGGCCGAGTCGGGTGGCCACGGCGCGGGCGCCGAGGAACGCCGTGACCACGACGACCGACTGCCACAGCCGCTGCACCGACCACGGCGGCAGGCCCGCACCGATCAGCAGGGCGTGGAAGGGGCCCTCGGGAAAGAGGTAGCCGTACGCCTGGTTCTGCAGCTGGCCTGCGCCCCCGGCCGGGTCCCAGAGGTGCAGCGACCGCTGCAGGTAGCCCAGCGGGTCCTGGGTGAGGCTGAGCTTGGTGTCCGAGACGACCAGCCCAGCCCCCTGGACGGTGACGGCAGCGGTCAGCAGCAAGCAGATGACGGTCGTGCGCAGGCGCTCGACGGCCGGGGTCATCCCGCCGCTCACGAGCGTCGGAGCACCAGCACGAGGTTCCAGGTCGCCACCTCGCGGACCAGCGGCACACCGACCACCCACCGGGCCCAGGTCGGGTGGTAGCGGGGCAGCCGGGCCACCTCGTGCACCCGCCCGCTCGCGACGGCCTGGTCGGCCCAGCGCAGCATCCGGGCGACCGACAGCGCGAACAGCGTGGAGCCGAAGTCGTTCTTCGGCCGATGCCCGGTCCGCCGCGCGTAGCGGTCGGCCGCCCGGCGTCCACCGAGGTAGTGCCACGGTGCCGTCTCGTGGCCGCCGTTGGGGGCGAACCAGTTGTTGTAGGAGAGGAAGATCAGCCCGCCCGGGCGGGTCACCCGCACCATCTCCTCGGCCATCCGCTCGGGCTCGGCGACGTGCTCGAGCACGTTGGAGGAGTAGCAGACGTCGATCTGCCCGGTGCGCACGGGCAGATCGGTGCCGCTGCCGAGCACGGTGTCCTCGCCGACCGTGCGCCCGTGCAGCGACAGCTCTCCGAGCGAGGCGTCGATCCCGACATAGCGCGCGCCATGCCCTCGGAACGCGTCCGCGAAGAAGCCGGGTCCGCCGCCGACGTCGAGCAGCACGGCACCGTCGAGGTCGGCGTACGCCGCGACCTGGCGGGCGGAATCGGCGGCGAGCAGCCCGTAGAACCCCTCCGGGTCGCTCTGCTCGGTCCGGAAGGCGCGGAGCAGCTGTCGGCTGCGGGCCAGCGTGCCCAGCGGGGGCAGTGGTGGGACCGGCACCGGGCCAGCCTAGGAGCCCCGGGGCTGCGTGATCCCGCATAGTTGTTTCGGACTATGGCTTTCACGTGTCCGGTGACGCACGGTAGGGGACCTCTCCCCTGACGAACGGAACGTCACCACCCCATGCGTAGCGTCCTGGACACCCCAGGCCTCCCCCTTGCCGCCGTTCGTGCGGTGCCCGACCTCGAGGTGCTCGGGGCCCCGACGCGCGTCCGCGACGGGGTGCTGTTCCTCAACTGGCGCGACCTCACCCACCCCGAGGGCGGCGGCAGCGAGCTGTACGTGGAGACGGTGGCGCAGCGCCTGGTGGCGGCCGGCGAGCCGGTGACGGTCTTCTGCGCCGCCCACGGTCAGGCGCCGAGAGACGAGGTCAAGGAGGGCGTGCGGTACGTCCGTCGAGGCAACCGGCACACCGTCTACCTCTGGGCCGCAGGGCTCGGGATCCTGGGCCGGCTCGGCAGGCACGGGGCCGTCGTCGACGTCCACAACGGCGTGCCGTTCCTCGCCCGGCTCTGGTCGCGCCGTCCGGTGGTCGTGCTCGTGCACCACGTGCACCGCGAGCAGTGGCCCGTCGTCTTCGGGTCGCGTGCGGCGCGGGTGGGCTGGTTCCTGGAGTCCCGGGTCGCCCCCCGGGTCAACCGTCGCTGCCGCTACGTGGCGGTCAGCGACGTGACGCGCGACGAGCTGGTGGGGCTCGGGCTCGCGGCCGAGCAGATCAGCGTCGTTCACAACGGGACGCACCCGGCGCTGCCGACCACCGCACCGCGGACGCCGCACCCCAGCCTTGTCGTCCTCGGTCGGCTGGTGCCGCACAAGCGGGTGGAGCTGGTGCTCGAGGCGGCCGCCGACCTCCGGGACCGGGTGCCGGGGCTCCGCGTCGACGTGCTCGGCGAGGGCTACTGGCACGAACAGCTGACCGCGCGGGTCGCCGAGCTGGGGCTCGAGGACATCGTCACCCTGCACGGTCGGGTCGACGAGCAGACCAAGGCCGACGTGCTCGCCCGGTCCTGGCTGCACGTCGTCCCTTCGCTCAAGGAGGGTTGGGGCCTGTCCGTGGTCGAGGCCGGCACCCACTCGACGCCCTCGGTCGCCTTCCGCTCAGCCGGCGGGCTCGCCGAGTCGATAGTGGACGGCGTCAGCGGAGTGCTGGTCGACCAGCTCGACGAGCTGCCCGCCGCGCTCGAGTCCCTGCTGGCCGACGCCACGCTGCGTGCGGACCTCGGCCTCGGCGCCTTTCGTCACGCCGCGCGGTTCAGCTGGCCGCTCGCCGCAAGAGCCTTCGACGACGTCCTGCAACACGTACGATGCGACCCTGCTGCTCGGGTTGCCGGTCCGCACACCACTCGTTCTCCCGCCAACTACCCCAGGAGCACTTCATGCTGACCCTTGTCACCGGCATCGCCGGTGCCGTCCTCGCCGTCGCTGCGACGGTCGGGCTCGTGGTCTCGCAGGGCAACCAGCCCGCCGGCGTGAAGGCCGCCCAGGTCGTCCAGGTGTCGCCGGACGGTCAGATCACCTACGACTCCGGGCAGTAGTCCGCCGGAGAGCCACGCTCCGGGCGCCCGCCCCCAGGAGCAGCAACGCCGCGGCCACGTCACCGGCCAGGACCGGAGCGAGCGGCGCCCTGCTCTCGTCCTGGCCGCTGCCCGGCACCCGCCACAGCTGCAGCCCACCGCGCTGCCACAACAGGTCCAGCCCGGCCACCTGACGGTCCAGCCGGGCCTGGTCAGCGTCGCGGGTGGTCCGTTCCACCAGCACCAGGGGGGAACCGAACTGTGTCAGCACGTCGCGGACCGGTTCGCCGGACGACAGCACCAGGCCCACCCGGGCCGCGAGCGGGTCCTCTCCCGCCACCGTCACGTCCGACAGTCTCAGGTCGTCGTTGACCAGGGCTCGGCGCGGGAGCAGCCGCACCGCCGGGTCGAGGACCGTGCGGTCGCCGGTCCACGGGAACGCCCGCAGCAGCGACCACGGCAGCACGGTGACCGGGCCCGGAGCGTCGACGGCGGCGACGACCGCGCCCACCTCCCGCCACTCCTGCGGGTAGGTCGAGACGTGGAGCCGCCCGGACTCCCCCCAGGCCGCACCGGGCAGCGCCGCGACCGGGAGCAGCACCAGCATCGCCGAGGCCGCAGTCCGGGCAGGGTGCCCCGCCATCCTGCCCACGAGCACGTCGACGGCGCAGCCGAGCGAGGCGCTGACAAGCACGGCGTACGGGGCGAGCCACTTCTGGCCGTCCCGGAGCAGTCCTCCGCCGGGCAGCTCGACAGCCTGCTCCAGGAGCCCTGACACCCCGGGGAGCCGGCCGGCCGAGGCCAGCAGCAGCGCCGCTCCGGCCGCGACGAACAGGCCCGTGGACCCGGGGAGCCGTCGGCGCAGACGTGGCAGACCGGCCACGGCGAGACCGAGCACGACCACTGCCAGCAGCAGCCCCACCCCTCGACCCGGCGGCACCGCTGCGCCCGCCCAGATGCCGCCCTGCGTGAGCAGGCTCGGTACCAGCCCGCCGGGGACGTCGGCCCGGGAGGCGAACGCGGTCACCCCCGCCGGATCGCCCCGGGGCGCCCCGACCGGGGCCAGCAGCGCGGGCAGGAGCCAGGGAAGCGCCAGCACGACCGTGGCCGCCACCGCCAGCGCGAGCCGCCGCGCGGCCGCAGCCCCGCGACCGGCCAGCACCGGGAGCACCCCCAGCGCGCACACCAGCCCGGCGGACGCACCGCCGAGCGCGGCCACCCCCAGCGCCACAACGGTTGCCGCGGGACCGCTCTGCCCGGCACGCCACCCGGACGCCGCCCGGACCCCCCAGGGCAGCGCCGCGAACCCGATCAGCAGCGCCCACTGACCGAGCAGCAGCCGTTCGTGCAGGTAGACCGACCAGCCGTAGGTGGTCGCGGCCGCCAGCACCCCCACCCGGCTCGTGGCCGGGACCAGCCGAGCCGCGCCGGTCGTCGCACCGACGACGAGCCCGACAAGCACGAGGTCCTGCAACCAGCCACCGGGGACCGCCCGGGAGAGCAGGGCGACCACCAGATCGCTCGGTACCGCACGCGGCACCCCCTGCAGGCCGAGCACGACCGGTGTGATCGGCGGGTCCGGGACGAAAGACATGTCGCGGACCAGCACGTAGCCCGGGCCCAGCAGCGGGGCGAGCAGCAGGGCGGCGAGCACGACGCCGGCGAGCAGCCCGAGCCGGGTCCGCTCCCGCAGTGGCACCCGATCGCTCGAGCTCACGGGCCGGGCACCGCGAAGCCGACGGCGACCGGGCCCACGCAGGCACGCGCGCCGAGCGGGAGGTCGCGCAGCCGGATCGAGGTGATCGCGGTGCCGGAGGGCAGCGGGACGTAGACGTCGTGCAGGCCCGCCAGGAGCACGACGTCGTAACGCTGCCCGGCGGCCTCCACCACCGCGCGGGTGGTGGTCGCGAGCAGGTAGGGCAGCCGGACGACGCCGCCCGCGGCGCGCGGGAGGGGCACCGTGACGCCCACCGGCCCTCGTGCCGCCCAGCCGCAGCCGGGGACCGGGCCGGCCTCGGACACGACCGGGTCCGCCAGCGCGACCGGCCTCAGCCGGCCCTGCAGGTCGGCCGTCAGGGGGTGCTCGGACGCCTCGGAGTAGCTGCGGGACACGCCCATCGCCTGTGTCACGGTGGAGAGCACCGGGCGCCGGGTGAGCGGGCTCATGA
Source organism: Mycobacteriales bacterium (assembly GCA_038235705.1). Classification (GTDB taxonomy): domain Bacteria; phylum Actinomycetota; class Actinomycetes; order Mycobacteriales; family SCTD01; genus CANKBT01. Next base: position 6,306 of record JBBSTR010000069.1, read on the forward strand.
CCGACATCGGCAACGGCCCGTCGATCAGCACGGCATCCGGGTCGTCGGCCAGCGAGGCGCGCAGGGTGCTCAGGTAGCTGCTCGCCCCCCAGGTGGAGGCCTGGTGCGCCAGCGCGCCCGTGGTCAACAAGCAGCTGCCGAGATAGCCGACCAGCAACGGCCCGAGGACGAGGAGCCGGACGCCGGGCACCTTGAGCAGCGGCGGCACCGATCGCTTCCTCACCTCGGCGAACCGCGCAGCCGGCCCGACCGCCTCAGCGGGCGGCGTGGACCGACGCGGCAGGAAGGCCAGCCCGAGGCACAACGCGGTCACCGGCACAGCATCGGTGACGTACCGCGTGTCACGCGCCAGCTCACCGCCGATCAGACCCAGCCGGGTGGCGACCAGCAGCCCGACGTCCGCGGCGAGGTAGCCGAGCAGCAGCAGCCAGACCCGTCCGGCCGCGGCGCCGCGCCAGCGGATCGACGCCGTCACGACCAGGACGGCGACCACGAGCACGAGCAGGAGCACCGGGGCGTACGGCGTGGACGACAGCGGGATCGGCGAGGTGCCCTCGGTGCGCCAGGGCCCGCCGGCGAGGCCGACGACGAAAGTGTCCAGCACGGTGGTCCGTACCGCGCCCAGGGTGGTCCACAGCCCTGCCCCCGCCCCGGTCGGCGCCGTGACAGCCAAGTAGGTCCCGAGATAGGCGACCCAGGCGACGACGTAGGCCGTCCACAGCCGGGCCTGCGGTGCCAGCTGACGTGCGCCGCGGCGCAGCAGACCTCCGGCGGGCCGGTCGCCGGCCGGCCGCAGGACCAGGACCGTCAGACCGACGAGCAGCGGCAGGATCAGCAGGGCCTTCTCCCAGAAGAACAGCCCTGCCACGAGCGACGCCACCGCGACCCACCCCCACCGCCGCTCGCGGGTCCAGGTGTGCCGCACGTGCGCGTCCACGGCCAGGATCAAGAGGACCTGCAGCGGGAGGGTCTGCAGCGCCGCCGCCCACCACGTCGTGGCGTTCGCACCGATCGGGCACAGCGCATAGACGGCGAGCGGGACGAGGATCCCGCGGCGCGGGCCGAACAGGAGCAGCAGCAGCCGGGCGAACAGGGCGACCGCGAGCGCCGACAGAGCGAGGGTGCCGACGGCGACGACCGGGTGCGAGAGCGGGGCGAGGCGCGCCACCACCCAGACGAGCAGGAGCTGCCCCACCTGCAGATGACCGTTGTAGTCCTGCGTGAGGAACCCGACCGACAGACCTCGTCGGGCCTCGGCGAGATACACGTAGTCGTCCTCGAAGAACGAGCCTCCCCACAGCACCCAGCCGCGCAGCAGGACGTGCATCAGGACGAGCCCGACGATCCCCGAGCCCAGCGCTGCGGACGGCCGACGCGCCCAGGTCCGCAGGCTTGCACGCAGGTCCGGCCAGCGCGCCGGGACCTCGTCCCAGACCTGCTCGTCGCTGCTCCGCCCAGGGGGTCTCTGGCCGGCGGCAAGGGGCGTGTTCGTCACGGGGCTGTCCCGGCGGGCACGCGCCTGCGCTCCGGGTGCAGGCGCAGCGCGGTCCCCGCCGCGAGGCCGACGGCGAGCAGCGCGAGGGCCTGGGCCACCGTCCCGGCCTGGGTCGCCGCGAGGCCCGCAGACCCTCGGGCCAGGACGGGCACGCACGCGCCGAGCAGCAGCAGGCCAGCCAGGGCGCCGCCGGTGGCCGGTCGTCGCAGCAGGACCGCGGTCCCGAGGAGCGCGAGCCCGCAGAGCGGCCCCAGCAGCAGCCCGCCGGCCAGGGCTGCGGCCACGACCGTGACGAGACGACGACGCGCCGAGGTCGTCACCCGAGGCATCGGAGCGCGGACGGTCCCCGCCGCGACCACCGGCCGGCCCGGCCGACGTGGGCCACCGACCGTCACCCGATCAAGGACGACGACCAGCGTCACGAGCAGCGCCAGCCAGCCTCCGACCACCAGCGAGAGCCGGTAGAGGCGGTCGGGCCCGAAGACCAGCTCGACCCGTCCTCCCGACCCGGCCGGCACGAGGTAGCCCTGCTGCCAGCCGTCGACGGTCACGGCGGGCAGCACAGCTCCGTCCAGACGCGCCGTCCACCCGGCGCTGGCGCTCTCGGGCAGCACCAAAAGCGCGGCCGGTCCCGAGCCGACCTGCAGCGTGCGGCGGCTCTTGGTGCGCAGGGTCACCGTGGTGCTGCGGTCGGGCACGCGAGCAGCCGGCGCCTCGGCGACCAGCTGCAGGCTGCGCGGGGAGAACGCGTCGGTGGCGAGTACCTGGACACGTCGTTCCCCCTGCGCCAGCTGCACCGTGCCGGGTGTTCCGTCCGGCCGGCACACCGTCAGTGCCAACGGCTGGCCGCGCCGCAGTGCTCCGACCGTCCCGCCGACCTGGGTCGGGTAGGTGCGGCCGTCGACGACGACCGCCGGGCCGAACCCGCAAGGAGCGCCGGTCAGGGTGCTGTCGGCGACCCTGCTGCCCTGGCTGGCGCCGAGCAGGCGGACCTCACCCAGCGCCGTCGGCAACGGCCTGGTGAACCCGTCGACGCCGCGGGCGAGCACGGTCGTCCGCGAGGGGAACGACAGCGTGACCTGGTCCGTCGTCAGAGGCGCGAAGCGTGCGCGGCCGTCGTCGAGCCGGACCAGCCGCGTCCCGGCAGGGCTGGTCAGCAGCGCGCTCTCTGGTCGGCTGCCGGCCGGCTCCGCAGGCCAGGTCAGGTCGAGCCCGGTCAGCGTCGAGGCGTTGCGGAGCCGCACGGTCAGCGCAGGCTCCCCGTCGTCGGGGTCGGCCACCCAGACCGTGCGTGGGTCACCGTCGACAGCCGCCTGAGGACCAGTCAGCAGCGCGCCCGGCAGCCGTCTGCCGCTGGCCGCGACCTTTGCGCCGAACGGCGTGAGCAGGCCGTCGGTGGCCGCGCCAGGACGCGCGACCACGGTGCCGACGACCCGGACCGTCACCGGCGACGGGGCCGCCAGCGTGCGGTCGAGCACCCGCTCACCGGACGGGGGCCGGTGGAGCGACGGGTCGCAGCGCACGTCGCCGGCGTCCAGCACGCACGGGCCCAGGGGCGGGTCGACCGTGGTGAACGACCATGCCTGCGGGGCCCGCGTGACGTCCGGCGGGACCACCAGGGTGCGGGACACCGTCACCCCCGGCAGGCTCAGCTCGCGGACGCCGACCGCACCCACCTCGCTCCCGCCCTCGGTGCTGACCACCGTCACCCGCACCCGAGACACCGGGCCGGAGCCGCTGCCCGGCAGCGGCAGCACCTGCGGCTCCTCGGTCCGCTGCACCCGTAGGACCCGGCTCCCGCGGTCGGTCGTCAGCCGTACGCGGGTGACCGGCGCACCGACCGTGAAGGGAGCGACCACCAGGCTGAGCCGCACCGACGGCGCCACGGACGGGGAGGACAGGTCGAGCTGCAGCCACTGACCGACCGCCGGACGTGACGGGTCGCTCTGCCACCACGTCGAGGGGTCGCCGTCGACCCCCGCGTAGGCCTGCCGCGCGAGCAGCCCGAGGCCGGGGTCCGCCTGGCTCGTGGAGGACCGCACCGCGCGGGCGCCCTCGATCAGGGAGGTCGTGAGGTGCCCGGCAGCCGGGAACGGGAGCAGGTCAGGGACCGGCTGGTCCAGGGTGAGCGGCGCGTCGGCAGCGAGCACCGGTCCGAGCGGGTGGTGCACGGTCCCGAAGGACCGCTCCCGGCGCTGCAGCCCGTCGGTGACGACCTGCCGCAGGCCGTCAGGCCCTCCCTGCTCGCCGGCCAGCACCACCGGGTCGTCCCGTTGCAGCAGCCCGGCCTCCAAGGCAGGCATCAGGTCCTCGGGACCGCCGGACAGCCGGACCACGTCGGCGAGCGGCACCGTCGCGGCCTGTCGTACGTCGCCGGTGACCTCCCACAGCTCCAGCTCGGGCAGTGCCTGACCGGCGCCGACCGGTGACGTGTCGGGCACGGACACGGGCCCGAAGCCGCGCACGGCGCGCAGCCCCGCAGAGCGTTCCAGGGCCTGCCGGACCAGGGCCGGCCGCACCGCACCGGTCGCCTCGAGAGCGAGGTCGTTGCGCACCAGCACCCGGGCGAAGCCGCTCCGCGCAAGCAGGTCCGCGAGCGCCGGCGATCCCTGGCCGGTGGCCAGGACCTCGTCGACCGCATCGAGCAGCCGCGTGGAGCCCGGGGCCACCAGGGGCACCTGGGGTCGCGTCGCCCACCGTCCCGCGTCCAGCGGCTGCAGCGGCTCGTCGAGGCTGCGGCCCCACGTGTAGCGACCGAACCCGGAGGCCGGAAGGAGCAACGTACGACCGGGGGTCTGCCCGCCCTCTCCCCGGTCGGCTGACGCGATCACGGCGGCCGCGTCCAGCCAGGCCTGCGGCAGCTGCCGGAAAGCCGGACCCGGCCTCAGCTGCCCGGTCAGCACCGGAGCAGCGCCGGCGAGCACGAGCACCGCCAGCAGCGCCGGGAACACCCGCCCGACTCTGGCCACGGCCCGGCGGGGGCCTGGCTCGGGGCGGGTACGGGCCAGCACGACCCCGCGGGCGACCAGGTGCGCCGCGCCGAGCACCAGGGGCAGCCGCAGCAAGGGATCGGCTTTGTGGACGTTGCGCAGCGGCGCGAGCGGGCCGTCGAGCAGGCCGCTCACCCCGGCCGAGAGCGGGCTGGACACCAGGCCCTGCCCCCGGTGGGCCAGGGTCAGCGCGACCAGCCCGACCGCTCCCACCAGCAGGAGCCAGCGACCCTCGGGGATCCTGCGCTGCACCAGCCCGGCGAGACCGACCGCGGCGACGAGCGTCGTCGTCACCACGAGCAGGGGCGCACCGGCGAGCAGCGTCGCCCCCGGCCAGAAGGCGTCCGGGAGGTAGGCGACCCACTGATCGACCCCGCGCAGCGCGGTGAGCGCCCCGATGTCAGAAGCCGTCACCGCCGAGGTCTCGATCCACTTCAGGAAGGGTTGGCCCACGCCGCCCAGCAGGAACAGCGGGACGAGCCACCACAGCGAGACGGCGAGCACCGCGGTCGACCACATCGCCAGCACGAGGAGCCGGGCGCGGAGGAGCCCATGGCGGGTCAGGATCCAGAGCGCTGCAGCCGGGAGCACGGCAAGCGTGGCGGTCGCGTTGGTACCGCCCATGAGCAGCACCGCGACCGACGAGCCGAGCACCCCTCGGACCACCCGGCCGGCGGGCAGGTGCGCCGTCAGCGGCAGCAGCGTCCAGGGCAGCAGGACCATCGGGAGGGTCTCCACCGACAGCGGGCCGAGCTCGGTCATCATGCGCGGGCTCAGCGCCCAGGCGAGCCCGGCGAGCCCCGCGGCCCCGCGGTGCGCGCCGCCGAGGACCCCCAGGCACAGCCGGCGCAGGCCGTCGTACGC
>JBBSTR010000070.1:0-11258 GCA_038235705.1 Mycobacteriales bacterium
TACATGGTCACGAACATCGCCTCCACGAGGTCGGCGAGCGCCTGGTCGAACGTCGTGACCGGAGCGGCCGGACGGTGCAGGACGGTCTGGCCGTAGAGAGTCAGCGGGAGCGGGTCGTCGCCGGTGAGCAGGGTGGCAAGGTCGGGCGCGGTCATCGGTCCATTCTGCCGGAGACGGTCAGTTCTCGTACGTCGGTGATCTTGACCGGTGTTGCGGCCCGAAGATCACCAGCGTTCACGCCTACGGTGACGCTCGTGAAGACCGCCGACGCTGACCGCGTGCTCGCCTTCGTCCGTGCCGGTGCTGCTCCGGCGCGGCTGGTCGCGGGCCGTATGCGTACGGGTGACCCGGCGCGTCGGGCCGAGCAGATCGCGCTGCACTGGCGCAGCGAGGTCGCCGTGCTCACCGCGGCACCCGGCATCGGCGGCCGCCTCACCGACGTGGTCGTCGACCTCGTCGGCGCGACCGCGCAGGGGCTGCTGGTGCTGTCGCTCTGCGAGCTCGCCGGGGTGACGGACGAGGGCGAGCGCGTACGGATGGTGTCCGTGCACGTCCTGGACGACAAGCTGCCGAAGGGCTGGACCGCCGTCAAGGCCCCCGTGCCCGAGGAACCGGAGGCGGACGACGACCCGGTCTGGCGCACGGTCCTGTCTTCCGCGCCCGGAGCGCTGCTCACCTCGCTCAAGACCATGTGGGCCGTCCGGAAGCTGACCGGGCAGCGGGCCGAGGGCCGGCTCTGGCAGCGCGGGCTGTCGAACATCCCGGTGATCGGCGTGGCCGGGCGGATGCTCGGCGAGCGGCATGCGATGACCGGCCTGGCCCGGGACGTGTCTGCCGAGCTGGGCCTGACCAGCCCGACGCCCTAGGCCTGGCCCCGCAGCTCGCGCCGCAGGATCTTGCCCGTCACCGTCTTCGGCAGCTCGTCGATCAACACGACGCTGCGCGGGTACTTGTACGCCGACATCCGCGCCTTGCAGTGCGCGATCAGCTCCTCCTCGGTCGCGGACGCACCGGCCTTCAGGCTGACGTACGCCTTGACCGTCTCGCCCCGCTTCTCGTCGGGGACGCCGACGACCGCCGCCTCGCGCACGGCCGGGTGCTCGGCCAGGACGTCCTCGACCTCACGAGGCCAGACCTTGTAACCGGAGGCGTTGATCATGTCCTTCTTGCGGTCGACGATGAACACCCAGCCCTCGGTGTTCATGAAGCCGACGTCACCGCTCTTCAGCGAGCCGCCCGGCAGGTTGGCCGCGGTCTCCTCCGGCTTGTTCCAGTAGCCCGCGACCACCTGCGGGCCCTCGGCGACGATCTCGCCGACCTCGCCCAGCGGCACGTCGACCCCGTCGTCGCCGACGATCCGCACGATCGTGCTGGGCGCAGGCACCCCGACCGACAGCGCGCCCGAGGTCGGGTCGACCGGGGACGGCGCCCCGAACGGGGTGACGGTCATCGGCGAGGTGGTCTCGGTCAGGCCGTACGCGTTGTGCACCTGCTTGCCGGTCGCCGTCAGGAACGCCTTCTCGGCCGTCGGTGAGATCGCGGCGCCGCCGGAGTAGACCGAGGTCAGCGAGGAAAACGCGTCTTCGGTGAAGCCGGCCGCTCCCAGCATCGCGTTCAGCGCCGTGATCGCCCCGATCGTGAAGGTCGGCCGGTGCTCGCGGAACCCGTCGAGCACGACCTCGGGCTCGAACCGGTAGGCCAGGATCAGCGGCATCGGCACCAGCATCGAGGCGGCGACGTGGCCGATCAGGCCGGTGATGTGGAACAGCGGCGCGATCCCGAAGATCGACCCGTCCGCGGACAACCGGATCCAGTCCCGATAGACCTGCGCGGTGAACACCACGTTGCGGTGGGTGTTCATCGCCCCCTTCGGCACCCCGGTCGTACCCGACGTGTAGGTGAGGAAGGCGACGTCGTCCGGCCCGAACGAGACGGCCGGCGGGACCTCACCGCGGTGCTGCTCGACGACCTCGCCGAAGTCCTGGGTGCCGTCGTGGCGCTCGCGCTTCACCTCGGCGAAGACCCGCGGGTCGTCCCGCGTCTGGAAGTCCAGCCCGCTGGTGGTGAGCACCGTGCGTACGGCCGTGTCACCCACGACCTTGACCGCGACGTCGCCGTACAGGTGCTCCAGGCACACCAGCACCACCGCACCGGAGTCCTGCAGCAGGTAGGTCAGCTCCCGCTCGCGGCTCATCGGGTTGATCGAGACCATCACCCCGCCGGCCTTCCATGCGGCAACCATGGAGATGACGAAGGCCGGCACGTTCTGCAGGTAGACGGCGAGCCGGTCGCCGGGCTGGAACCCGTCCGCGAGCAGCGCACAGGCCAACGCGTCGCTCTGCGCCTCCAGCTCGGCCCGGGAAATCGTGCCGTCGAAGTAGCGGATCGCGTCGGCGGACGGGTCCTTCGCCACCCCTGCGCGGTACATCGACAGCGCGTCCTCGAACTCCAGCGGGTAGTCCGCCGGCTGGTCGCCGTAGAGCCCGAGCCACGGCTTCTCGTCGTAGACGGTCACTTGATCGCCATCGGGTTGACCGGCGACCCACTGCCGAGCGCCACCTTCAACGGCGCCGCGACGTACAGGAACTCATAGACCTTGTCGTCCGCGCAGTCCGCCGCCAGCAGCTCGAGGTCGGCGATCTCGGTGAGCGTCACCCCGAGGTTGCGCATCAGCGCGTTGTGGAGCACCAGCGCCACGCCGTTGTTCGGGTCGAAGGTGACCTCGTTCGCGATCGTGTCGGTGACCAGGTTCGGGATCTCCCGGTCCTGGAACCACTGCACGAGCTCCGGGCTGTAGACCAGGCCCGGCTCGCAGAAGTTCTCGTAGAAAGCGGCGCCCTTGTCGAAGAACTGCTGGATGAAGTTGGTCCGGATCACCAGGATGTCGCGCTTGCGCAGCTCGACGCCCTGCTCCTTCGCACAGGCCTGCAGGTCCTCGTGGGTAAAGGTCTCGCCCGGGTCCAGGGTGTCCTTGCCCCGGAAGCGCGCCATGTCCAGCAGCACGCCGCGGCCGACGACACCGCGCTGGGCGATCGGCTCCACGCTCGCCTTCTGGAGCCCTCCGACCGTCGTGCGGGCGTCGAAGCCGTTGTAGATCTTCCCGCCGTACCAGACGTGACCGAGCGCGTCGTACTGCGTGGAGCCCTGCAGGAAAGCGTTGATCTTGTCGTCCGCGTAGTGGAGCCCGCCCGGGTAGGCGGGTGCGTCGTCGGCGTCCCAGCTGCTCTCGTCCAGGATCTGCGTGCGCTCGGCCGGCGTGCGGCCAGGCCAGACCGGGTCGCCCTTCGGGTCACCGATCAGGCGCTGGAGCGTGAACGTCTTGCCCGTACGCACCAGCCCGGCGGCGGCCAAGACCTGCTCCGGCCCGAGATAGTTGAGCGACCCGACCTCGTCGTCCTCTCCCCACTTCCCCCAGTTGGTCGGTGAGTCCTTGAGCAGCTCGGTCAGCTCGGGCGGCGTCTTCTCTTCCGGCGTCTGGGTCATCACGTACCTCCGTGGTGCGAGCGGTCCGACACGGTGCCGGCGCCCGTGGGTGGAGTGTGCCCCAGGTCACGTCACCAACCTGCGCCGGGCCGCCTCTCACCCCTCGGTGATCTTGGCGCCGTTCCATCGGCGGCCCCATGTCGACGACCGGCAGCTCGCCCGGACGCCCTGCGGTCAGCTCGGCCCGCAATGCAGCCGTCGCGGCACCGCTTCGCGTCGGCAAGCGTGAGACGGTCAGGCATGACCTCACCCGGCGCCCGGCTGCGCGCCCTGATGATGGCCGACACCCCCGTGCTCGTCCCGGGGGCCTACGACGCCCTGTCGGCCCGGCTCGTCGAGCAGGCCGGCTTCGACGCCGTCTACATGACCGGGTTCGGCGCCACCGCCGCCCGGCTCGGGATGCCGGACGTCGGGCTGCTCACCGCCACCGAGATGGTCGACCAGGCCGGCCGGATGGCTGGAGCGGTGAGCGTCCCGCTGATCAGCGACGCCGACACCGGCTACGGCAACGTGGTCAACGTGCGGCGGACCGTGCAGGACTTCGAGCGGGCCGGGGTCGCCGCGATCCACCTGGAGGACCAGGTCTCGCCGAAGCGTTGCGGGCACATGAGCGGCAAGCAGGTTGTCCCGGCCGGGGAGATGGTGGACAAGGTGCACGCGGCCGTCGAGGCCCGGACCGACCCGGGCTTCGTGATCATCGCGCGGACCGACGCTCGCGCGGTCGACGGGCTGGACGCGGCCCTGGGGCGGGCTGCGGCCTACCGCGACGCGGGCGCCGACGTGCTGTTCGTCGAGGCGCCCCAGGACGAGGTCGAGATCGAGGCCGTCGCCCACGCCTTCCCGGGCACGCCGCTGATGTTCAACTGGGTCGAGCGGGGTCGCACCCCGATGCTGTCGCTGGAGCAGATCGCCGAGCTGGGGTTCGCGCTGGTGATCTACCCGGTCGCGACCCTGTTCTCGGCGACGCTCGCGATGCAGCGCTACCTGGCCGAGATCCGGCGGGCCGGATCCCCGCTGGCCGTCCTGGACGACGCGGTCGACTTCGAGGCGTTCACCGACCTCGTCGGGCTGCCGGAGGTCCGGGCGTACGAGGAGCGCGTGACCAGAGCCTGACCCGTCTTCCCCGTGGGCTGGTCGAGGCGTACGGTGCGGTGATCATCCTCAGGCAGGAGATCGCCGTGACCGAGACGGACCCTCGCCCCTCGATGGACCAGCTCGCCCTCGGCCCGCTGGTGCTCGACGCCCCGTCGGACCAGGTGCTGCAGGCGAACCGCCAGGACCTCCGGCTCGCGGTGGTGCTGAACGGCGGGGTGAGCCTCGCGGTGTGGATGAGCGGGGTGGTGCTGGAGCTCAACGAGGTCGTGCAGGCGAGCCGACGCCCCGACCGCACCGGGGTCTACGCCGAGGTGCTCGACCTGCTGCAGGCCGACGCTCGGATCGACGTGGTGTCCGGGACGAGTGCCGGTGGCCTCAACGGAGGGTTTCTCTCGCTCGGGCTCGTCCACGGCTGCGACCTGTCGGGGATGCGCAGCATGTGGGCGGACAAGGGCGCGCTCGGCAAGCTGCTGCGCGACCCACGCGAGAAGGGCGCCCTGTCGCTCCTGGACGGGCAGTGGTTCCACACCCAGCTGCGACAGGCGTACGCCGACATCGCCGGCGCCGCCACGGGCAGACCCGCCCGAGACCAGGAACCGCCCGAGACGGTCGACCTGTTCCTGTCCGGCACCCTCTGGAACGGCCGGCGCACCGCTTTCACCGACGACCTCGGGCACCGGCTCGAGGAGGTGGACCACGACGCCACGTTCCACTTCTCCTCCGACCCCGAGGTGCTCGGCGAGGAACCGTGGGCGACCCACCGCGGCGACCTGCGCGACGTGCACGTGGCTGACGAGCTGGCGCTGGCCTCGCGCTGCACGTCCTCGTTCCCGGGGGCGTTCGAGCCGCAGCAGGTCGACGTCGACGCGCGGGAAGGTGATCGCTGGCCGAGCCAGGCCGGGCGCACGGACTTCGCCGACAGCCAGCTCGTCGTCGACGGCGGCGTGCTGCACAACAAGCCGGTACGCCCGGCGCTGGAGGCGGTCTACCGGCAGCCGGCCGGCAACCAGGTGCGGCGGGTCCTGGCGTACGTCGTGCCGGACCCCGGTGAGAGCGCCCGGACCCAGACGCCCGGCGCGCCGCCCGGGATGAGCGAGGTGCTGCTGGCCGTGATGACCCGGATGCGCGGCACCGAGTCGATCAGCCGAGAGCTCAACGAGCTCGCCGTCCACAACGCCGAGGCCCGCCGGCAGCGGGGCAGCCGTGAGCGGGTCGCTCGGCTGCTGGTCACGGCCAGCGCCTCCGGCGACCTCGTGGCGCAGTCCTTCCACGCCTACCGCGAGGCCCGGGTCGACGAGGCGTGCGAGACGATCGCGACCCTGCTGGTCGGGGACGGGGCGGGCACGCGGTGGAGCCGGCAGGAGCTGGTCGCGGCGCTCGCCGAGAACGTCGGACGCTTCACCTTCGTCCCAGGGCCAGACCTCGCCGTCGAGCTGGCCGCCACCGGTGAGCAGTGGTCCTGGGGGCAGTCCACCGTCCGCCACCTCGGCGACCTGACGATCGACGTGCTGCGGCGCGCGGTCGGGCTGTGCCCGGTCGACACGGCCGAGCGGGCCGTGCTGGTGGGCGCGCGCACCCAGGCCCACCAGGTCCTTGGGGAGATCCGACGCGACCGGCAGGGCCTGGCAAGCTCCTGGCAGACGGCCGGGGCCGGGCTGCCCGCCCGGAGCGGGGCGGCCGCCGCGACCCAGCGCGAGACGGCCGCACTGCGCAGCGCGCTGCCCGCGGCGCTCGACACCTGGGAGCGCAGCCGGCCGCTCGGCAACCGCACCCGGCTGTACGGCCAGGCCCTCGACCTCGCTCGATGCCTGGACGACGCCCGGGCAGCGCTCGGCTCGGTCGCCGAGCAGCGGGTGGCCACGGGTGACCCGCTGTCCGCGCCCCTGGACCACCTGCGCTCACTGCTCGCGGTGCTGCTGCGCGCGGGCCCCGGGGGTGGCCCCGGACAGGAGCCTCAGCAGGTGCTGCGGCAGATGCTCGCCCTGTCGGTCGTGCAGGTCGCCTTCGGCGGCGGGACCGACGACGTCGAGCAGGAGGTCGAGCTGGTGCAGCTCAGCGCCGTCGACCCGGCGCAGGTGACCGGTCTGCAGCTGCACCACTTCGGTGCGTTCTACCGACGGTCCTGGCGGGTCAGCGACTGGCTCACCGGGCGCCTGGACGGCGCGGCGCAGCTGCTCACGATCCTGCTCTCCCCGGCCCGCCTCGCCCAGCTCGGGCTCGACGCCGACCAGGCGTACGACAAGCTGCGGGTGATCGCGGTCGGGCAGCCGGACCGGCCTGACCACGCGTCGCTGTGCCGGCAGTGGGACCAGCGGGCCGACGACGTGCGGGCCGAGCTGGCCCCGCTCGGACGACGGGAGGGTGGCGCGCTCACCGGGCGCGGCCTGCTGCCGAGCGCCTTCGCGCTCGTGCCGGCGATGATCGCTCGGCGCCTTCGGGTCGACGTCCACGCCGTCGAGCTGCCGGCGTTGGCGCAGGCCGTACGACAGGACGACGACCAGCTCAGCGAGAGCCGGCTGTGGGCGGACGAGTTCGAGAAGGCCCGCGGTCGGCTCGAGGACGTCGGTGAGCTGGGTTGCGACCGGCTGGAGCAGCTCTGCGCGCGGAGCCAGGTGATCGGCCGGCAGCTGATCGCGGCCGAGATGACCGAGGGCAGCGACACCTTCGCCCGCACGGCGACGCACGCTTCGGCCGCACTGAGCTCGACGGTGACCACGGTCCGTGGGAACCGGCTGCTGCGCACGGTGGTGGCCGGGATCCGCGGCTACGTCGTGCTGGTCTGGCTGCTGGTCAACCAGCTGACCTCACGCAACAACCTCGGCACGAACGTCGTCAGCCTGGTCGTCGGGGTCGGCGCCACCCTGATCGGGCTCACGCTGGTGATCCCGAGCGTCCCGGTCGCCGTGCCGCTGATCGGCGCCCTGCTCATGCTCTCCGCGCTCTCGGCGACCGCGCTCAGCCGACGGTCGACCGAGGGGCTGGGGCTCGGCGCCCGGCTCGCGCTCGTCTGTGTGCTGATCCTCGCAGCGCTGGCGGCCACCGTGGTCTGGGACCTGCGCGACGGCACCTTGAGCGAGGCCGTCGACGCGCTGCTCCGGGGGCTCGGCAAGGTCGGCCTCGTCGCCGCGGTGGTGCTCACCGGCGTCTTCCTGGCCGGCGCGGGACGGCCGGCCCGCAAGGACCGCTGAGGTCACCTTTCAGGCGTCAGGTCTCCGCGCGGGGGCGGCCGGCGGCCACCCACGCCCGCCACAGCAGACCGGCGATCAGCAGCGAGGCCCCCAGCGACACCAGCGGGTAGCCGCGCGAGAGGTTGACGACCAGCACGAGCGTCACGACGACCGCGCCGACGACGTTGCCGATGAGCGCGGCCCTGCGCCCCTCCTGGCGCGAGAACTTCGCCATCGCGGTCAGCCCGGCGAGAAAGGAGATGAAGACGGCGACGGCGTAGTACAGGACGAGCTCCTGCTCACGGGCCTGCGCGACGACGACGACGACCGCGCTGACGAGCAGGTAGAGCACGACCCCGACGTACGGCGTGTGGTGCTTGTTCGTCCTCCCCAGCCAGTGCGGAAGAACCCCCGTGACCGGTGAGCGCTCGCTGTCCTCAAAGGTGTCGTCCGGGTCGCGCCGGGCGAGCGCCTTGAGCAGTCCCGGGCCGGCCTGGAACGAGCTGGAGGCCGCCGCGAGCAGGAGCAGCGACCCGGTGACGTCGAAGAACTCGAACACCCCGGGGCTGTGGACAGCACGGGCCAGCTCACCGACCAGGGTGGCGTTCTTGCCGTCCGGGACGCCGACCTTGAGGTGTACGGCGAGCGCAGTCAGTCCCAGGGTGAGCGTGCCGACGATTGCGAGCGTCGCCCAGAGGGTGACCCGACCGAAGTGGCGCCTGCCGTCGTCGTCCAGCTGGGCCAGCTGGGCGATCGCCGAGGACGGCGCCTCGACGCCGGTGGCGAGCGCCATCGCGACCGGGAACGCGAGCAGCACCGCAAGGCTCGGCGAGTGCACGCTCGTGCCGACCGTCGTGCCGGCCTGCGCCGCCGCGTCAGGCACGTCCGCGAGCAGCCCGGCGACGAGGACCCACAGCCCAGCACCGAGAAAGATCACCGTCATGGCCGCGAAGGCGAGCCGTCCGAGGTGGCCGAACCAGGTCAGCCCGCCGACCACCAGCAGCAGCACGAGCGCGACAGGCACGCGGACCGAGGCGAGCGAGGGCGCCAGACCGACCACGGCCGCCGACCCGGCGGCGACGCTGATCGCGATGGTCAGCACGAAGTCGGTGATCAGCGCGCCGACCGGCAGGAAAGACCAGGCTTCCCCGTACGCCCTGGCCGTGGCCGCAGGCGACCCGCCCCCCTCGGGGAACCGCTTGACGATCTGCTGGTAGTTGACAACGACCAGGGCGATGACCACGACGACGGCGCCCATCGTCAGCAGCAGCAGGTTCAGCTGACCGTTCAAGGCCCGGAGCGCGGCCTCGATCGCGTACGCCACCGAGCTCACCGGGTCCGCCATCACCGCGAGGGCGAAGCCGGCGAGCAGCAGCCTGCGCCCTCCCAGCCGCTCGGCCAGAGGCGTGCGCGTGTCGGTCATCGGGCTCCTGCGTCGGGCGGACCCTCGCGGACCACGCAGAGAAGTATGCGCCGTGCGTCACCCGCGCCGGGGTCGCAGCGGCACGGTCGTGCGCGCGTCCCAGCAACCTTTCCAGACCCCGAGCGCATACGCGAGGTCGTCGGTGACCCGTGCCGCCGTCCACCGGAACGGGTCGATCGCCGGTCGCCGGTCGAGGTGCTCGAGCAGCGGCGGGGCGAGCAGCAGCAGCGCAGCGGTGCGTCGGGTGCGCCGGCCGAGCAGCAGCCCGGCCAGGAGCGGGCCGGTCGTCACCGTGCCGGGACCGCCGAGCCCGCTGACGGTGAAGCGCAGGCCACGGGCGACGGTTCGGGCCGCGGTCGCGGCTGACTCGGCACGGTCGAGGCCGGCGCCGCGCAGGGTGCGGTGCACCCTTCTCGCCGGGACCAGGGCGACAACCACGGCGGGCGCCGGGTGACGGGCGGCGAGCAGCAACCAACAGGCGAGCAGCCACGGGTGCACGGCGAGCGGGGCGAGGCGGTCGCCGTGGCGCTGGGCCAGCGGGGCGGCCGAGGTGCCGTACCGGTAGCGACGGGTGAGCCAGGCGCGCCAGCGGTCCGGCTCGTGGTGCCTGACGAGAACGCGCGGGTCGTACCGCACCGACCAGCCCTTGTCCACGAGCCGCCAGATCAGGTCGACGTCCTCGCCGTAGCGCAGCTGCCCGTCGAAGCCGTCGAGCGCGTCGCGTCGGACGAGGAGGGCGGCGGTCGGCACGTAGGACACCCGCCGCCCCGGACCGACCTGTGCCGGGTGCGTCCCCAGGTCGAGCGGACCGCGGGCTGCGGCGTAGCGGTGCAGCAGCGAGGTGCCCGCCGCGGCCACGACCCGGGGGGCCACGGCAGCGACCGCAGGGTCGTCGAAGTGACCGAGCAGCCGGAACAGGCCCGGAGCCGCCACGTCGCTGTCCACGAAGGCAACCAGCGGGGTCCCGACGTGCTGCAGCCCGTTGGTGCGCGCCCCGGCCGGGCCGGTGTTGACGTCCTGGCGTACGAGCAAGGCCCCGTGCTTGTTCGCGACCCGGGCTATGGCGGCACGGTCAGAGGAGGCGTCGTCGACCACGATCACCCGCGGACCGGTGGGGGCGGTGCACGCACGTCGGTCGGCCGGGCCGGGGAGGTACAGCGCCTGCAGGCAGCGGTCGAGCTCCGCCGCACGGTCTCGGACGGGCACGACGACGGTCACCTCCCTCGGTGACACCGGTGACAGGTCAGGCACGGGGTGCGCGAGGCCTGCCTGCACCAACCGCCGACCGACCGCCCGCAGGATCGCCGGGTCGGCGAGCCGGTCGACCACACCCGGCCGGAACCGCAGCAGGCGGCCCCGGTCGCCGCCGAGCAGCACCGTGCCGCCGCCGAGCCGCCGCGCCTCCCGGTCGAGCACGACCGCAAGCCCGTCCGGCCATGGCTCAGATGTCGGCCCTACCGAAAGCTCTGCTCGCGGCTCGCTCCTGGTGCAAGATCGTCGGAGCATCCAACCGTTCATGCCCCCGGATCAGCGCCCGTCGGTGGCCCAGGCACTCCGGTGATCTTGCTGTCCACGGTCTCCGGACATCAGGCCGGCACGCCCAGGCGTCGCTCGAAGGTGTCCGGGATCAACAGGTCGCCCCGGTTCAGCTCGGTGATCTTGGCCTTGCCGATGCCGAGCAGCGCCGAGTCGACGCCGGACCGCAGGATGTCGAGCACGTTCTCCACCCCGGCCTGGCCGTTGGCGCCGAGGCCCCAGAGGTAGGCGCGGCCGATCATCACGGCCCGGGCCCCGAGGGCGACAGCCTTCGCGACGTCGGAGCCTCGCCGGATCCCGCCGTCGAGGACGACCTCGACCTGGTCGCCGACCGCGTCGACGACGGCCGGCAGCGCCCGGACGGAGCCGGGGGTGCCGTCGAGGTTGTTGCCGCCGTGGTTGCTCACCGAGATGGCCGAGAACCCGGCGTCCACGGCCTTGTGCGCGTCGTCGACCCGCATGACGCCCTTGAGCATCATCGGCCCGTCCCAGTGCCCGCGCAGCCAGGCCAGGTCCTCCCAGGTCGGCATCGGCGTCTGCATCCACTCGCCGTA
>JBBSTR010000071.1:0-11150 GCA_038235705.1 Mycobacteriales bacterium
CATCGCTCTGATCTTCGAGAAGGCCTCCACCCGCACCCGGTGCGCCTTCGAGGTCGCCGCCCACGACCAGGGTGCCCACGTCACCTACCTCGACCCCAGCGGCTCCCACATCGGCCACAAGGAGTCGATCCGCGACACCGCCCGGGTCCTGGGGCGGATGTACGACGGGATCGAGTACCGCGGCTTCGCGCACACCACCGTCGAAGCGCTGTCCGACGCAGCCGGCGTACCGGTCTGGAACGGGCTGACCGACACCTGGCACCCGACGCAATCGCTGTGCGACATGCTCACCATGACCGAGCACAGCCCGAAGCCACCGGCCGAGATCTCCTTCGCCTACCTCGGCGACGCCTGCGACAACACCGCCAACTCGCTGCTCGTCGCCGGCGCCATGATGGGGATGGACGTCCGCATGGTCGGTCCGGACTCGCTCCAGAACCCGGTCCACGTCCTCGAGGCAGCCCAGGAGATCGCCGCCCGCACCGGCGCAAGGATCACCCAGACCGACGACGTGGCGGTCGGCGTCGCCGACGTCGACTTCCTCTACACCGACGTCTGGGTCTCGATGGGTGAACCCGACGAGGTCTGGGACCAGCGCATCGCGCTGCTCGGCGACTACCGGGTCACCTCAGAGATGGTCGAGCTCACCGGCAACCCCGACGTGAAGTTCATGCACTGCCTCCCGGCCTTCCACGACCGCAACACCGACGTCGGCGAGACGCTGTGGCAGCGGACCGGGATCGGCGAGCTCGAGGTCACCAACCAGGTCTTCCAGTCGCAACGTTCGATCGTCTTCGACCAGGCCGAGAACCGGCTGCACACCATCAAGGCCGTCCTGGTCGCCACCCTCTCCCCCGCTCCCGGTGGTTGACATGCTGCCGCCGGGCGACGACGCATCTGCCGAGCACGGCCCGGAGGCCCGGTCACGGAGCCGCCTCGCGCAACGGAGCAACGACCTGCTCGGCCAGACCCGGTCGCACGTCGCGGACAGCCGCTTCTGCTGCGACGAGTCTCGATCCCTGCTGGAAGAGGGCCTGGACGCGGCCGCGCCGACCCGTGGTGACACATGAGAGACGCCGACACGGTCGCCCTCACCCACCGAGCCTGGACGCAGCCGCGGCTGCTGCGCCGACACCAGTCCACGTATGACGTCGTGCTCACCGGACGGGGGCCGGCGGCGGCCCGGGTCGCGACCAGCAACGCGTGCCTGTACGAGGAGAGCCGCGCGCGGGAGCGCTGGCAGCGCGCCTCCAGCGAGGTGTCGACGGCGCTGCTGTCCGGCGACCAACCCGAGCAGGTGCTCGCTCTGGTCACCCGACGGGCCCGCGAGCTGACCGGCGCCCGGGTCGCGGTTGTTGCTCTGCTGCAACCCGGGGGCGAGCTGCTCGTCGAGGCCGAGGACGGTGCTGGCGGTGTGTCCCTGCGTGGCCGCCGGTTCGAGGTGGCGGGCGAGCTGGGTGGGGTGCTGCTCCATGGTTCTGTCCTGGAGCTGGTCAGCGACGAGCTGGCGGAGCCCGGGCAGGCAGACCTCAAAGCTGATCCTGGCGACCGCAACGGCTCGGCGGTCGCGCTGGGCGAGCCGGGTTCGGCCCGCGGGGTGCTCGCCGTGCTCGGCCTGGCCCCCCCGCCGGCCGCGACGCAGCTCAGCCAGCTGGAGGACTTCGCCCGACAGGCCGCGGTCGGGCTCGAGCTGGCCCAGCGACGACGCGATGCTGCGGACCTGGCCGTGCACAACGACCGCGACCGCATCGCCCGGGACCTGCACGACCTGGTGATCCAGCGGCTGTTCGCGACCGGCATGAGCCTGCAGAGCGTGATCCGACTGGTCGGCGAACGGCCGGAGGAGGCGGTCGCTCGGGTGCACCGGGCGGTCGACGAGCTGGACACGACGATCCGTGAGCTGCGTTCGACCATCTACGGCCTGCAGGCACCGGTGGACGAGCCGCCGTCGCTGCGCTCGCTGCTGCTGCAGGAGACAGACGCGGTGACCGCGCAGCTCGGCTTCGCCCCGTCCCTGCGGCTGTCCGGCTTGCTCGACACCGCCGTCCCTGCCGTGGCCGCCGAGCACCTGCTCGCAGCGGTCCGTGAAGCGCTCAGCAACGCGGCCCGGCACGCGCAGGCCAGCCGCGTCGACGTCGTGGTCTCTGTCCGGGACGGCTCGCTCGTCCTGCAGGTCGACGACGACGGCGTAGGGATCGCGGTCGGGGGCCGACGCAGCGGTCTCGTCAACCTGTGCTCGCGGGCGGACGAGCTCGGCGGCGAGCTCGTCGTCACCTCAGCCCCGCAGGCGGGCACCAGCTGCCTGTGGCGGGTGCCGCTGCCCGAAGGGTGAGGTGCGCACAGTCCCCTCCCCAGGGTCGAAGGTCACCCGTGAGGGCGCGTGAACCCGAGCTCCTTCAGCGGCCGCGTGCGAGGTCGGCGCCGACGAGCCTGGTGAGGTCGAGCATCCGGGCCGTGTAGCCCCACTCGTTGTCGTACCAGCCGAAGACCTTGGCCAGCCGCCCGGACGCCTGCGTGAGACCCGCGTCCAGGATGCAGGACGCCGGGTCGCCGATCACGTCGCTGGACACGAGCGGGTCGGTGCTGCAGCGCAGCCTCCCGGCCAGTGGAGCCGTGCTCGCAGCAGCCTCGAAGGCGGCGTTCACGTCGGCAACCGTCACGTCCGCGTCGAGCAGCACCGCGAGGTCGACGAGCGAGCCGTCGACGACCGGTACGCGCAGCGCGACGCCGTCGAGACGCCCGGCCATCTCCGGGATCACCTCGCCGACCGCGCGGGCCGCGCCGGTCGTGGTGGGGATGATGTTGACGGCGGCCGCCCGGGCCCGGCGTGGGTCCTTGTGCGCGCCGTCGAGCAGGTTCTGGTCGTTGGTGTAGGCGTGCACCGTCGTCATGAGGCCGCGCTCGATGCCGAACCGGTCGTGGAGCACCTTGACCATCGGGGCGACGCAGTTGGTGGTGCAGGAAGCGTTCGAGACGACGTGGTGCAGGGCGGGGTCGTACGTGGCGTCGTTGACGCCCATGACGATCGTCGCGTCCATCCTCTTGCCGGGCGAGGAGAGCAGCACCTTGGCGGCGCCGGCGGCCAGGTGACCGGCCGCGCCCTCGCGGGTGCGCAGCTTGCCGGTGGACTCGATGACGACGTCCACGGACTCCTCCGCCCAGGCCAGCGCGGACGGGTCACGCTCGGAGCTGGTACGGATCTTGTGGCCGTCGACGACCAGGGTCCCGGCGTGGTCCTCGACGTCCCGGCCGAGCGGCCCGAAGGTGCTGTCGAAGCGCAGCAGCCGGGCCATCGTCGCGGGCTCGATCAGGTCGTTGACGGCAACGACCTCGAGGTCGTCGGAGAGCAGGCTGAGCCTCAGGTAGGCGCGACCGATCCGCCCGAAGCCGTTGATCCCGATCCGTAGCGTCATGCGAGCTCCTTCGTCGAGGTGCGGTCACCGCAGGCTCCCGCGCCCGGCGCTGCCTGCCCAGGGTCGGAAGTCCCGGGCCCGGCGACATCCTCCGTGCCAGCCGGTGGATGAGCCCGAGCCTGTAGGGCCGTGACCGCGATGGTGTAGACGATGTCCTCGACGAGCGCGCCGCGGCTGAGGTCGTTCACCGGCTTGGCCAGGCCCTGCAGCACCGGCCCGATGCTTAGCACGCCGGTGCTGCGCTGCACCGCCTTGTACGTCGTGTTGCCGGTGTTGAGGTCGGGGAACACGAAGACGGTGGCGTGCCCGGCGACCGGGCTGTCCGGTCGCTTGCTCGACGCCACGGAGGCGACCGCTGCCGCGTCGTACTGCAGGGGGCCGTCGACGACCAGGTGGGGACGCAGCTGCCGCACGAGGCGGGTCGCCTCGACGACCTTGTCGACGTCGACGCCGGCGCCTGACGAGCCGGTGCTATAGCTGATCATCGCCACCCGGGGCTCGATGCCGAACGCAGCGGCCGTGTCGGCGGTCTGGACAGCGATGACGGCAAGCTCGACGGCCGTCGGGTCCACGTTGATCGCGCAGTCCGCGTAGGCGACGACCTCGTCCGGCAGGCACATGAAGAACGCCGACGACACCAGGGACTCCCCCGGCGCCACCCGGATCAGCTCCAGCGCGGGCCGCACCGTCGCGGCCGTCGTGTGCACCGCGCCGGAGACGAGCCCGTCGGCCTCGCCGGCCTCCAGCATCATCATGCCCACGGTGACCGGATCGGTCAGCTGCTGGCGTGCCGCGGTCGCCGTCATCCCTCGGTGCGCTCGCAGCGCGACGAGCCGGTCGACGTAGTGGTCAGCGACCGTGGCCGGGTCGAGCACCTCGACCCCGTCGGGAAGCAGGCCGACGTCGGCCGGGTCCGCCAGCAGGACGCAGCGGGCGATGCCGCGCTCGGCGCAGGCGATGGCGGCCGCGATCGTACGCGGCTCCGCACCCTCCGGGAGCACGATCCGGCGGTCCGCGGCACGGGCGTCTCGGGCCAGGCGACGGCGGAAGGCGGCGGGGGTGACCCGGCGACGTCGGTCGGGTGCCGGCAGGGTGCTGAGCCACGCCGGGTCCAGCGACCCGGCGACGGCCTGAGCGACCGCTCGCACCTGCTCCGGGTCGTCCGGCGACAGCTCGGAGTCGCGCTCGTGCAGGCTGACCGCGGTGGGATAGGTGAGGGCGTCGACGACCAGGATGGGCAGGCCGGTGCCACGGACCGCACCGATGAGCTGCATGACCTCGGGAGCGGGTTCGACGCCGCCGGTGAGCAGCAGACCGGCGAGCTCGACCCCCCGAAGCGCGGACAGGCAGGCGGCCATGACGACGTCGTGCCGGTCGCCCGGGACCAGCAGCAGCGTGCCCTCACGCAGCAGCGGCAGCAGCCCGGGCAGTCCCTGGGCGCACACCAGGACGTCCGAGACACGCCGGGAGGTGTCCCCGCCGACCAGCGACCGTGCCCCCAGCTCGCAGGCGACGTCGCGGACCCGCGGCCAGGTGAGGGCCCGTCGCACCCCGACCGCCCCGGCCAGCTCGATGCCGTGCCGTCCGAGCGCACCGGCCAGACCCGCGACGTGCCCGGGCGAGAGGTCCGGCACGCGGTTGACCAGGCACCCCGCGATGCGCAGCCGCTCCTCGGAGAGGTAGGGCGACGCGGCGATCGCGACGGCGTCGGCCAGCTCCCGGTCGGGCAGGTCTCCGGCCGTCACGAGCAGCACGTCGGCGTCGAGCGCGCGCGCGACCGCGATGTCCACGCGGGTCGCCCAGACGTGGTCCGGGCTCGGGGACAGTCCCTCGACGACGACGACGTCGCAGCCGGAGAGCGACTCCGCCCGGGCGAGGACCTCCTCCATCAGCACGTCCATGCGACCGGAGCCGAGCAGCTCTTCCGCAAGGTCGGCGGGAACGGGCCCCGGCGGCTCGAGGCCGGTGAGCAGTCGCACCAGCTCGTCCGTGCGATCGGGCCGGCGCTCGGCGACGGGCTTCACGAAACCAGCCGAGACCCCCTCCTGCCGCAGCGCGGCGAGGATCCCGAGGCTCGTGGAGGTCAGGCCGACCCGGCGGCCCGTCGGGGCGACGAGCAACGTCCGGGTCACCTGAGCAGGCCGCCGCCCCTGATCGCTGACGACGCTCTCATGGCGTGCAGCATGCTGGCCTCCGCTTCAGACGAATGCTCGAGCGGCCGCGTCAGCGCCGTGCGTCATCAGGTTCGGCGGGGGTCTTGCGGGCGCGATCCGCGGGGGCCGCCCGCCCTGCCTCGAGGCGAGCGACGGGCACCCGGAACGGTGAGCACGACACGTGGTCCAGACCGGCGTCGTGGAAGAAGTGCACGCTGTCCGGGTCGCCGCCGTGCTCGCCGCAGACCCCCGTCGTCAGCCCCGGCTTGACTGCGCGACCCTCCTCGACACAGATCCGCACCAGCCGTCCGACGCCCTCGCGATCGATCGTCTCGAAGGGGCTGACCCCGAAGATGCCGAGATCGAGGTAGCGCGAGAAGAACGCGCCCTCGACGTCGTCACGGCTGAAGCCCCAGGCGGTCTGCGTGAGATCGTTGGTGCCGAAGGAGAAGAAGTCGGCGGCCCCGGCGATCTCACCCGCGGTGAGCGCCGCGCGCGGCAGCTCGATCATGGTCCCGACCGGTGCTCGTACGCCGACCTCGGCAAGCACGCGCAGGGCCTCCTCACGGACCAGCTCCAGCTCCTGGACGGCGCCGACCAGCGGCACCATGATCTCCGGCCTGGGGTCCAGACCCTCGGCGCGCAGGGCGTGAGCGGCTTCCGCCAGGGCGCGCACCTGCATGGCGAACAGACCGGGCACGACCAGCCCGAGGCGTACGCCCCGCAGGCCGATCATCGGGTTGTTCTCGTGCAGCCGGTGCACGGCCTCGAGCAGCTCACGGCGCTGGGCCGTCACCGGCTGTCCCGTGGCGTCGGCGACGGCGACCTCGACGGACAGGTCGGTGAGATCGGGCAGGAACTCGTGCAGCGGCGGGTCGAGCAGGCGGACCGTGACCGGCAGCCCGTCCATCGCGCGCAGGATGCCGACGAAGTCGTCGCGCTGCAGCGGGAGCAGTGCGTCGAGCGCAGCCTGCTGCCGGGCCGCGCCGTCGGCGAGGACCAGGTCCTCGACGAGCTGCCTGCGCTCGCCCAGGAACATGTGCTCGGTACGGCACAGCCCGATGCCCTCGGCGCCGAAGCGCCGGGCGCGGGCGGCGTCCTCGGCGTTGTCGGCGTTGGCCAGCACGCCGAGCCGGCGCGCTGTGTCGGCGACGCCCATCAGCCGGTGCACCGCCCGTACGAGGTCGTCACCGTCCTCGGGTGCCAGCTCACCCTCGAAGTACTGCACCACCGGGCTCGGTCGGACAGGCACCGCGCCGAGAAAGACCGCGCCGCTGGTCCCGTCGAGGGAGAGCACGTCGCCCTCGATCACGACGGTCCCGTCAGGCGCCGTGATCGTACGGGCCTCCGGATCGATCTCCAGGTCCTCAGCGCCGCAGACGCAGGTCTTGCCCATGCCGCGCGCGACGACCGCGGCGTGGCTGGTCTTGCCGCCGTGGCTGGTGAGCACGCCCTCGGCGGCGAGCATCCCGGCCAGGTCGTCCGGGGTGGTCTCGCGCCGCACCAGGACCACGCGCTCGCCGTGCGCGACCCAGCTCTGTGCGGTCCGGCTGTCGAAGACGACCCGGCCGACGGCTGCTCCGGGCGAGGCGCCCATGCCCGTCCCGAGCAGCGGGCGTCCGCTGATCGCGGCGTCAGTCGCGCCGAAGGCCGGGAACATCAGCCGGGCGAGCTGGGCGCCGGTCACCCGGTCCAGCGCTTCGTCCTCGTCGATGAGCCCCTCGTCGACCAGCTGGGTCGCGATGCGGAAGGCGGCGCCGGCGGTGCGCTTGCCGACCCGGACCTGCAGCATCCACAGCCGGCCACGCTCGATCGTGAACTCGATGTCGCACAGGTCGCGGAAGTGTCCCTCCAGCGTGCGCATGACCTGCATGAGCTGGGCGTACGACGGTGCGTCAAGCTGCTCGAGAGCGGACAGCGGCGCCGCGTTGCGGATGCCGGCGACCACGTCCTCACCTTGCGCGTCCTGCAGGTAGTCCCCGTAGACCCCCGGGGCGCCCGAGCTCGGGTCGCGGGTGAAGGCGACGCCGCTGCCCGAGTCCGGGCCGAGGTTGCCGAAGACCATCGCGCAGATGCTGACCGCCGTGCCGAGGTCGGCCGGGATCCGCTCCTGCCGGCGGTAGATCCGGGCGCGCTCACCCTGCCAAGAGTCGAAGACCCCTCGGACGGCGAGGTCCAGCTGCGTGCGCGGGTCCTGCGGGAACGATGCGCCGGTCTGCTCCTGGACCATCCTCTGGTAGATGGCGACGAGCCCGCGCAGGGCCGTCGCGTCCAGCTCGGTGTCCGTGCGTACGCCCGCGTCTTGCTTCACCTGGTCCAGCGCAGCGGCGAACCCACCGACGCCGAGGACCGTCTCGCCGAACATCTGGATCAGCCGCCGGTAGGAGTCCCACGCGAACCGCTCGCTCCCCGACCGCGCCGCCAGGCCGCTGACGCTGCGGTCGTTGAGCCCGATGTTGAGGACGGTGTCCATCATCCCGGGCATGGAGAACTTCGCGCCGGACCGGACGCTGACCAGCAGCGGGTCGTCCGGGTCGCCCAGCTGCCGCCCGGTGGTGCTCTCCAGCGCCGCGAGGTGCCCGTCGATCTCGGCGCCCAGCGCCTCGGGCACCCGGCCGCTGCCGAGATACGCCCGGCACGCCTCCGTGGTGATGACGAACCCGGGCGGCACCGGCAGCCCGAGCCTGGTCATCTCGCACAGGTTCGCGCCCTTGCCGCCGAGCAGCTCCTTCATGTCCCGGTCGCCCTCGGCAAAGGAGTACACGAGTTTCGTCATGCTGAGCAGGGTGCGCGCCGACGACCCTCACGCCTAGGGCACAAGGTCCCGGGTCGCGGGGTGGGTGAAGCCGCCGGTCGGGACCTTCGGCCCTAGCCGCCGGACCCGGGTGACCCGGAAGGTCATGGGCATGGTTTCCTCGCAGACGGTCGCCCGCAGCCTGATCGAGCTCACCCGTGGCGAGAGCCTGGCACTGCTCGGCTCCGTACCGGTCGGTCGCCTGGTGCACGCGCACGAGGTGTTCCCCTGCATCCGACCGGTCAACTTCGTCCTGCAGCCCGACGGTGTCTGCTTCCGGACCTCCCGGACCGGCGAGGTGCTGCAGCTGGCGACGGACGGGGCGCAGGTGGTCTTCGAGGCCGACGCGTACGACGCCACCGGGCAGTCCGGGTGGAGCGTGGTCGTCCTCGGCCAGCTGGAGCGCGTCGTGGACCCGCCGACACTCGCACGGCTGGCTGACAGCTCGCTGGACACCTGGGCCGACGGCGGACGATCTGACGTGGTGCGGGTCAACCTCGGCCAGGTCAGTGGCCGTCGGGCCGGAGGCCCGGTGCGGACAGCCGTGCACCTGCCGGACGCCTGACTGCTTCCGTGCTTGATGGGTGACCTTTGGCCCTGGTGAGGGAGGTTGGGCTCAGGGAGAGTTCGGGGCGTCAGCACTGCCCGCCCAACCAAGGACGTGAACCTCATGACGACTTCTGTCCCCCCGAGGCACAAGCACGAGACGATGACCGAACCGGCCGCGCCCGGGACCGGAGCGACGACCCGTCCGGCCGTCGAGCAGCGCGGCGTCAGGAACTCGCGCGTTGCCGCACTGGCCTTGTCCGCGCTCAGGTTGAGCATCGGGTTCACGTTCCTGTGGGCGTTCATCGACAAGCTGTTCGGGCTGGGCTACGCGACGCCCAGCGCCAAGGCCTGGATCCACGGCGGTTCACCGACGACCGGATTCCTGTCCCACGCGACCGACGGCCCGCTCCAGGGCTTTTTCAGCTCCCTGTCCGGGCACGGGGCGATCGACTGGCTGTTCATGGCGGCTCTGCTGGGCATCGGTGTGGCCCTGATGCTGGGTGTGGCCCTGCGCCCCGCCGCCGCCTCGGGAGCCGTGCTGCTGGTGATGATGTGGTTCGCGACCTGGCCCCCGGCCAAGATGTCCGGCGGCGACCCCACCGGGTCGAACAACCCGTTCATGGACGACCACCTCATCGACGCCTTCGCGCTGATCCTGATCGCCAGCCTGGCGCTGTCCTGGGCCACCTACCTCGGTCGCCGCTGGACCGCGCTCCCGCTGGTCCAGAAGCACCCCTGGCTCCGCTAGGTGCGAGGCAAGACCGCGGCAGCCGCGGCGCGCACGAGCTCCCGACCACGAGAGGCAAAGACATGACTCACATCGCTCCGCACGACGTTCCGGACCTGCTCCTGCCCGCCTTGGCACTGCGCCTCGACCGGGAGCTCGAAGAACTAGCCGGGCTGTCGGCCACGGAGCTGCGCTACCGGATCAGCCTGGCTACCGATCATGATCCGCAGACCTCCGACGAGCGTCAGCGGCTGCTGCTCAGGATGCTCGAACGGTCCCTCGACACGCACGGGTGGATGCTGTCCTGGGGCGAGCGCGGCCTGGTCCTCACGCATGACGACCGCCGACTCGTGCTGGGCCTGCCCGACACCGTCCGCGCATTCCTGGCCCAGTGACGTCGGGGCATGGCTGGAGCGGCCCGTTCCGTACGGTCGAGACTCATCTCTCGTGGCTCGTGCTCGTCGAGGACCGGGTGCTGAAGGCCAAGAAGCCGGTGTGGACGGAGTTCTGCGACCTGACCAGCCAGGCCGCGCGGGTCCGCGTCACCCAGGACGAGGTGCGGCTCAACCGTCGGCTGTCTCCCGACGTCTACCTGGGCGTCGCCCGGCTGTCGGGGGTCACCGGCCTGGACGAGCCGGTGGTCGTCATGCGGCGGATGCCCGAAGACCGCCGCCTGTCGACGCTCGTCTCACAGGGCGTCGACGTGACCGGCGAGCTGCGCGCGCTGGCTCGCCAGCTGGCCGCGTTCCACGCCGCCGTGGACCCCGCACCCGACGTGGCGGGCATCGAGTGCACCGCGCGACTGTGGCGGGACAACACCGACGAACTGCTGGCCCACGGTGACGGGATCGTCGCCCGCGCGCAGGTGGAGCGGATCGCGGACGACGCCGAGCGCTACCTGCGCGGTCGCGGGGCGCTCTGGGAGCAGCGGGCCGAGGCGGGCCGGGTCAGGGACGGCCACGGTGACCTGCTCGCCGACGACGTGTTCTGCCTTCCTGAGGGCCCGCGCGTGCTGGACTGCCTCGAGTTCGACGCCCGCCTACGGGCTGGTGACGTCCTGGCCGACACCGCCTTTCTCGCCATGGACCTCGAGCACCTGGGCCGCCCGGACCTGGGAGAGCTGCTGCTCACCGAGCACCGGTCGCTGACCGGCGACGACTGGCCCCGGTCGCTGGCCGACCACTGGATCGCCTACCGAGCCCAGGTGCGCGCCAAGGTGGCCTGCTGGCGGGCGGCGCAGGGGTCCGAGCAAGCGGGCGAGCGGGCTCGTGGCCTGCTGAAGCTGTGCGCGCAGCACCTGGCCCGGGCTCAGTTGCAGCTCGTCGTGGTCGGTGGCACCCCGGGCACCGGCAAGACCACGCTGTCCAGGGCCCTGGGTGAGCGAACGGGCTGGAGGGTGCTGCGCAGCGACGTCGTACGCAAAGAGCTTTTCGCCCGAGCGCCGCAGGAGCGCCGAGAGGGGCCCCTGGACACCGGCATGTACAGCCCCGAGGCGTCCGCGCAGGTGCTCGATC
>JBBSTR010000072.1:0-11110 GCA_038235705.1 Mycobacteriales bacterium
CCCGGCGTCCACGGCCTTGTGCGCGTCGTCGACCCGCATGACGCCCTTGAGCATCATCGGCCCGTCCCAGTGCCCGCGCAGCCAGGCCAGGTCCTCCCAGGTCGGCATCGGCGTCTGCATCCACTCGCCGTACACCCCGAAGAACGTCGGCGACGGCTGACCGGGCACGCCCATGTTCGGCACGGTCAGGTCCGGGACGCTGCCGGTCTTGAGCCAGCGGGCGAGCCACACCGGCCTGCGTAGCGCCTCCGGGGCGAACTGGGCGGCCGAGCGAAAGTCCAGCTTCTCCGGGATCGACGGGCTGCCCCAGTCGCGGCCCTGGCTGAACGACCAGTCCAGCGTGACGATCAGGCCCTTCGCGCCGGCCGTCTTCGCGCGTTCGACCCGTTGCACGATCTGATCGCGGGTGCCCGACCAGTACAGCTGGAAGAACACCGGCGCGCCTACCGCGACGACCTCCTCGACACCCTTGCTGCCAAAGCTCGACAGCCCCATCGCGGTGCCCCGCGACAGCGCCGCCCCGGCCAGCGCCAGCTCACCTTCGGGGTGCACGGCCTGCACGCCGGTCGGCGACAGCAGCACCGGCAGGGCGATGTCCTGCCCCATCACGTGCGTGGACAGGTCACGCTCGCTCTGCAGCCCGGCGACGTGCGGGGCAAAGCCCAGCTCGCCGTACGCGGCCACGTTGTCCGCCAGCGTCAGGCCGAACTCCGACCCGGCGTGCAGCGCGCTGAAAACGGACGGCGGCAGGATCTTCTTCGCCCGACGCTGCGCCTCGTTGACCGACTCGAACCAAGGGTTCACGACGACAGCTTCATACGAGCGATACCGGACTCTCGTTGCAGGGACGGGAAGCGAGCAGCTGGATCGGCACCGGGCCGCCCCGAGAAGGCATGCCACGAACGCCCCCCTTGTGAGAGTGGTCGCCGCTCGCGGCAGGGATCGCGCGGACCCCGGCCAGCGCCGCCTCTCCGTGGCCCTTGACGCACTCCGGGTCGGGGCCGTCCAGCGGCAGGCCGGTGAAGAACTTCGCGGCCATGCACCCACCGCGGCAGGCGTCGTACGCCGAGCAGCCCGAGCAGGCGCCGCCGGACTGCGGCTCCCGCAGCTGAGCGAACAACGCCGACTGCTGCCACACGGTCTGGAACCCGGCGTCGCGGACGTTGCCGGCGAGGAACTGGTCGTGAATCGCGAACGGGCACGCGAACACGTCGCCGACCGGGTCGATGAGGCAGACCACGCGGCCCGCGCCGCACAGGTTGAGGCCGGGGAGAGCGTCGCCGTACGCCGCGAGGTGGAAGAACGAGTCGCCGGTCAGGACGCCCTCGCCGTGCGCGACCAGCCAGTCGTACAGCTCGCGCTGCTGCGCCTGGGTCGGGTGCAGCTCGTCCCAGACGTCGGCCCCGCGACCCGACGGACGCAGCCGGGTGAGCCGCAGCTGCGCCCCGAACCGGTCGGCGAGCGCCTTGAAAGCGTCAAGCTGGCCGATGTTCTGCCGGGTGCAGACCACCGACAGCTTCGGCGAGACACCCGCGTCGTGCAGGTGCTGCAGGGCCTTCTCGGCCGTGGCGTAGGACCCCAGCCCGCGCACCGCGTCGTTCACGTCGGGCGTCGCACCGTCCAGGCTGACCTGCACGTCGATGTAGGAGTTCGCCGCGATCCGACGGGCCGCCTCCGCGTCGATCTTGATGCCGTTGGTGGAGAACTTGACCCCCACGTCGCGGCTGGTCGCGTAGTCCAGCAGGTGCCAGAAGTCGCTGCGCACGGTCGGCTCGCCGCCACCGATGTTGACGTAGAACACCTGCATCCGCTGCAGCTCGTCGATCACGCCCTCGCACTCGGCCGTGCTCAGCTCGCGCGGGTCACGCCGTCCGCTGCTGGACAGGCAGTGGCTGCAGGCCAGGTTGCAGGCGTACGTCAGCTCCCAGGTCAGGCAGATCGGAGCGTCGAGGCCGGCCTCGAAGTGCTCGACGAGCGGCTTGGGCTTGCTCACCGTGGTCATGGGCGCTCCCTCAGCATGTCTGTCGTGATCAGGGTGTTCAGAGCTCTGGCGTACGCCGGCAGCTGCGCCTCGCTCACGCCCGCGCTCACGCACGCCGCCCGCGCGGTCGGCGCGTCCGCCAACGCCCGCACGGTGGCCAGCAGCAGCGGGTCCTTCAGGAAGGACAGCCGGCGGGTGCCGAAGTGGTAGAGCAGCGCGCCGAAAGACTCCGGCCGGATCGCGACCCGAGGGCTCACGTCATACGCCCGGTCCAGCACCGGGTCAGCCGTGACGGGCACGGGCTAGTAGACGCCGCACATGCCGTCGATGGACACGTCCTCGACCAGCAGGTCCAGCACAGGCGTCTCCAGCTGCGGCGCCGTGGTCTGAGTCATCGCCTCGGCCTCGACCGGCGCGTCCAGCACAGCGGTGGCGTCGTCCATGATGTCCTCCAGGATGTGACCGGTCCCTGTGACCGGTCGCACCACGGACCTTAACGGCACCGGGTGCCTTTGACCAGTCCATCGGAGGGGTCGTGGCAGGACGTCCGACCGTGACCTCCCGCGCCGAGCTGGAGCACGCAGCGCTGCAGCTGTTCGTGTCTCACGGCTTCGAGGCGACGACGGTCGACGACATCGCCACAGCGACCGGGATCGGGCGTCGCACGTTCTTCCGTTACTTCGCGTCCAAGAACGATGTGGTGTGGGGTGACTTCGACAGCAGTCTCAACGATCTGCGGGCCGACCTGGCCCGGGCGGATCCCGCCGCCCCGCTGCTGGACGCCCTGCGTCGCGCCGTGCTGACCTTCAACACCTACGACAGCGACGAGCTGCCGTGGCATCGCGACCGTATGCGCCTGATCCTGGAGGTCCCTGCCCTGCAGGCCCACGCGACCCTCCGTTATGCCGCTTGGCGGACGGTGATCGCCGAGCACGCGGCCCGGGTCCTCGGGCTCAGCGAGGAAGACCTGCTCCCCCGCCTCGTCGGACACCTGTGCCTGGGGGCCGCGGTCACGGCGTACGAGCAGTGGCTCGCCGAACCTGACGCCGACCTCGAGCCCCTGCTCGACCAGGCCCTGCGTGCCCTGGCCGGCACCTGGACCACGTGATGGCCAGAGGGTTCTGACGCCGCGGGCCTCCTGCCCACGGCCGTCGCCCTGAGCCGAGACCGTCTCGTGGTTCACGGCTCGACCGGGTCCAGGTGGATGAGCCTGGTGGCCGGGGCGCCGGCGGCCGTGTCCGTCACCGCCGTCGACGGCGTCATCGTCGCGCGCTCGACCTTCGAGTCCTCGCTCGCCTACCGCAGCGCCGTCATCTTCGGCTCCTTCGAGGTCTTGCGCGCAGACGCCAAGGACGCGGCGCTCGATGCCCTGGTCGAACGGCTCATCCCCGGTCGCGCCGTAGAGGTGCGCCCGTCCACCGCGAAGGAGCTCGCCGCGACCGTGGTGCTCGCGATGCCTCTCACCGAGTGGTCGCTACGTGTCTCTGACGGGTGGGCGCAGGACCCCGTCGACGACGTCGCCGGACCTGCCTGGGCGGGGCGCGTCCATTTCGGTGAACGGCCCCTGACGATCTCCCCGGACCCGGACCTCGCTGCCGGTATCGAGGTGCCCCGCTCCGTCACGCGGATCAGAGGCACGTAGTGACTCAGGCGACCCGGCGGTGTGTCAGGCCGCCGCGCTGATGTCGTCGGCCCATCCTGTCTCGGTGATCTCACGCCCGTCGCGGAGCCGCAGGGTGTGGCCTCCGTCGTGCAGGGCGTGATGGTGCTGGTTGCAGAGCGGGATCAGGTCGCGCAGCCGGGTCCGCGCGACGAGGTGCCAGGGGCGGACGTGGTGCGGGACGGTGCGGTGGTCGCCGCAGCCGTTGACGGCGCAGGCGGCCCCCCAGATCGTGTGCAGGGTGCGTCGTTCGCGGTCGGTGGCGTTGCGGTGCTGCCCGCTGGCCCCGACCGGGCGGCCTTCGGCGTCGACGATGACCGCGGCGAGGGTGCTGTGACACCCGGCCCGCCGCAGTGCGGCACCGGTGAGCCCGATCGGGCCATGGCCGGTGCTGAGCTGGCCGGGCAGCGCCCCGAGGACACCGGCCAGCTCGGCCAGGGTGACGGTGACGGTCAGCGCGGCCGGGCTCACGGCGGTGCCGTCGATCAGGTCGCCGAGGGTGTCATGGGCCCGCTGACCCGCCGTGAGCTCCGGCGGGCCTTCCACGGTCGCGGTGTCCCGGTCACGCCACCGCACGGTCGGTAGCTGTGGCACGCCGGGCCCGACCTTCCCGTGCTCCGGGCTGTCGGCTGGGTCGGCTGGATCGGCGCCAGGCTGCTGGGGGGAGGGTGGCGGGCCGGTCGGGGTGAACGCGAAAGGCCAAGCGATCCAAGGGTCGATCACGGCGTCGGACCGGGCCCCGTCAGCCCAGCTCGGCGCGGTCGGCACCCCCCACCCCGGCTCTGGCCCCTCGTGCCCGGTCGGCCCGGTCTCCACCGCGGAGCAAGCCTCTACGACGGCAGCTGCCGTCGAGGCCTTGGCGTCTGCAGTGGCAGCCTGCGCGGCGGCATCGACAGTGGAGCCCTCGCGGACCGGGGCCGGCCGGTGCAGCAACTCGTGGAGCCGCTGGCCGACCTCGTCGGTGAGCAACGCCCTTAGGTCCCAGCCCCCGTCCGACCGGCGGCGCAACGTCAGCGATCGGGACTCCTGCGTGCGGCGCTCCCGCTCCACGAGGCGTTCCGGGGCCAGCGCATCCAAGAACGTGGTGAGGGCGTCCACCAGTGCCGCCGGGGTCAACGCCCGCGCCAGCAGCACCAAAGCCGGTTCCAACCTGGCCGCAGGGCTCGCGAGCCGGTCCTGCACGCACCCGCCGATCACCGAAGCCGCCAGGTCGGTCCGGGTCTCGTCCTGTTCGCTGCGCAGGTCCAGCGGCCGGCCTGCGCCGCACCAGACCGAGAGCAGGCCAGGAACACCGTGGACGAGCACTCCGACCAGCTGATCCTCCGGCACCTCCCCGAGCGCCTGCACCTGGTCCAGCGCTGACGCCACGGCCAGCGCGCCCCGCACGCCGATCTGCCCGACCAGCACCGCGCCGCGCACCCAGGCGTACGCGTTCAGCCGTCGACCGAGCGCCAGCTGTCCGGCCTCACCCCCCGGGAGCGACCGCAACCACGTACGCGTCCCGCCCGAGCCGGGCCCGCCCGGCAGCGCCCACAGCTCACGGGCGTCCACGTCCGCGACCGCAAGGGCCGCCGCAGCCTGCAACCGCTCCACCTCGGCCAACAAACGCGTCGCTCTTGACAGAGCAACCTGCGGATCAATCTCCTCGGAAGATTCCGACAACAACCCATCGACCACGCGCGTCAGCACGTCGATCGGGTCGTCGGTATCAGTGATGGACACATGACAACAATAGCCGACCATGCCGTAGATGGCCAGCAGAATATCTACCATAACAGCGCCCAAGAAAAAGCAGTCCCACGCCCATGAATGTCAGAGGTAGGTGATAGGAGAATTCGCGGCCGTCAGGACCGAGGAGGACATCCCCCCCGGGGGGGGTGAGATCCAGCACCACGATGCCGTCGAGGGGCTTCACGCCTGGCGTACGAGGATCCGCAGGACCGGGAACGGGTCCGTCGAGCACCACACCGCGCAACACCACGTCGACGGCCGCGAAGATGCTCCGCTGGCGGTGACGAAGGTCAGGATCCTGGCGGCGGACACCCCCGCAGGACCTCACGGGGTGGCACGATCAGAGCGTGACCGCCGTGCCTGAGCAGACCGACGAGAAGGTCGTCCCGCCCGAGGAACCGCCGCTGCCCGACGACCTCGCGCTCGGGGCCGAGTTCGAGGCGGTCACGCGACAGCAGTGGCAGGACCTCGTACGCCAGGTGCTCGCGAAGAAGGGCGACCCGCCGGCCGACGTCGAGGCGGCCCTGTCGTCGTACGCCGGTGGCATCCTGGTCCGTCCGCTCTACACCGAGGCGGACGGGCTCCCCAGCCTGATCACCCGGCAGGGGCCGTGGGACGTACGCGCCCTGCACGTCGATCCCGACAACGCCGAGGTGCTGACGGATCTGGAGGGCGGCGTCACGTCGCTCTGGCTGGTCACGGCTGACCCCGCGCCTGCCCTGAAGGACGTGCTGCTCGACCTCGCCCCAGTGGCGCTGGACGCCGGGGCCGACTTCCACGCCGCCGGGCTGAAGGCGCTGGCCGCGGGCGTCCGGCTGGGCACGCTCGGCGCCGACCCGGTCGCGGTCCTGGCGCGCACCGGGACGCTGGGCTCCATGGACGACGCGCTCGACCTGGTCGCTCGTTGTGAGAGCACGGACGTACGCGCGATGACCGTCGACGCACTCCCGTTCCACGAGGCCGGGGCGACCGACCCACAACAGCTGGGGCTCGCGTTGTCGTCGCTCGTGCACTACCTGCGGGCCGGCGTCCCCCCGGACCAGATCGAGCTGCGGCTCGCGGCGTCGGCGGACCAGT
Organism: Mycobacteriales bacterium; assembly: GCA_038235705.1. GTDB lineage: Bacteria > Actinomycetota > Actinomycetes > Mycobacteriales > SCTD01 > CANKBT01. The sequence continues at coordinate 6,450 of JBBSTR010000072.1, forward strand.
TCCTCACCATCGCCACCATGCGCGCGGCACGGCAGGTGTGGGCACGGGTGCTGGAGGCGTGCGACCTGTCCGGCGACCTGTTCCTGCACGCCGTCACGTCCTGGTCCATGACGACGCGTCGCGACCCGTGGGTGAGCATGCTGCGCGGCACGACCGCCGCGTTCGCCGCCGGGGTCGGAGGTGCGGACTCGGTGACGGTGCTGCCGTTCGACAGTGCGCTCGGCCGCTCGGACGCGATCGCCCGTCGGGTGGCACGCAACACCTCCGCGCTGCTGACCGACGAGTCGCACGTCGCGGCGGTCACCGACCCGGCAGAAGGGTCCTGGTACGTCGAGCAGCTCACCGCCGACGTCGCGCGCGCCGCGTGGGCGTTGTTCCAGCAGGTCGAGGGCGCCGGCGGGGTGGTGGCAGGGCTGCAGGACGGGTCGGTCGCCGCGATGTTGGCCCAGTCCGCGGCGGAGAAACAGCACCGCCTGGCCGTACGCGAGGACGCCGTCACCGGGGTGAGCGAGTTCCCGTTCCTGCAGGAGAAGCCGGTCCTGCGCAAGCCTGCGGGAGAGGCCCGAACGGGCGGGCTTCCGCGGCTGCGCTGGGCCGAGCCGTACGAGGCGCTGCGCGACCGGAGTGACGCGTTCCTTGCCGAGACCGGGTCCCGACCGGCTGTGCTGGCCGTGACGACCGGAGCGCCCAAGACCTTCGCCGCCCGGCTCGACTACGTCCGCAACCTGCTGCTGCCGGCCGGCGTCGAGACGGTGGCCTGCGGGTCTGACGGCGTGCCCGCGAAGGTCCCGGCCGTGTGCGTCCTGGTCGCCGCCGACGACGTGGAGCCTTCTGCAGACCTGTGCGCCGAGCTGCGTCAACGTGGTGCGGTAGCGCTGCTCCGGGCGGGCAAGGGCACGGACTGGCCGGTCGACGGTTACGTCCACGTCGGCTGCGACGCGCTGGCCGTCATGACGACCACCATGAAGGACCTGGGGGTCCCGCAATGAGCATTCCGGACTTCACTACCGTTGGCTTCGAGCCGACCCCAGCACCAGCGCTGCCGGTCGGCGATCCCTGGACGACGCCCGAGGGGATCGAGGTCGCCACCTCGTACGACGGGCTGGAGGGTCTTGACTTCACGCGCACCTTCCCGGGCGCGCCGCCGTACGTCCGCGGTCCCTATCCCACGATGTACGTCACCCAGCCGTGGACGATCCGGCAGTACGCCGGGTTCTCCACCGCCGAGGAGTCCAACGCCTTCTACCGCCGCAACCTCGCCGCCGGCCAGAAGGGGCTCTCCGTCGCCTTCGACCTGGCGACCCACCGCGGCTACGACTCCGACCACCCGCGGGTGAAAGGAGACGTCGGGATGGCCGGCGTCGCCATCGACTCGATCCTGGACATGCGGCAGCTGTTCGACGGCATCCCGCTGGACAGGATGAGCGTGTCCATGACGATGAACGGGGCCGTGCTGCCGGTCCTGGCGCTGTATGTCGCGGCGGCGCAGGAGCAGGGCGTCGACCCGGGAGCGCTCACCGGGACCATCCAGAACGACATCCTCAAAGAATTCATGGTCCGCAACACCTACATCTATCCACCCGGACCCTCCATGCGCATCATCAGCGACATCTTCGGTTTCACCTCGCGGGAGATGCCCCGCTACAACTCCATCTCGATCTCCGGTTACCACATGCAGGAAGCCGGCGCGACGGCTGACCTGGAGCTGGCCTACACGCTCGCCGACGGCATCGAATATCTTAAGGCCGGGATCGCCTCAGGGCTCGACGTCGACGCTTTTGCACCGCGACTGAGCTTCTTCTGGGCGATCGGCATGAACACCTTCATGGAGATCGCGAAGATGCGGGCCGGGCGCCTGCTGTGGGCCAAGCTGGTAAAACAGTTCGATCCACATTCTGACAAGAGTCTCAGCCTGCGGACGCACTGCCAGACGTCGGGCTGGTCGTTGACCGCGCAGGACGTCTACAACAACGCCGTGCGCACCTGCGTCGAAGCCATGGCCGCGACCCAGGGCGGCACCCAGTCGCTGCACACCAACGCGCTCGACGAAGCGCTCGCGCTGCCGACCGACTTCTCTGCCCGGATAGCCCGCAACACGCAGCTCTTTCTGCAGCAGGAGTCCGGCACGACCCGGACCATCGACCCCTGGGGCGGTTCGGCGTACGTCGAACGGCTCACCTACGAGCTGGCCCGCAAGGCGTGGCAGCACCTCGACGAGGTCGGTGCGGCCGGGGGGATGGCCAAGGCGATCGAGGCCGGCATCCCGAAGATGCGCATCGAGGAGGCAGCAGCGCGCACCCAGGCCCGGATCGACGCCGGCACGCAGCCGGTGATCGGCGTCAACACCTACCGGGTCGCCGACGAACCCGACATCGACGTGCGCAAGGTCGACAACCGGGCGGTGTACGCCTCGCAGATCGCCAAGCTGGAGAAGCTTCGCGCCGAGCGTTCGCAGCCCGCTGTCGACGACGCGCTCCGACGCCTCACCGACGGGGCCGCGAACGGTGGCAACCTGCTCGCGCTGTCCGTCGCGGCGGCCCGCGCCGAGGCCACCGTCGGCGAGATCAGCGACGCCATGGAGAAGGTGTTCGGCCGCTACACCGGCCAGATCCGTACGATCTCGGGGGTGTACCGCGCCGAGGCTGCTGGCTCCTCCGCCGTCGCGGCCGGCCGCGCGGCGACCGACGCGTTCGCCGAGGCCGAAGGCCGACGCCCCCGCATCCTGGTCGCCAAGATGGGCCAGGACGGCCACGACCGCGGCCAGAAGGTGATCGCGTCCGCCTTCGCCGACCTCGGTTTCGACGTCGACGTGGGTCCGCTGTTCCAGACGCCCGAGGAGGTCGCGCGCCAGGCCGTCGAGGCCGACGTGCACGTGGTCGGCGTGTCCTCGCTGGCCGCCGGCCACCTCTCCCTGGTGCCCGCCTTGAAGGCAGCGCTGGTGGAGGAGGGCCGCGACGACATCATGATCGTCGTCGGGGGCGTCATCCCGGCGGGCGACTTCGACGAGCTGCGTGCTGCCGGTGCGGCCGCCATCTTCCCACCCGGCACCGTCATCCCCGAGGCGGCTCTCGACCTGCTCAAGCAGCTCACCGAGTCCCTGGAGCACCCCACCCCCTGACCCCTTTCCGGGGGGCAGGGACTCCGCGAGGGCGCAGGTGGAGCGACGCCCAGGTGCGGATGGGCCGCCAGGTCTCGGGCAGCGCGGCAGCCGAGCGACCCGGGAATCCTCGGGGCACATGATCGTGCCCGACCCCCCAAAACGATCATGACCGCTGAGCGACGGGAGGTCGCCCAGCGGTCATGATCGTGAGAGGTGGCTACGCCTTGGGCAGGGGGACTGCCTCCAGCTCGAGCAGCCGGGCCAGGAAGACGGCCATCTGCTGCCGGGAGACCGTGGCCGCCGGTGCGAAGGTCGTCGCCGTGACCCCTTGAGTGACGCCGGAGGCGGCGAGGCCGTCGATCTCGGCCTTGAACGCCTCGACGTCACTGAACCGGCCCTGGTCGACCGCGTCGGCCGCCAGGGTTGCGCCGGTGAGATAGGTGTTCAGGCGGACGAGGAACGCCGCCATCTGACCGCGCGACACCAGGCCGGCCGGGTCGAGCGACCCGTCCGGACGACCCTGAACGACGCCCGCCTTGCGAAGCCCCTCGGCGGCCGCGCGGACCTCCGGGGACAGCGTGGCCGAGTCCGTGAAGGCCTTGCCATCGGTGGGCAGCGTCATGCCGGCGTCCTTCGCGTACCGGGCGAGGAACTGCACCATCTGGCCTCGGGAGACGGACGCGGTGGGCGCGAACGTCGTCGCACTCGTGCCCTCCGTGATGCCCCGGGTGAGCAGGCATCGCACGGCGACCGCAGCGTCACCGGTCACGTCGGTGAACGGTGAGGCATCGAGCTCGAGCGGCGGGCAGACCCCGGACGCGTAAGCCGGAGCCGCCGTCGGCTGCGCCGTCTGGGTGACGGTCTTCTTCTCCACCGTGACGGCCGCGACCTGGGCCTTGGTCCAGGCGATCGGGACCCACTGCTTCGCCGAGAAGAGCAGTGTCTGGTCCGCGTAGTACTTCGAGGTCGGGTCAGACGACTGCGAGTAGGTGAGCAGCGTCGAGCCGACCGGCCCCTGCGGCGTCAGCTCGACGGCCTGCAGCCAGCTGGAGGAGTTGCCGTCGACGTCGGGGTAGCCGACCGGGCCCTTGGCCGGGTCGCCGTTGAACGACGCGCTGATCACGTTGAACGCCCCGAACCCACCGACCCCGCCGTGGATCGGGATGCGCAGGTCGTTGCGCTTCTCGGTCTGCAGCGAGCCCAGCGGCGCGTCCAGCGCGATCCCGGCGTCCTGCAGCCGGGCGGTCGCGGTGGCGAGCGCCGTGAGCACCTTCGGGTCGGAGGTCTTGAGGGTGTTCGGCGTGTTGACGGGGTCGGCCAAGTTGAACGGCACGGCGAAGACCAATCCGCCCGCCCGGGCGAACTCGCGGAACAGCGCCGCGCCCGTGGAGTCCAGGTTCACGTGGACGTCCCAGCCGGCGAGCGCGTCACAAGCGGGGGCGAGCGTCACGTCGCGGCCGTCGGCGGCCTTGGCGGTCGGGGTGGCCCGGCACAGCGCCACCAGCGCGTCCCGGGTCAGCTCCCCGCCGTACTGCCGGTCGCCGAACATGACCTGCTTGAG
>JBBSTR010000073.1:0-10966 GCA_038235705.1 Mycobacteriales bacterium
GCCGGTGCCCTCCCTGCCTTCGGCAGAACCCGTTGCGCCGGGCGGCGAGCCGGCGCCGGCGGTTCCGGGGTCGGCGTCGTTGCCGACGCAGGACCCGGGGATCCCGCGGCCCTCGGTCACGGCGCCCCCGCTGCCCAGCGGACCCGTCGTCCCGCTGCCCAGCGTGCTGCCGCCCACCCTCCCACCGTCGCTTCCCGGCGTGTCGGGGGGCAGCTGAGCGGCTCCTGCAGGGGCCTTGACGGCGTACGCCTTGCGGCGTCCCGTCGCTCGGTAGGTTGGGTCCCTGACCACCACGGAGGCACCTTTGGCCCGCACCCTGCGCCGCACGCGACGCGACGACGGCGTCGCGGCCGTGCTCGCGGGCGCTGCCTCGGCTGCTGCGGTGGAGCCGTGCCAAGAGTCCGCCGCGCACCCGGACCCGGCAGCAGCCGCGTTCTTCGACGTCGACAACACGATGATCCGCGGCGCCTCGATCTACTTCTTCGGCAAGGGGATGGCAGGCCGAGGGATGGTCACGACCGGTGACCTGCTCCGGTTCGGCTGGGGCCAGCTGCGATTCCGGGTGCTTGGCCGTGAGGACCTCGACGCAGCGGCGGAGGTGCGCGAGAAGGCGTTGGGCCTGGTGGCCGGCAAGTCGGTGATGGACATCGTCACGTACGGCGAGGAGATCTACGACGAGCTGATGGAGCAGCGCATCTGGTCCGGCACCCGCGCGCTGGCTCAGCAGCACCTGGACGCCGGGCAGCGCGTCTACCTGGTGACGGCGACCCCGGTCGAGCTGGCGCGGATCATCAGCCAGCGGCTCGGGCTGACCGGGGCGCTCGGGACGGTGAGCGAGGTGCAGGACGGCCTCTACACGGGTCGGCTGGTCGGGGAGCCGCTGCACGGGCCGGCCAAGGCTGAGGCCGTCCGCGCGCTGGCCGAGCGGGAGGGGCTCGACCTGTCGCGCTGCACCGCCTACAGCGACTCGAGCAACGACCTCCCGCTGCTCTCGCTCGTCGGGCACGCGGTCGCGGTCAACCCCGACTCCGGCCTGCGCGAGCTGGCGCGGGTGCGCGGTTGGGAGGTCCGGGACTTCCGTACCGGCCGCAAGGCCGTCAAGATCGGCGTCCCGGCTGCCGCGGGCGTGGGCGCGGTGTCCGGCGGCGTCCTGGCCGGGATCGCCCTGCGCCGTCGCCGGGTCGCCCGTCGACGGCCGCTCGCACGACTGCGCGCCGCCGTGGCACTGCCCGACTTCTGACCTGTACGACGAGGCCGAGCCGAACCCGGAGCCGCCCCGGCACGGGTGGATGCTTGGGCACCCACCTCTGCCCGACAAGACCCAGACGTCCTCTCTGCAAAGGTGCGCGGAGGCAAGGTGGGTGCCCAAGCAGCCAGGACCGACCGCACACGAACAACGGCAGCCGCGTCAGCCGGTGGCGACGGGTGCGACCGGTCCGGGCCGCTGACGTCCCCGCGGCCGCCGCCGACCGGCGGCGCGGACGCGACGGCCGGCCAGGTAGGCGCCGAGCAGCACGAGCACCAGCCCGGAGACCGACGCCGGGGAGAGTCGTTCGTCGAGCAGCACCGCCCCGTACAGGACGGCAAAGACCGGCGCGAGGTAGGTGACCAGGGTCGTGCGCTCCGGTCCGACCTCGCCGATCAGCCAGTAGAACAGGACGAACGCGAGACCGGTGCCGATCAGGCCGAGGACCGCCATGGCCAGCACGCCCTGAAGGTCGGGCATCCGGGTCGGTGGGTCGAGCAGCACCGGCGGCACGAGCAGCAGGCTGCTGGCGGTGAGCACCCCCGCGAGCAGCCCCAGTCGCGGCACGCCCGCGAAACGTCGTCCGGTCCAGGCCGCCCCCACGGCATAACCGAGCGCGGCCAGCAGCACCATCACGCAGCCGAGAACGGCGCCTCCGCTGGCCCCGAGCAGCAGCCCCACCCCGGCCAGCCCGACAGTCAGCCCGATCCAGGTCGCCCGGGACGGCTTGGCCCCACCAAGCGCCGGAGCGAGCAGCGCGCCCCACATCGGGGTGGCGGCCACCAGCGTGCCGGCGAGGCCGCTCGGGATCCGGCGCTCACCGAGGGCGATCAGCAGCATCGGCGCGGCCTGCTGGACGAAGGCCAGCCCCAGCACCTGCTTCCAGAGCGGGGCGATCACGCGCAGGTGTCGGCGAGCAGCGAGCAGCAAGAGCACAGCCGGGGGAACGAAGCGGGCGAGCGTCAGGGTCGCCGGGGTGGTGGTCTCGAGGGCCACCGCGATCAGCAGGTACGAGGCGCCCCAGGTCGCTGCGAGCGCGAGCAGGACGAGCAAGGGCTTCAGCGGCACGGGCCGCCGCCTGTGCGCTCGGGACGAGGGCGCTTAACGGCCGCGCTGGCCCGCGCTGCGCAGGTCCTCGCAGGCATTGACGACCCGGGCGGCCATGCCCGCCTCGGCCGCCTTGCCCCAGGCGCGGGGGTCGTACAGCTTCTTGTTGCCGACCTCGCCGTCGACCTTGAGCACCCCGCTGTAGTTGGCGAGCATGTGGTCGGCGACCGGGCGGGTGAAGGCGTACTGCGTGTCGGTGTCGACGTTCATCTTCACCACGCCGTAGTCGAGCGACTCGCGGATCTCCTCGAGCAGCGAGCCGGAGCCGCCGTGGAAGACCAGGTCGAAGTCCTTACCGTCCTTGCGCACGGCCTCCTGGATGTCACGCAAGATCGTCGGCCTGAGCTTGACGTTGCCGGGCTTGTAGACGCCGTGGACGTTGCCGAAGGTCGCCGCCAGCAGGTAGCGGCCGCGCTCCCCCAGCCCGAGCTTGTCCGCGGTGAGCATCGCGTCCTCGGGGGTCGTGTAGAGCTTGTCGTTGAGCTCGTTGTCGACCCCGTCCTCCTCGCCGCCGACGACGCCGATCTCCACCTCGAGGATGATCCTGGCCTTGGCGCACAGTGCGAGCAGCTCCTCGGCGATGTCGAGGTTCTCGGGCAACGGGGTCGCCGAGCCGTCCCACATGTGCGACTGGAACAGCGGCTCTCGCCCGGCGTCGACCCGCTCCTGGCTGATCTTGATGAGGGGCCGCACGTAGCTGTCCAGCTTGCCCTTCGGGCAGTGGTCGGTGTGCAGAGCGATCTGCACGTCGTACGCCTTGGCGACGTGATGCGCGTACTCGGCGAGCGCCTCGGCCCCGAGCACCATGTCCTTGATCGTCGGCCCGGACAGATATTCGGCGCCGCCTGTGCTGACCTGCACGATGCCGTCGCTCTCGGCCTCGGCGAAGCCTTGCAGCGCCGCGTTGAGCGTCTGGCTGCTCGTCACGTTGATCGCGGGGTAGGCGAACTTCCCGGCCTTGGCGCGGTCGAGCATGTCGGCGTAGGACTCAGGCGTCGCGATGGGCATGGCTGCACCATACGGGGGCCAGGTCGTCGAACGGAAGGGGGTCTGAGACGCTGCAGACATGAGGGCTGCGGTGACCGGGTCGAGCGGGCTGCTGGGGGAAGCGGTCGCGCGGCGGCTCGTCGAGCAGGGGTACGACGTGACCGGCGTCGACCTCCGGCCGCTCCCGTCGGCAGGCTTCACGCAGGTGACGGCCGACCTCACCGCGCCGGGTGCGGCTGCGCGGCTGCTGGCCGGCGCGGATCTCGTCGTGCACACCGCCGCCAAGGTCGGCGAGCAGGGTCGAGCGCGAGACTTCCGGCGGCTCAACGTCGGGCTCACCGGGCTCGTCGTCGAGGCCTGCGCGGACGTCGGCCGGCTCGTACACCTCAGCTCGATCGTCGTGCACGGGTCGCACTCCGCGGACGGGGTGCTCGAGACCGGCCCGGTCACGCCGACCGGGAACCCCTACACCGACACCAAGATCAGCTCCGAGCACCTGGTCGTGGCGGCGCACGCTGCCGGTCGGGTGCGGGCGGTCGTCGTACGGCCGGGGGACATCTACGGTCCGCGTTCCCAGCCCTGGACCGTACGGCCGGTGGCGCAGCTGCGATCCGGCGCGTTCGCGCTGGTCGACGGGGGCTGTGGCGTGTTGTCGCCAGTGTTCTCCGAGGACGTCGCGCGCGGCGTCGTGCTCGCCGGGACCGTCGAGGCGGCTTCCGGTCAGGTGCTGCACCTCGCCGGCTCGCGGGGGGTCACGCCACGGGAGTTCTTCGGGCACTACGCGCGGATGGCCGGGGTGCCGCTGCGCTCGGTCCCGCCGGTCGTCGCCCGCGCGGCGGCGCCGGTGGTCGAAGCACTGTTCGGCGTCCTGCGGCGCGAGCCCCCGATGTCGCGGCGGACGCTGGAGTACGTGACGCACCCCGGCTCCTACTCGATCGCCGCGGCGCTGCGAGTCCTGGGCTGGTCACCGGAGGTCGGGCTCGACGACGGGATGCGGCGCACCGAGGCCTGGCTGCGCGCGGAACACCTGCTCGACTGAGCTTTCGCGCGTCCGAAGCTCAGAGCCCGGGCCGCGCTTCGCTCCACCCGGTGCGGGTGCTTCTGCGTCCACCTCAGCGCCCGGAGCCCGCCGAGGTCCAGCTGTGCCCAGCAAACAGGCTGCTCTCCGCCGGGACATGCCCGCGTCAGGGATGAGGTGGACGCAGTCCCACCCGCGACCAGGCCCCGGCGGGCCGCCGGACAGCTACGCGAGGGCGTCCGGTGGATGCCGCAGCTCTGGCGCGTCCCGGATGCTGCACGGGCGCCTCGCAACGTGGCACTGCGTCCCCAGGCCGCCCCACCCGGGCGTCCCCAGGCCGCCCCACCCGGCGTCCCCAGGCCGCCCCACCCGGCACCCGGACCGACCAGGACCACCCCCTCGGCGGGCCACACCAGCGGAGTCGACGTCTGCGTCTCACGCCGCCATCCTGAGGCCCCCCATGATCAACAGGGGGTAAGCGTCGTGACGCGCCGGCGTGTCACGACGACCGGCGCCTGTTGATCTTCCAGGCGGAGGGGATCAGGCAGGCGGGGCCATCGAGGCGAGCATCGCGCCCATCGAGGCGTGGATGGCGTTGACGCCCTTGAGCGGCCGCACCATGACGGTGAAGTCGATGATCAGCCCGTCCTCGTCCACCTTGATCAGGTCGACGCCGTTGACCAGGATCCCGTCGAGGGTGGTCTCGAACTCGAGCACCGCGTCACGGTCTCCGACCACCTCGCGGACGTAGCGGAACCCTGCCTCGGGGGCGTTCAGGGTAGCGAGGGCCGCGAGCAGATAGCTACGGGTCTTGGTTCGCCCCTCCTGCGGGGTGAACACGACCGGGGAGCGGAAGACCACGTCGTCGGTGAGCAGCGCGTCGAGCGCGGCCGCGACCTCAGGGGTCGGACCGGCGACAGCCTTCTCCATGTAGCCGTGCCAGGCGGCGACGGCGCGAGCAGCAGGGGACGTCATGGCCCGCACTCTCGCACGGCTCTTGTTCGAGCGGCGCACGGCGCACGGCGCACGACCCACAGCCCACGAACCACGACCCACAACCCCCGGCCCACGGCGCACGGCCCACGGCCCACGGCCCACGGCCCACGGCTCAGCGGTCAGCGGTCAGCGGTCAGCGGAAGCGCATGAGCTCCGGCCGTGCGGTACGGGGGGCCTCGTCCGCCGGCTCGTCGTCCCGCGCCGCAGCGATCGGCCCGTCCGGCCCCGCGACGCCGAGGGTGGCATCGAGCGGCACCTGCCGCTTGACCAGCGCCAGGGCAAGCGGCCCGTCCTCGTGGTGACGCACCGCCGTGCCGCAGCGGCCCACGACGCGACCGTCGAGCATGACGTCCGCCCCGACCTGAGGCAGCTCGGAGTCCGAGCCGTCCAGGTGGAGCAGCGACAGGGTGCGCGGCGGCCGGCCGAGGTTCGCGACCCGGGCGACGGTCTCCTGCCCGCGGTAGCAACCCTTCGCCAGGTGCACGGCGGACGTCAGCCACGGGGTCTCGTTCGGGATCGTGCGGTGGTCGGTGTCCAGCCCGAGGCGAGGGCGGCGGGCGGCGACGCGGAGGGCCTCGTACGCCATGACGCCCGCGACCTCACCAACGCCGGCAAGCTCCCCGCGCGGGATCAGGTCCCAGCCGGAGGCGGTCCCGAGCACCGCCCAAGAGGCAGTGACGTCGGAGACCTCGACGCGCAGCATGAAGCGCATGCGGTCCAGCCAGGCCTGCAGGTCGGAGCCGGGCTCCAGGTGCATGCGGACCGCCGCGCCGTCGTCGACGAGCTGCAGGTGGTGCTCGACGTGGCCCTGCGGCGAGAGCACGAGCGCGTCGGTCGGGACGCCTGGCAGCAGGAACCGCAGCTCCTGGGAGGTGAGGTCGTTGAGCCAGGTGAGCCGGTCGGGGCCGCGGACCTCCAGGACCGGGCGGTGGGACAGGTCCACGACCGCCTCTCCTGCGGCGAGGCGGGCCTGCTCGCGGTAGGGGTCGCCGTAGTGGGCGGCGACCCCGGCGTCGATGCCGTCAGCCGCGACCGCTCCTGGCCTGGCCAGCACGTCAGGCCTCCTCGAGGCGGGCGGTGCACTCCCGGCACCGACCGAAGACCGCGAAGTGCCCGAGATCGACGGTGAAGCCGCGCTGCTCCTTCAGGGCCGCCACCGTGCCCACGAACAGCGCCGGGTCGACCTCCTCCACGTTGCCGCAGTCGCGGCACTTGAGGTGCACGTGCTCGTGGTCGGACGCGATCGAGTACGTCGGGGCGCCGTGGCCGAGGTGGCTGTGCCGGACGAGCTCGATCTGCTCCAGCAGCTCCAGCGTGCGGTAGACGGTGCTGATGTTGACGCCGGCAGCCTGCTCCTGGACCGCGACGGCGATCGCCTCCGGAGTGCCGTGCCCGAGCCTTCCGACCGCCTCGAGCACCATCTGCCGTTGAGGCGTCAGCCGGTAACCACGGCTGCGCAGCTCGCTCTTCCAGTCGCTCCCGACCGCCGGATGGCCCATACCCAACAGTAACCTCGCGGCGTGACCGTCCTGGCCGTCCTCACCCCTACGGGCCCCGAGCTGCGGGACCCCGCCAGCCCCCTGATCACCGCCGATGACCCCGGGCTGCTGCGGGGCGAGTCGGTGTTCGAGACCGTTCGGATCGGCGCCTCGCGCCCGGCGTTCGCCGGCCGGCACCTCGCGCGGCTCGCGGTCAGCGCCGAGCGGCTGGCGATGCCGGTCCCCGAAGGCCTCGACGCCCTGGTGACCTGCGCGGCCCGAGCCTGGGAGCCGCCGGACGGGGTGCTGCGGATCGTCTGCACCCGCGGCGGCGTCGCCTTCGCACTGGTGACCCCGATGCCTTCCCGCCCGGAGACCCTGGAGGTGCTGACCTTGCAGCTCGGTGGGGAGGTCGCGGCACGGCGGCAGCCGTGGCAGCTGGCCGGGGTGAAGAGCACGTCGTACGCCGTGAACATGGCTGCCCAGCGCTTCGCGGTCGCCCAGGGCGCGAACGACGCGGTGTTCGTCAGCGGAGACGGCCAGGTCCTGGAGGGCCCGACGTCCACCGTGATGTGGGTGACCGGTGGCGTGCTCTGCTCACCGCCGCCCGACGAGGTCGGGATCCTGCCGGGGACGACGGCTGAGGTCCTGCACGGGCTGACCGGCTCGGAGCTGCGCCGCGGGACGTTGCACGACCTGCTCACGGCGGACGAGCTGCTCATGGCCAGCAGCATCCGCGGCGTGACTCCGGTGGTCCGGCTCGACGACCGGCGACTGTCCGTCGGCCCGGTGACCGCCCACCTGCGCGAGGCTTTCGAGCGGCTGGTCACGTCATAGAAAGTGGTGATCTTGGCTGGCGTTTCGGCCCGAAGATCACCAACGCCGGAGACTGCCCGCGGCGTACCGGCGGCGCATCAGCACGTCGACGTCGAGCACCTGGCCGGTCGCCGGGTCGACGTGGCCGTCGTCGAGGCTGACCACCCCGAAACCGGCCGCGGTCAGCCGGGGCAGCAGCGCCTCCAGCGAGCTGCCACCCTCGTAGAGCGGCAGCAGCGCCAGCTCGACCTCCAGCACCGCCACCTCTGCCAGCCGGTCACCGAGGCCGTCGAGCACGCGCACCTCGTACCCCTGGGTGTCGATCTTGAGCGCGACCACGTCGCCGGTACGCACGAGCCCGCCCCACAACGCGTCCAGCCGCTCCACCGGCACCTCGATCGTCCGGGCCGGGGCGGCGACCGGGATGTAGCCGGCGATCGCGCCGACCGGCAGCAGCGAGGAGCACCGGGTGTCGGTGGTGACCGTCATCGGCAGCGTCCCCGCCTGCGCCCCGAGCGCGGCGTGCACGCCGGTCCAGGAGGCGTCCCCGGCGCGGGCACGGACCAGGGCCTCGTACGCCTCCGGGACCGGTTCGACGCTGGCGATCCGGCCGGTGAAGCCGCGTTCACGCACCAGGGCGGCGAACTGGCCCTCGTTCGCCCCCACGTCCAGCAGGACCGTGACCCCGGCTGTCTCGAAGGTCTTCTGGCGCCTCGCCGGGTGGTCGATCACGTCGTCGTTCCTGCCCCGGAGATACCGGTGGACGCCTGCCGCCGACCGGCTTATGGTCTTCGTACACAAGAGAGGAGGTGGTCCGAGACTTTGATATCCCATCGGACGTGTGAGGTGGCTGTCCGCTAGGACGCCGTAGCAAGGCTGCAGGACCACCAGCGCCACTACGGCGCCGGCGAATCCACGGCAGGCACCCAGCCCCCGGGCGTCGGACTCGTCCGACCGACTCTCTCCTCGGAGAGAATGCCCGGGGGCTGTCTGCTGTCCGGACCGCAGGGAGGCGGTGCCGGGGCCGGGAGGTTGGGTCAGTCCGGCAGGCGGGACAGCCGCGCCGCCTGGACCGGGGCAAGGGGCTCACCGTCGGCCGCCTCCTCCACCACGTACGCCAGGTCGTCCTCGACCCCGCCGTAGAGCCGGGTGGACCCGGTGAGCTGACGGCCGGTCGCCGTGCGCGCGACGAGGTCGCTGACCAGCTCGATCTTGCGGAACGCCACGGACCCGACCAGCACCTGCACGACCCCTTCGGGCTGGGTGAGGACGACCTCGACGTCACGCGGCTGCGGGCCGGGCCGCCAGAACCCGGACTCCGTCCGGACCGGCTGACCAGGACGTCCGGTCTCGTCCATCAGCCAGGTCTGACCCGTATAGGTGAGGAACGGCCGACCGTCGTTCAGGAAGGACACCTGCGCCAGGAACGGCACCTCGTCGGCCAGCGCGCCGACGCCCTCCCACGTGCCGATCAGGAACGCGAGGTGCTCGAGCGAGGGGTGGGTTGCCGGGGTGCTCACCCGAAAGAGCATCCCAGAAGCGCCTCCGGCTCGCTCAGGCGAGGATCGCCCGCGAGATGATCATCTTCTGGATCTCGGTGGTCCCGCCGCCGATGCCGACCAGCTTGGCGTCCCGGAGCCCGCGCTCGGCCGGGAAGTCGCGGAGATAGCCGTAGCCGCCGTGGATCTGCACCGCCTCGAGGGCGTTCTCCACCGAGAGCTTGCCGACCAGGGCCTTGGCGACCGAGGCCTCGACCATGTGCTCGTGCCCGTTCTCCTTGAGCCACGCCGCCTTGTAGACCGCGTTGCGGCACACCTGGTAGTTGATCTCCATGTCGGCGAGCTTGTGCGCGATCACCTGGTGGTGGGCGATCGGCTTGCCGAACTGCTGCCGGTCCTTGGCGTAGCGGAGGCAGCCGTCCAGGCCCGCACGCATCGCGCCGATCGAGCTGGCGAGCATCACGGTGCGCTCCCAGTCGAAGCACTCGAAAGCGATCTGCCAGAGCGCCTGGCCTGGGGTGCCGAGCACGCAGTCGGCCGGCACCCGGCAGTCCCGCAGCACGATCTCGGCGGTCGGGGAGGACCGGCAGCCCATCTTGTCGAGCTCACGCCCGACGGTGAAGCCGGGGTTGCTCGTGTCGACGATGAAGGCCGTAGGGCCCTCGGGGCCGACCGCGAGCACCGTGCAGACATCGGCGATCGGGCCGTTGGTGATGAACATCTTCGTGCCGTCGAGCACGTAGTGCTCGCCGTCCAGGCGGGCCGTCGCACGCAGCGCACCGGCGTCCGAGCCGGCCTCGGGCTCGGTGCTCGCCCACGCGCCGATCAGAGACCCGTCGCAGAGCCCCGGCAGCCAGCGGGCCTTCTGCTCGTCGGTGCCGTGCAGCCAGATCGGCACCGACCCGATCACCCAGTGCGCGCCGAGCGAGAGCCCGAGCCCGCCGTCCTGGCCGCCCTCGGCGAGCGCCTCACCGACCAGGCAGGTGTCGATCAGCGACCCACCGGACCCGCCGAGCTCCTCGGGGATCGGCATCCCGGCCACGCCGGCTGCGGCCAGCTGCTTCCAGACGTCCGGGTCCCAGGTGCCGTCACGGTCACGGTCCGCGGCGCCTGGAGCGACGACCTCTCGGGCGAGCCGGCGCATCGAGTCATACAGCGCGGTCTGCTCGGCGGTGATCGTGAAGTCCATGTGGGGATGCTAAGCGGCGAGCCCGCTCCCCGTCACCCGCGGAGAGTCAGCGCTGACCGTTGTAGAGCTTGTAGACCACGTAGACCGAGAACCAGGTGATGAACACGGCGACGATGACCAGCAGGCTGGTGTAGAAGATCTCGAGCACGGGACGCCTCTCGTCGATGTGATGGGGCCTAGGTTAGCCAGATGTCCCGCACCCTGCTGGTGAAGGCGACCGCGGGGACCGACGCGCCCGAACGCTGCGCCCAGGCGTTCACGGTCAGCTCCGTCGCTGCGCTCTCCGGCGTGCCGGTGTCGCTCTGGCTCACCGGCGAAGCCGCCTGGCTGGCGCTGCCGGGTCGGGCGGAGAAGTTCGAGCTGCAGCACAGCCCGCCGCTGCAGGGTCTGCGTGACGACGTGCTCGCCCACGGGACTCTCACCCTCTGCACCCAGTGCGCCACACGTCGTGACATCACCCCGGAGCAGCTCCTTCCCGGGGTACGCATCGCCGGCGCCGCCGTCTTCGTCAGCGAAGCGCTGGAGGACGGAACGCAGGCCCTGGTCTACTGATCACTGGCATCATCAGGGCGTGACCTCGCCCTCGACGACCGACCCGGGCGCCGACCCGGGCCTGGCCGCACGAGGCCC
>JBBSTR010000074.1:0-10927 GCA_038235705.1 Mycobacteriales bacterium
GCGTCACAAGCGGGGGCGAGCGTCACGTCGCGGCCGTCGGCGGCCTTGGCGGTCGGGGTGGCCCGGCACAGCGCCACCAGCGCGTCCCGGGTCAGCTCCCCGCCGTACTGCCGGTCGCCGAACATGACCTGCTTGAGCGAGTCGACCGTGAACTTCGTGCCCGGCAGACCGTCGGTGCCCGCGATCCGCTGCTGGACCTGCTTGATGCCCAGCCGGGTCCGCAGGCTGCGCGCCGTCCCCTCGTCGCCGATCACCCGGGCAAACCCGGTCAGCGGCGTGTCGGGGTTGGACAGCCAGTGGCTGTCGTTGGACTGCGTCACGTACGTCTTGTTGATGAGCACCGGCAGCTGGTCCGGTCCGAGGATCCCCGGCACCCGCGCAGACGCGTCACCCTTGGGGTCGCACGCCGAGCGGCTGCCGTCCAGCACCGCGGTGCCGCTGGCCTGGAACAGCGCCGTCAGAGGGCCGGGCGGGATGCAGGCCGCGGCGAGCGCGTCCGTGACCCCGACGACGACCGAGTTCTGCGCGTACACCGCGTTGCCCTTGCTGTCCGCACCGGTGGTGTTGACCCACGGGACGCCCTGGTACTTGTCCTGCGCCGCCATCAGCTCCGAGACGCTCTGCGCCCGGTCCATCGCGTTCCAGGTGTCGATCGAGCGCATGTTGTCAGCGTTCGCGTCCTGCAAGGCGAAAGCGGTCTTGTCCGTCCAGGTCAGCCCGAGATCGGGCCGGATCACCATCGGACCGAACTCGGTGCTCCAGACCGTCTGCGGCGGGCCGCCGGGCACTGCCACCTTCGTGGCTTTCATCTGCTTGGTGACCCCGTCCACCACGTAGGAGGTGGGCGTGGGTCCGAGCTTGAGCGCCCGGATGGCGAACCGCTGCCCGGTCGAGACCGTGTGGCTCCACGCGACGCCCTGGGTGAAGCCGATCTGGATGCCGGGCGTGCCCATCAGGGCACTGCCCTGCACATCGAGCTGACCGGGGATGGTCAGGTGGGCCTGCCAGAACCGGTCGCCGCCGTTCCACGGGAAGTGCGGGTTGCCGAGCGAGATGCCGTTGCCACTGACCGTCGCGCCGGCCCCGAGGCCGTAGGCGTTGCTGCCCGCCGGCTCGCTCTGGTTGCTCGCGCTGGTCGCGAACGACTCGGTCAGGGAGGCGAGCGCCGCGGCCTGTGCCCCACCTGGGACGCGCGGCGGGTCACCCTTGACGGGGGGGCTGGCGGCCGGCGGCTGGGCGCCGACGATCGCTGACTGCAGCGCTCCGCTGCTGGCGCGCAGGACCGAGTCGTAGGACCGACGCCAGACGTCCAGCGCGGTGATCGGCCGCACATAGCTCTTGCCCTTGCAGGTCGGGTCGGAGATCCCGGCCGCGCCACCCTGCTCGGCGAGCCACTGGTTGTAGCCCGACGCGAACCCGGCCATGATCTGCCGGGCCTCGGCCGTCGGCCCCGGGATCGGGTCGTCCGGACCGTGCGACAGCAGCTCCGGGACGATCCCCGACTGACGGATGTAGCCCTGGAAGGCGTCGCTGACGACGTTCTGCTGCGTCACCCCGAGCGTCTTGGTGCGGAGGCCGTCGACGGTGAGGATCAGGTCCGCGATGATGCATACGTTGTCGCGGGCGGCGGCGTAACCGTTGCCGAACCCGAGGCTGCCCATGTCGGCCGCCGTGATGTGCGGGACGCCGTGATCGGTCCAGGCGATGTCCGCGCTGTACGCCGCGCTGCGGACCACTGTCGGCGGGGCTGCGGCCTGCGCCGTCATGGTCGCTAGACCGACAGGCAGCATCGCCACGGTCGTCGTCAAAGCTAGGGATCTCGCCAGTCTGCGTGGGAGCACGGGGCCTCCTGTGACACGGGTCATACGGACGCTGGGCAACGTACCCCCGGGTGACGACGCTGGCGAGGCTCCGGCCCTCGACTGCGGAGGAGGCTGCGAACGACCCAGCCGGAGACCCCAACCATTCAGGCATCTGTCATAACCGCCGTGCTAGTCAGTGAGGTGGCTCGGCCGGAAATTTTTGCCGCATCCGGGCATTTCACGGACATGGGGCTTGCACGGACCGGGCCTCTCCGGTCTAGTGCAGCATGATCTCCGCCACAGACCCCTTGACGACGCTCGCCGCCGAGGGGGGTGCCCTCAAGTCCGTCGAAGACGCGATCAACACCGTCTTCGAGCCGATCAACACCGTCGCGACGAAGATCATCTTCTTCGAGGTGCCGATCAACGGGACCCCTCGTCCGATCGTCGTCTTCTGGCTGGTCGCCGCCGCGATCATCCTCACGGTCTACTTCGGCTTCATCCAGGTCCGCGGGATCAAGATCGCGCTCCAGGTGATCCGCGGCAAGTTCAGCAAGTCGACCGACCCGGGCGAGATCTCGCACTTCCAGGCCCTGACCTCCGCCGTCTCGGGCACCGTCGGGCTCGGCAACATCGCGGGTGTCGGCGTGGCCGTGACGGTCGGTGGCCCGGGCGCGACGTTCTGGATGATCGTCGCCGGGTTGCTGGGGATGGCGACCAAGTTTGCCGAGTGCACGCTGGGCGTGAAATATCGCGAGGTCCACGAGGACGGGTCCGTCAGCGGCGGTCCCTTCCGTTACCTGCCGATCGCCTTCGCCCGCTTCGGCAAGATGCCGGCCAAGTTCCTGACCGGGCTCTTCGCGGTGGCGATCACCGCGTTCGGCCTCGCTGGCGGCAACATGTTCCAGGCCAACCAGACCTACGCCCAGGCCAGGAACGTCACCGGCGGGGACGACGGCTTCCTCGCCAGCGACGCGGCCGCCCTGCTGTTCGGCCTCACCCTCGCGGTGCTGGTCGGGGTGGTCATCCTGGGTGGGATCAAGTCCATCGGGAACGTCACTGGCCGGCTCGTCCCGGCCATGGGCTTGATCTACGTGCTGGCCTGCCTCATCGTGATCATCAGCAACGCCGGCGCGGTCCCCTCCGCCGTCGGCGACATCTTCAGCGGAGCGTTCACCGGCGAAGGCGTCGCAGGCGGGTTCCTCGGCGTCCTCATCATCGGGTTCCAGCGGGCCGCGTTCTCCAACGAGGCCGGCCTGGGCTCGGCCCCGATCGCGCACTCCGCCGCCAAGACCCGTCGTCCGGTCAGCGAGGGCTTCGTCGCCCTGCTCGAGCCCTTCATCGACACCGTCGTGGTCTGCACCATGACTGCGCTCACCATCGTCATCGCCCGGCCGCAGGTCTGGCTCGACGGGCGCGCCGCGGTCGAGGCCGGCGGAGACGTGCCCGACGGTGTCGTGGTCACCTCCGGGGCCTTCGAGTCGGTCGTCTCCTGGTTCCCGAACGTGCTGGCGCTGGCCGTGGCGCTGTTCGCCTTCTCGACCCTGCTGACCTGGAGCTACTACGGACTCAAGGCCTGGACGACGCTGTTCGGTCGCAGCCCCGGCTCTGAGCTCACCTTCAAGCTGGTCTTCTGCACGTTTGTCGTGATCGGGTCGGTGCTCAACTTCGGACAGGTCCTGGACTTCGCCGACGCGATGCTGTTCCTCTGCGCCTTCGTCAACCTGGCCGGCGTCTACCTCCTGCTGCCGGTCGTGAAGCGGGAGATGAAGAGCTACTTCGCGGAGTACCGCGCCGGCACGCTGCTGGACGACCCGCCGGTCGACGACCGGGTCGACGCGTAGGAGCATCCGGGTCGGCGCCCGCCCGGTAGGTTCGGACGGGTGAGCGTCGGGCCGGATGTCGCGCAGCTCGAGGTCGCGCAGCTCGAGCCCGAGGTTGCGCAGCTCGGGCCCGAGGTCGCGCAGCTCGAGCAGGGCGTGCTGGCGGGTCGACGTAGTGCGGTGGCCCGGGCCATCACGCTGGTCGAGTCCACCCGGCCGGACCACCGGGAGCGGGCGCAGGAGCTGCTGATCGCTCTCACGCCGTACGCCGGGAAGGCTCGCCGGGTCGGCATCACAGGGGTGCCAGGGGTAGGCAAGTCCAGCTTCATCGACGCCCTCGGCACCCGACTGACCGCCACCGGCCACCGGGTCGCGGTGCTTGCGGTCGACCCGAGCAGCGGGCGGCACGGCGGCAGCATCCTCGGTGACAAGACGCGCATGGCCCACCTGTCCGTCGACCCGGACGCCTTCATCCGGCCCTCGCCGACCGCCGGCACGCTCGGCGGGGTTGCCGCGGCCACCCGCGAGGCGATCGTGGTGATGGAGGCGGCGGGCTACGACGTGGTGCTGATCGAGACCGTCGGCGTCGGGCAGAGCGAGACGGTGGTCGCCGAGATGACCGACACGTTCCTGCTGCTCGCTCTGGCCCGCACCGGCGACCAGCTGCAGGGGATCAAGAAGGGCGTGCTCGAGCTGGCCGACGTGGTCGCGGTGAACAAGGCCGACGGGGACCACAAGCGCGAGGCGCAGTCCGCGGCCCGCGAGCTCGGCGGGGCACTGAGACTGATCGGGCAGCCGGAAGCGGGGCACTGGGTGACGCCGGTGCTGACCTGCTCGGCGCTCACCGGCGACGGGCTCGACGAGGTCTGGGACGCGGTGGTCCGTCACGGGGCCTCTCAGGCGAGCGACGCGCGACGCGCGCAGCAGCAGGTCGACTGGACCTGGGCCCTGGTGCGTGACCAGCTGCTGGACCGGTTGCACTCCTCGGTGCGACCCTTGCGGGCCGACCTCGAGCAACGCGTACGGGACGGGCAGATCACCCCCGCCCTCGCCGCCCGCGAGGTGCTCGACGCCTTCCTGCCACCCACCTGACCGCGCCGCCGCGCGCCGGGTGCTAACAAGAAGCCATGTCTCGCGCCTCCCGACTTGCCCCCTTCCTGCTCACCGCCGCCCTCGGGGCAGGCCTGCTGAGCGCCGCTCCCGCGACGGCCTCGACCACGCAGGACAGCCCGGCCCCGTCGGTGCTCAAGGCCCGGCAGAGCCTCGACGCAGGGCGCACGCCCCTGACAAAGGCGCTGGGCGCCCGCCAAGCCACGCCCCAGCGGGCCGACCAGAGCGAGCAGACGGTCGGCCGTGCGTTGCAGCGCGGCCAGACCCTGGAGCCCGGTCAGCAGCTGATGTCCACCAACGGCCGCTGGTCGCTGCTCATGGGCCAGAGCGGACGGCTGGTTCTGCGCAAGGCGCCGAACAGCCTCAACCCCCGGCCTTACGACACGATCCTCGGCCAGGGCCCGCAGGGCACGCGTTACGTCTTCCAGACCGACGGCAACATCGTGCTCTACGGCCCCGACGACAGCGTGATCGTGCAGAGCGACACGGCCGGCAGCGTCGGCCAGGCGCTGATCATGCAGGACGACGGCAACCTCGTCGCGTACGGCGGTCAGTTCACCTACAGCTTCCAGACGAACGACCCGCAGGTGCTGCAGCGGGGCGGCACGCTGCTGCCCGGCGAGCGCATGGACAGCCGGGACGGCACGCGCCTGGAGATGCAGACCGACGGCAACCTGGTCCTCTACACGGGCAGCACGGTGCGGTTCTCCAGCAACACCCGCAACCGCGGCGTCGGGCTGATCTTCCAGAACGACGGCAACGGCGTGGTGTACGGCGCGGACGGCACGGCCCTGTTCTCGACCCGCTCGGCCGCTCCCGCCGACGTCGACGTCGAGCTCGGCGTCTTCGACCGCGAGCTGGCGGTCACCCGCTACGAGGGCGACGTGTCCGCGACCTCCCTCTACAACTCGGCGTGGACCAGCAGCACCGTCGAGCCGGGGATCGCGCTGCTGCCCGGTGACCAGCGGGTCGCCGGCGACACCTCGCTGCGCTACGGGACCGACGGCAACCTGGTCGTCTACCGCGGCGGGCGGGCCACGTTCAGCACCGGAGCGCGCGGCGCCGGCGTCGCGGTGATGCAGCGGGACGGCAACTTCGTGCAGTACGTCTACACCGGCCCGGAGACCGTCGTGCCGCGCTTCCAGACCCGGACCAGGGTCGCCGGCTCTCGGCTCGTCACCCTTGCTGACGGGCGGCTGGTCGTCTACACCCCGAGCAACCGGCCGGTCTTCGTGACTCCCTGATCGCGGACGGCCCGTGTGCGAGCGGGCTGATCGGGTAACCCACCGTGAAGCCCGCGCGACCGTGTGGTGCTCGTCTGGAGGAAACCCATGGGAATCGGCGTCAGTGTCTTCTTGATCGCGGTAGGTGCAGTCTTGGCCTTCGCCGTGAGCGCGACGGTGAACGGCCTGGACATCGCGGTCGTCGGCTACATCCTGATCGGCGCCGGCCTGATCGGTCTCGCGTTCACGCTCTACCTGTACCAGCGCACGACCGGACCGGTGGTGCGGGACCGTGAGGTCATCCGCGACCGCGAGGTCCCGCCGCGCGACGTGTACTGAGCCGCACGCACGAACGGCCCGTCCCTTCCCGGGACGGGCCGTTCTGCTGTGCGGGCTCGTTCGGGCCGGAGCCCGGCGGTCAACCGACGGCGGCGGCCCGCGTCGCGAGGTCGTCCTGCAGCTCGGACGCCTTCTTCTGTGCCTGCTTGCCCAGCTCACCGGCCTTCTTGCCGGCGACCGCGGACAGCTCGCCCGCCTTCTTCCCACCCTGCTTGCGGGCGACCTTGGCCTGCTTGGCGGCTTCCTTCTGCGCGGCCTTGCCGTGCTTGGCCGCCATCTTCCCGATCCGGTCGGCCTCCGAGCGGGCCCGGTCCGCGAGCTTGTCGGCCCGCTTGCTCTTGCGCCGCGCCTTGCGGGACGCCTTCTCCGCCTTGTCGTGGGCCGAGGAGGACACGTCCCCGGCGATCCGTCCGGCCGCGTGCGTGACGGACTCGCGACCGCCGGTGTCGGCGACGGCCAGGAGCAGACCGCCGAGGATCGACAGGTTCTTGAAGAACTGGATCTGCTGGCCCTGCTTCTCCTGGCCCTCGGCGTTCCAGAACGCGTGCCCGACGTAGGTGGTGGGGACCAGGTTGACCGCGAGGCCGAGCGCGGCGATCCGAGGGAGCCGGCCGGTCGCGAACGCGAACCCACCGACGATGTTGCCGACGGCATGGGCCCGCACGAGCTGCTCGGGGTTGGGCAGACCCGCGTCCCGGGTGGCTTGCACCTGGTAGTCGCTGTTGCGCAGGGCGTTCACGCCGGTCGTGACGAAGAGTCCGGACACGAGCGGACGGGCGAGCTTGCGGATCGGGCTGGACACGAAGGCCTCCTGGAGTCGGTAGGTCGGCCTTACCCGCGTGTGCCGACGATGACCCGCCGGATGCTCACCCGCCTGCCAGCAGCACGATGCCGACCAGTGCCGTGGCCACCCCGAGCTGCTGTCGCCGCGCCAGCCGTTCCCCGAGCAGCACGACCGCGAGCCCGACGGTGACCACCGGGGACAGCGTGGCCAGCACCGCGACGACGCTGACCAGGCCCTGCGTGGTGGCCTGGGCGTAGGACGCGGTGCCGACCACGAGCAGCACGCCCGGGACGACCGCCCTGGTGACCGAGGCCCGGGACATCCTGACGTCAGGACGCCTGACCAGGAAGTAGGCCACCGTGCAGGCCAGCACGGAGGCCCGGCTGGTGAAGATCGACCACGCCGGGTCGGGGGCGGTGGCCTTGCCGAGGAAGGTCAGGAACAGCCCGAACCCGACGGCGGACAGGATCGACAGCCCGATCACCTCCGGCGTGGCGTGCGCGGGCGGCCTCCCGGGGACGAGCGGTCCGGCGGCGGACGGGATCGGGACCCGTTGACGCAGCGCCGCCACCACGACGCCGGCGATCGCGAGCGGGATGCCGACCAGCTGCAGCGTCGACGGCCGCTCCCCGCTCACGATCGCGACCAGGACCGGGACCACCCCGCCGGTCGCACCCAGAGGCACGACGATGGTCATGGGCCCGATCGACGCGGCGGAGTAGAACGTGGCCAGGGCCACCGCGTTGAAGACCCCGGCGAGCAGACCCAGCACCAGGTGGGTGCGGTCGGGGGCCTCTGTCCCGACGGCCACCAGGAACACGCCTGCCAGCACGATCCCGACGGTCTGCCCGACGAGTAGCACGCCGATCAGCGGGTTGCTGCGGGTCACCAGCGGCCCGATGTAGTTGCCCACGCCGTAACAGAGCGCGGTCAGCAGAGCGAACAGCACAGCAGTCACGCTCGTCAGCCCACCACAGCCCGCCAGCCGTCCTGTGCCGCCCCCGCTCGCGGGTGCGGCTGCGTCCACCTCGATGCGTCTCACGGAACGGGCCGGGCGCGCCCCTCCGATCCCGGGCTTCTTGCGTACGGCCCCGCTTCTTGTCTCTCGAGGTGGACGCAGAACTGCCCGCCGCTGGCGTGCGTCCCCCGAGCGGCCCTCTGCCGGTAGCGAGGCCTCAGACCGGGCCCGGCAGGCTCACGCAGACCAGGCCGGTGCCGCCGCCCGGGCCTCCGACGTAGCGGTGCGGGAGATCGCCGGCCAGGCGCGCCGACCCGCCCGCAGACAGCTCGACCACCTCTGGGCCGGACTCCACCACCAGCCGTCCGGCGAGCACGTGCACCAGCTCCCGGGTCCCGGCGACGTGGCTGTCTGACGCGCGACCCTCGCCGTCGACGAGGTCGTAGCGCCACAGCTCGAGCACGCCCGGCCCGTCGCTGCCGGCGAGCAGGGTGGCCACGCTGCCGCCTGGCCCCTTCCAGAGAACGGTCTGCTGCTCCACGGCCCAGGTGCGTACGGCCGGCTCGCCACCGTCCTCCACCAGCCTGGTCAGGGAGACGCCCAGCGCGTCGGCGACCCGCAGCAAGGTCGTGAGTGTCGGGTTGCCCGTCCCCCCTTCGAGGGCGACGAGCGCGCCCTTCGCGACGCCGCTGCGCACCGCGAGGGCGTCAAGGCTCCAGCCGCGCTCGTTCCGCACGCCCCGCACCCGGACCCCGAGCCCGGTCACGGCACCCGCCAGCTCGTCCACCCGCACAGTCTGCCCGGTCACTGCGATGAGCACGCCGGTCGTTAGAGTGACCGGGTGGCCGTCCTGCTCGCTCTGATGGCCTCCGTCGCGTACGGCGTCGGCGACTTCTGTGGCGGCTTCGCGTCGCGACGGGCCGACCCCCTGCAGGTGCTCCTGCTCGGCGGCCCGGTCGGGACGCTCCTGCTGCTCGTCGGAGCCGTCGCGGTCGGCGGCGACGTGTTCTCCGGCGCACTTCCCGGCCTGTTGGCCGGAGCGGCCGGAGCGGTCGGCGTGATCCTGTTCTATCGCGGCCTGGCCGTCGGGACGATGAGCGTGATCGCCCCGGTCACGGCGCTGACCTCTGCCGCCGTGCCACTGGTCGCTGGACTCGTGCAGGGTGAGAGGCCGGGCGCGATCGGCGCCGTCGGCGTCGCCGTCGCGCTGGCGGCGATCGTCATGGTCGGGCTCGAGCCGCGGCATCCCGACGCACCGGCACGGGGACGCGGGCTCGGGGCCGGGGTCGGGCTCGCGCTGCTGGCCGGCGCCGGGTTCGGGCTGTTCTTCATCGGCCTCCACCAGGCGCCCGACGACACCGGGCTCTGGCCGGTCGTGTGGGCGCGGGTCGCGACGGTCACGATCGTGGTGGCTGCTGCCGTACGCGGAAAGGTCCTCGGGCTGCCCCGCGGACGGACCGGGCTGATCGCGCTGGCCAGCGGGGTCCTCGACGCCGCGGCCAACGTGGGTGTGCTGCTGGCCGTCCGGGCCGGCGACCTGTCCACCGGCTCGGTGCTGGTCTCGCTCTATCCCGCAGCGACCCTGGTGCTGGCCCGGTTCGTCCTCGGCGAGCGGCTCGCGCCGGTCCAGCGCACCGGGCTGGGCGTCGCTGTGCTGGGCGTCGTGCTGATCTCGCTCTGAGCCGCTCGGCAGGTCAGCGCAGGCGTTCCTCAGGACCGAGCTGGGGGCACGACCGGCACATCGGGAGCCCCGGCGAGAGGTGAAGCAGGCAGCACGAGGCGCGACGGACCCGGGTCTCTGCGCGCCGCGGCCCAGCCTGGACGTAGACCGGAAGCGGAAGCGGCGGACCGACCAGCCGGCCTAGCTCGACGGCCAGTGCCGTGGCCACCTCGACCTGACCGGTCGCCACCCCCAGCCGGAGCAGAGCGTTGGCCGTCGAGTCTGCCGCGATCGCCCACAGCGGCCGGGTACGCACCCGGCCGATTTCGCCGAGCACCTCGACGACCCGTCCCAAGGTCACCCGCAGCGAGACCGCCAGCTCCGGCAGACCCTGGAGCACCGCGGTCGAGGTGGCCCCCTCGTACAGGCCAGACCGCTCGTGCAGCGACAGGTCCGGCAGCCCCGGCGACAGCGGCCGGCCGACCACGAGCAGCGACGCCAGGGAAGGCATCTGGAGCCACATCGAGGCCGAGTACCACCAGATCGTCGTCAGCACCCGGCGGTCGTCCGTACGCCACAGCTGCGCCGACCCGCAGATCTGCTCGCCCAGCCAGACCGGGTCCAGCACCCGGGCGGCCGGGACGAGGGAGGCGCCGGGCGCCAGCACAAGGGCCGAGCGCAGGTCGACCGGCAGGGCCGCCGACGTCTGGGTCAGCAGCCGCTGCGCGTCGGGACACCCTCCTGTCACCCGCCGGACCGTACGGGCCGTCGCCACCGACCGCCAAGCCGCCCGGGCGTGCCTGTCAGTAGCCGGTGCGGCCGTCGATGGCCTCGCACAGCAGGTCCAGGTGCCCGAGGTGACGGGCGTACTCCTCGACGAGGTGCACCAGACGACCGGTCATCGGCCGTCGGTGCGGGTGTCGTGGCGGTCGGGGACGACGAAGCGCTCGGTCATGCCCGCAGCCTCCGGCACGGTCGGCCGCGTTGCCAACCCTTTTGCGTACGCGCACCGCTGACCGGCTTCTTCGACGCCTGAGCGCCGACACCAGGGGCCGCTCAGCGGGCCTCGCAGCTTCGTGGCGGTCTGGTGGAACAGCGCGATGGGCAGCGGGAAAGGCCTTTGGTCCCCGGCGCCCGGGTCGCAGGCCCCTGTCCCCACTGCCCCGAACCGCGTTGCCTGGAGCGATGACTCACAGCGACCCAGCCCAGGACCCTGCAGCCCAGGACC
>JBBSTR010000075.1:0-10885 GCA_038235705.1 Mycobacteriales bacterium
GACAGCGGGGTGACGTCGAGCAGCAGGACGTCCTTGACCTCGCCCTTGAGCACGCCGGCCTGCAGCGCTGCGCCGACCGCGACGACCTCGTCGGGGTTGACGCCCCGGTTGGGCTCCTTGCCGCCGGTCAGCTCCTTGACCAGCTCGACGACCGCGGGCATGCGGGTCGAGCCGCCGACGAGCACGACGTGGTCGATGTCCTTGACGCCGACGCCCGCGTCCTTCACGGCCTGCTGGAAGGGCTTCTTCGCACGGTCGAGCAGGTCCTGCGTCAGGCGCTGGAACTCGGCCCTGGTGATCGTGACGTCCAGGTGCAGCGGGCCCTCCGGGCTCGCCGTGATGTAGGGCAGGTTGACCGTGGTCGACTGGCTGGCTGACAGCTCGATCTTCGCCTTCTCGGCCGCTTCGCGCAGACGCTGCATGGCCATCTTGTCCTTGGTGAGGTCCAGGCCGTTGTTGCTCAGCTCGAACTGCCGCACCAGGTGGTCGACCAGCTTCTGGTCCCAGTCGTCGCCACCGAGCTTGTTGTCGCCCGCGGTCGCCTTCACCTCGATGACGCCGTCACCGATCTCCAGCAGCGACACGTCGAAGGTGCCGCCACCGAGGTCGAAGACCAGGATCGTCTGCTCGGTCTCACCCTTGTCCAGCCCGTACGCCAGCGCCGCCGCGGTCGGCTCGTTCACGATCCGCAGCACGTTGAGGCCAGCGATCTCGCCCGCCTCCTTGGTGGCCTGGCGCTCGCTGTCGGAGAAGTAGGCCGGCACGGTGATGACCGCGTCGGTGACCGTGTCGCCCAGGTAGCTCTCGGCGTCGCGCTTGAGCTTCTGCAGCACGAACGCGCTGATCTGCTGAGGGTTGAAGTCTTTCCCGTCGATCTTCTGCGACCAGTCGGTGCCGACGTGCCGCTTCACCGACCGGATGGTGCGGTCGACGTTGGTGACCGCCTGCCGCTTGGCGACCTCGCCGACCAGCACCTCCTTGTTCTTGGCGAAGGCCACGATGCTCGGGGTGGTGCGCGCGCCCTCGGCGTTCGCGATGACCACGGGCTCACCGCCCTCGAGGACGGCGACGCAGGAGTTGGTGGTGCCGAGGTCGATGCCGACCGCTCGTGCCATGAAGGGTGCTCCTCGTACTAGGGGATCGTGGGGTTGAGCCTCTGGCGCTCACCTTACACAAGGCGCCGCTCTCCTTGAGTGTTCCCGGCTCAGGTTGCTTGCTCTCCACCGACTCGGCGATGGGCGGCCGGCCGGTGTGCCACCCTCGGGGCGTGCTGCGGACCCTGCGTGACGAGTCCGGCAAGCCCAGCGGAGCGATCAGGGCGCTGGCCCTGGTGGTCGCCCTGCTGCTGGCCCTGCCGCTGACGCTGTTCGTCACCGGCTTGCTCCGGTCCCTGGGTCGCATGCTCTTCTGAGCTCCGCCGGAGGGCGGTTCCGGAAGATGTCAGGCAGGATCGGGCGACGCACGAAGCGCGTACCCGCGGGTAACTTTCTGGTCACCCCGCGTACGCTCGCGCTCGTACGAGACTGCTCTGCTCCTCGACCTTGCTCTGATGCTGGAGGCCCTGTGGAAACGCACATGCTCGTGCGGCTCGTCGTCGGCCTGGCGATCATCGTTGTGGCCCTGGCCGTCGCCGGTCGACGGGTCTACTTCCTCGGCTCGATGATCAGCGCCGGCCAACCCAGCCCCGGCCGGCTCGACGACGCGCCCAAGCGGTTGGCGACGCAGATCACGGAGGTGTTCGGCCAGAAGCGGCTGCTCAAGTGGAGCGTGCCGGGCCTCGCGCACTTCTTCGTGTTCTGGGGCTTCATCATCCTAATCCTGACGATCATCGAGGCGGTCGGGGCGCTGTTCCAGGTCGACTTCGCGCTGCCGCTCATCGGGCACAGCCCGGTCGTCGGGTTCCTCGAGGACTTCTTCGGCGTCGCCGTGGCGGTCGGCCTGATCGCCTTCGCGATCATCCGCCTGCAGAACGCCCCGGGCAACAAGCACCGCGACTCACGGTTCTACGGCAGCCACAACGGTGCGGCCTGGACGGTGCTGGGCCTGATCTTCCTGGTGGTGCTCACCCTGTTCGGGATCCGCGCCGCCCAGCTCAACACCGGGGTGAGCCCGTGGCAGGACAACCAGGCTGCTCCGTTCTTCTCTTACCTCATCGCCAAGGCGCTCGCCCCGCTCGGGGTGCCGTTCAACGAGCGGCTCGAAGACGTCATGGTCATCGGGCAGATCGCCGTCGTGTTCGGCTTCCTCGTGCTGGTCGTCTACTCCAAGCACCTGCACATCTTCCTGGCGCCCCTCAACGTGCTCACCAAGCGCACCCTCGACCGCAACGCGCTCGGTGAGCTGCTGCCGATGATGAGCAAGGGCAAGGTGCTCGAGCTGGAGGAGGCCGACCCCGACGAGGACACCTTCGGGGTCGGCAAGGTCGAGGACTTCCGATGGACAGCGATGCTCGACATGGCGACCTGCACCGAGTGCGGGCGGTGTCAGAGCCAGTGCCCGGCGTGGAACACCGGCAAGCCGTTGTCGCCCAAGCTGTTGATCATGAACCTTCGCGACCACCTGTTCGCGAAGGCGCCCTACATCCTCGGTTCCGCCGAGGTGCCCGAGGACCACGAGCCCAACTTCATGGCGGAGTCGCACAGTCACGCGGTCCCGGAGTCCGGTTACGAGCGGGTGCTCGGGACCAACCACGAGCAGGCCGTACGCCCGCTGGTCGGCACCGCCGAAGAGGGCGGCGTCATCGACCCCGACGTCCTGTGGGCCTGCACCACCTGCGGTGCCTGCGTCGAGCAGTGCCCGGTCGACATCGAGCACGTCGACCACATCCTGGACATGCGCCGCTACCAGGTGCTGATCGAGAGCGCGTTCCCCTCCGAGGCCGGCGTCATGCTGAAGAACCTCGAGAACAAGGGCAACCCGTGGGGGATGAACAACAAGGCCCGTACCGACTGGACCGAGGGGCTCTCCTTCGAGGTGCGCATCCTGGACGGCGAGATCCCCGAGGACGTGGAATACCTGTTCTGGGTGGGCTGCGCCGGCGCGCTGGAGGACCGCAGCAAGAAGGTCACCAGGGCGTTCGCCGAGCTGCTGCACACCGCCGGCGTCGAGTTCGCCGTCCTCGGCCAGGGCGAGTCCTGCACCGGTGACCCGGCTCGCCGTCTCGGCAACGAGTTCGTCTTCCAGATGCTCGCCCAGCAGAACGTCGAGACCCTCAACGAGGCCGGCGCAGGCCGTCCCGGGATGAAGATCGTCGCGACCTGTCCGCACTGCTTCAACACCCTGGCGAACGAGTACAGCCAGGTCGGCGGGGACTACGAGGTCATCCACCACACCCAGCTGCTCAGCCACCTCGTGGAGACCGGTGCGCTGGTGCCGGTGACCTCGATCGACGAGAAGGTCACCTACCACGACCCCTGCTACCTCGGACGGCACAACCGGGTCTACACCCCGCCGCGCGAGGTTCTCGCCGCGATCCCCGGGCTGTTCTCGCAGGAGATGCCGCGCTGCAAGGAGCGCGGGTTCTGCTGCGGCGCCGGCGGCGCTCGGATGTGGATGGAGGAGAAGATCGGCAAACAGATCAACGTCGAGCGCACCGACGAAGCCCTGGGCCTGGACCCTGACCTGATCTCCACCGCGTGCCCGTTCTGCATGGTCATGCTGTCCGACGCGGTCACCGCCAAGGTCCAGTCCGGTGACGCCGACGAGCGTGTGCAGGTGCTCGACGTCGCGCAGATCCTCGCCCGGTCGATGGTCACGGCGCCGGCGCTGGTCGGCGCGGGTGCGAGCGTTGTCGAAGACCTGGTGGACGGCCCGCTGCCGGTGGGCGACACGCCTGCCGAGACCGCTGAGGCTGACCGCGTGCAGCTGGCGCAGTCGACAGGCGGTGCGGCCGAGCCCGACGCGGCGCAGGCCCAGCCCGGAGCCGCGTCCGACGGGGCGGCCGGTGGCGCCGAGATCGGTCCCGGCGGCACGTCCGTGGGTGACGCTCCTGGCGGCAAGAGCGAGGGCGGCAACGCCGGCACGGCCGGGCCGCCGAAGGCGCCTGACAACGTCCCGGCTGACGGGCCCGACCCGACCCCGTAGCCGCATCGCTGATCGTGGTCGCCGAGCGACCGGTCGGCGCTCAGAGTCCATGATCGCGAGATGGTTCGGGATGATCATGAGCTGTGAGCGATCCGGTGTCGCTCAGCGGTCTTGATCGCGTCGCCTGTGCCTACGCTTCGCTGGTGAAGGGCCCGCTCGCCGTACCTGCCTTCCGGTGGCTGTTCGCCGGCCAGGTCGTCAGCGGGATCGGCGACGCCGCCTTCCCGGTCGCCGTCGCCGCGCTGGTCGTCGGCCGCGGCGGCAGCGCCTCGGACCTCGGGCTCGTGCTCGCCGCCCGGTTCGCCGCGCTGGTGCTGTTCGCGCTGCTGGGCGGGGTGTGGGCCGACCGGCTGCCGCGGGTGCGGATGATGCGGGTCGCCGACGCACTCCGGCTGGTCGCGGTGCTCGGGCTCGCCGTCGGTGCGCAGGTCGGTGACCCGTCGGTGCTCCTGCTGGCCGCCCTGGTGTTCGCCGTGGGCGCGGGCGAGGCGTTCTTCCGACCCGCGTACGGCGCGCTGCTCCCCTCCGTCCTGGACCCCGAGGACCTCGCGCCGGGCAATGCGCTGTCCGGTGCCTCGCGGTTCCTCGCTCAGGTCGTCGGGCCCGGGCTCGCGGGGTTGCTGCTGCTCGCGCTCGACCCGGCAGCGCTGTTCGCGCTCGACGCCGCCACCTTCGGCGTCAGCCTCGCGACCCTGGTGCGGGTCGCCGAGCCTGCCTTCCAGGCCGCGCCCCGTCGGCGGCTGCACAGCGAGGTGGCGGAGGGTTTCTCCGCCGTACGGGCAAGGCCCTGGCTCGCCGCCGTCCTCGCGATGTCCTCGGTCCAGCTGCTCCTGGCGTCCGCGCCGGTCACCGTGCTGACACCGCTGGTGCTGCGGGACCTGGGGGAGCCGGGGTCGACGTACGGGCTGGTGCTCTCGGTGGGTGCTGTCGGCGGGCTGCTCGGGGCCCTGGTCGCGGCCCGCTGGCGACCGTCGCGGCCGGGGGTGGCCGGGCTCGCGGCCTTGTCGGCCTACGCCGTGACCCCGCTCGCGCTCGCCCTGTGCGGGCCGGTGTGGACGATCGCGGCGGCGACGTTCGTCGGGCTGCTCGGGCTCGGGCCGTTCAACATCTGGTGGGAGACGGCGCTGCAGCGCGCGGTGCCGCGCGAGCTGCTGGCGCGGGTGATCAGCCTGGACTGGCTGTGCTCGCTGGCGCTGCTGCCGCTCGGGCTGGCGCTGGTCGGGCCGGCCGTAGGGCTGCTCGGTCGCGGGCCGGTGCTCGGTACGGCCGTCGTCGTGATGCTGGTGACCTCCGCGCTGCCGCTTCTCGTGCCGGGGGTGGCGCGCCTGGCCGACCCGGGACTGTCGGAGGTCGGGGGCAGGGTGTCCGCACCGACCCTGGAGGCCCCGTGTGCTGGACCTGTGACCACCCCGACGCGACCCGCGAGCAGTGGGTCGACCACGTCCGGAGCCTGATCCCCGACGGCGGGGCGATGGTCCAGGCGGTGACGAGCGGCTCGCGTCCGGCGATCGCCTACACGGTCGGGCTGACCCGGCTCGGGCACGACGAGCTGCTCGTCACCGGGATCGCTCCGGACGTCGCCGAGGCTTTGCTGACCCACGTCGCGGCCTATGTCGTGCAGGAGACCGGACTGCTGCCCGGCGAGACCGTGGAGGCGGGGCCGTGGCGGCTCGAGGCGGTCCGGGTGCCGCACCCCGACGTGCACCTGCCGACGTGCGTGGCGCTCTACGGGGCCGAGATCTCCGCGGTGCAGCTGGTCTGGGCCGACCCTGACGGCCGCTGGCCCTGGGACCCGGGGCACGGCGGTGGGGCAGGTGGCCAGCCCGTCCTCGGGCCCCGCGAGCTGCTCCCGTGCGGGCGCCCGCCGAGGCCGTGAGGTGCCGTCAGCCGCAGCTGAGCGCTGCGGGTCTGCGGTTCAGCCGCAGCAGCCGCCGCCGCAGCAGCCGCCGCCGCCGCCGACCGTGGCCGGCGTGGCGCTGGCAGTGGCCCGGCCCGATCCGCCGACCGCGACCGCGGTCCAGACCCGGGCCGTCGACCCGTGCCCTCGCGGACAGTCCACGGGCGTCTCCGGCTCGTCGATCCCCCGGCGCACCTCGAAGCGGGTGTCGCAGGTCCGGCAGCGGTAGTCGTACGAGGCCATGAGCCTGACCTTATGCCGTCGCCGGGAAGCGGGCGAGGACGCTGCGCCCGGTCGGTGTCAAGAGGGGAGGGCGATAGCCTCAGCGGGTGCCGTTCTTCGAGGTCGTCGTCGACGTGATGCTCAAGCCCGAGATCCTGGATCCCGCAGGTCAGGCGGTCGCCAACGCGCTGCCGAGCCTCGGGTTCGCGGCGCCGCAGAGCCTGCGGATCGGCAAGCACGTCGCGCTGACCGTCGAGGCCGCGGACGTCGGCGAGGCGCAGCGGCAAGCCACGAAGATCGCCGAGGTGTTGCTCGCCAACCCCGTCATCGAGGACTTCCGCGTCCACACCGTCACACCTGGGTAGACCCGGCGCATGGAGATCACGCTGCGCCTGGAGCTCCCGCGCGACGAGGTCTCGGTGCCCGTCGTGCGCCGGTTGCTGTCTCGTTCGCTCGACACGCTCGGGGTCGAGCCGGACGTCACCGGCGACCTGCAGCTCGCGCTGACCGAGGCGTGCACGAACGTGCTGGAGCACGCCGACGACGGCGACAAGTACGAGATCGTCATCCGGGTCGACGCCGCCGCGTGCGTGCTGGAGGTGCTCGATCGCGGGGACGGCTTCGACGGCAACGCGCTGGGCCTCGCCGACGCGAGCAGCGGCGCGGAGGGCGGTCGCGGCATCCAGCTGATGCGCGGCCTCATGGACGACGTCGAGTTCCTGCGTCGCGACGACACCAACGTCGTACGGATGAGCAAGCACCTGCGCTGGCGTGAGGACGCCCTGCTCGCCCCGACCTAGGCTGAGCGCGTGCGCATCGGAGTCGTGACCTTCCCCGGCAGCCTGGACGACCGGGACGCTCAGCGGGCCGTGCGCCTCGCCGGCGCCGAGGCGCATCCCCTCTGGCACGGCGACGCCGACCTGCACGGGGTCGACGCGGTGGTGCTGCCGGGCGGGTTCTCCTACGGCGACTACCTCCGGGCCGGCGCGATCGCCCGGTTCGCGCCGGTGATGGGACCGCTGGTCGACGCCGCTCGTGACGGCATGCCGGTGCTCGGCATCTGCAACGGCTTCCAGGTGCTCTGCGAGGCTCACCTGCTGCCCGGCGCGCTGAGCCGCAACGCCGCGCTGCGCTTCGTCAACAAGGACGTGGTGCTGCGGGTCGCTTCCACGCGTACGGCCTGGACGCAGGGGCTCCCTGACCGCATCACGGTGCCGGTCAAGAACGGCGAGGGGGCCTACGTCGCCGACCCTGCCACCCTGGACGCCCTCGAGGCGGAGGGCCGCGTGGTCGCGTACTACGAGAGCGACAACCCGAACGGCAGCCTGCGCGACATCGCCGGTATCGCCAACGCGGCGGGCAACGTCGTCGGGATCATGCCGCACCCGGAGCACGCGGTCGAGGCGCTCACCGGTCCGGGCACCGACGGGCTGGGGCTGTTCACCAGCGTCGTCCACAGCCTGGCGGGCTTGTCCACAGCCTGACGCCACCACCCGGCGCGTACGCGGCATGCTCGTGACATGTCGAGCAGCAGGGAGCACCATGAGCGTCATGACGACCCCGGCCCTCCCGTACGCCAAGCCCGGGGGGTGGACGGTCGATGATCTCTACGACCTGCCCGAGGGTCCGCGCTACGAGCTGGTCGACGGGTGCCTGGAAGTGAGCCCGCCCGAGGGGGTGGGAAATTCCTGGGCCGCGCTTCAGGTCGTTCAGCTGCTGCAGGCCCTGCTCCCGCCGGAGTGGGTCGCCCTGCCCGGGCCCGGGGTGGGCTTCGATCGGCACAACTATCGGATCCCGGACGCAGTCGTCATCCGCCGGTCGCTGCTCGACACGGGTGCCGACATCATCCGCCCGGATGACGTGCTGATGGCGGTCGAGGTGATGAGCCCCTCCAGCGTCACCCGCGACCGGATCACAAAGCCCGGGCAGTACGCCGCCGTGGGGATCCCGCACTACTGGCGCCTCGAGCCTAAGATGCCGGTGCTGGTCACGTACACGCTGGACGGTTCGTCCTACCGCGAGACCGGGCGGTTCACCGACGCGGTGGAGATCGACGAGCCCGTACGCCTGCGCTTCCCGCTCTCGGACCTGCTCCCCTAGGCCGGTTCACTAAGGTCTGGCGCGTGCTGGACACCGTGCATCGCGCCCGCGAGACCCCCGACGAGCCTCAGCCGTACGCGGACCTGGGCCTGAAGGACGACGAGTACGCGAAGATCTCGGGCGTGCTCGGCCGGCGGCCGACGCAGGCCGAGCTGGCGATGTATTCGATCATGTGGAGCGAGCACTGCTCCTACAAGAGCAGCAAGGTGCACCTCAAGCAGTTCGGCGACATCCCCAAGGGCGATCGGATGCTGGTCGGGATGGGGGAGAACGCTGGGGTCGTCGACGTCGGCGAGGGGCTCGCGGTCACGTTCAAGGTCGAGAGCCACAACCACCCGAGCTATGTGGAGCCCTACCAGGGCGCGGCGACCGGGATCGGGGGGATCGTCCGCGACATCCTGACGATGGGGGCGCGGCCGGTCCTGGTGATGGACCCGCTGCGGTTCGGCGACGCCGACCACCCCGACACCGCTCGCGTGCTCCCGGGGATCGTCGCGGGGATCGGGGGCTACGGCAACTGCCTCGGGCTTCCCAACGTGGGCGGTGAGGTGGTCTTCGACCCCAGCTATCAGGGCAACCCGCTGGTGAACGCGCTGTGCCTCGGCGTGCTCAAGGCAGACCGGATCCAGCTGTCGGCGGCCCGCGGCGAGGGCAACGTCGTGGTCCTGCTCGGCGCGAAGACCGGCCGGGACGGCATCGGCGGGGTCAGCGTGCTCGCCTCAGCCACGTTCGACGAGGACGGCCCCGCCAACCGTCCGGCCGTCCAGGTCGGCGACCCGTTCACCGAGAAGCTGCTCATCGAGAGCTGCCTGGAGCTGTTCGACGCCGACCTCGTCGCCGGGATCCAGGACCTCGGCGGCGCCGGCCTGACCTGCGCGCTCACCGAGACGTGCGCGGCCGGAGGCGAGGGCATGCGGGCGCACCTGGACCGGGTCCCGCTGCGTGAGGCGTCGATGACGCCGCACGAGGTGCTGGCGAGCGAGAGCCAGGAGCGGATGCTGGCGATCGTCGAGCCCCGCAACCTCGAGCACGTCCTGGCCATCGCGCAGAAGTGGGGCGTGCTCGCCACCGCGATCGGCGAGGTGACCGCGGGCAACCGGCTCGAGGTGCTCTGGCACGGGGAAGTGGTCGTGGACGTGCCGCCCGGCAGCCTGGCGGACGACGGTCCGATCTACTCCAGGCCGATGCAGCGGCCGGCGGACCTGGACGCCCTGCGGGCGCTCGAGATCCCCGCGCACCCGGAGGACCTTCACGCGCTTCTGCTGCGGATGATCGCGAGCCCCAACCTGTGCTCGAGGCGGTGGATCGTCGAGCAGTACGACCGGGTCGTGCTCGGCAACAGTGTCCTTGCCTGGCCGGAGGACGCGGGCGTCGTGCGCCTGTCGGAAGAGACCGGGCTCGGCGTCGCGCTGGCGACCGACGGCAACGGCCGGTTCACGCGCCTGGACCCGTACGCCGGGGCTCAGCTCGCGCTCGCCGAGGCCTACCGCAACGTCGCCACCACCGGAGCGGTGCCGATCGCGGTGACCAACTGCCTCAACTTCGGTAGCCCGGAGGATCCAGAGGTGATGTGGCAGTTCGCCGAGGCCACCCGCGGGCTCGCCGAGGGCTGCACCGTGCTCGCGACCCCGGTGACCGGTGGCAACGTCAGCTTCTACAACCAGACGGCGACCGTCGCGATCAACCCGACGCCGGTGATCGGCGTGCTGGGACTGTTCGACGACGTGGCCCGTCGCACGCCCATGGGGTTCCAGGAGGAGGGCGAGACGCTCCTGCTCCTCGGCGACACCCGGGAGGAGCTCGGCGGTTCGGAGTGGGCGTGGGCCGAGCACCGGCACCTCGGCGGGGTGCCGCCGGTCGTCGACCTGGCGCGTGAACGGCTGCTCGGCGAGGTCCTGATCGCCGGCTCCCGCGACGGGATGGTGTCGAGCGCCCACGACCTGTCCGACGGCGGTCTCGCGCAGGCGCTCGTCGAGTCGGCCCTGGCCAACGGGGTCGGTGCAAGGGTCGTGCTCCCCGCGGGCCTCTCGCCGTTCGTGCAGCTGTGGAGCGAGTCGGCCGGCCGCGCGCTGGTGTCCGTGCCCCGCTCGGAGGAGCTGCGCTTCACCGAGATGTGCAACGCCCGAGGCCTTCCGTGCACCCGGATCGGCGTCACGGACGGCGACGCGCTGGACGTCCAGGACGTCCTGACCGCCAGCCTGGCAGACCTCCGTGAGGCGTACGAGGGCACGCTTCCCCGCCTCTTCGGATGACTCCCACCAACGACGTGGTCCGGTGGGGGGTCGTCGGGCCCGGCGGGATCGCCCGCGGGGTCGCCGCCGACCTGCGCGACCACGTCCCCGGGGGCACGCTGCACGCCGTGGCCAGCCGGTCGATCGAGCGGGCGCAGGCGTTCGCCGACGCCTTCGGGGCTCCTCGTGCGTACGGCTCGGTCGACGCCCTGCTCGCCGACCCCGACGTCGACGCGGTCTATCTGGCCACCCCGCACCGCCAGCACCACGCGGTTGCCCTGGCCGCGATCGAGGCCGGCAAGCCGCTGCTGGTCGAGAAGGCCTTCACGGTCACGTACGCCGGCTCCCTCGA
>JBBSTR010000076.1:0-10642 GCA_038235705.1 Mycobacteriales bacterium
ACGAGAGCGAGCCGGCCTCGCTCCTTGTGCGCGAGCAGGGGCCCGACCACGACCCCGGCGTACGTGAGCGCCGACCAGGTCCTCGGCAGTCCTCTCGGCCGGGGGCTGGGGCTCGCCGGGGCCGGCCGCGCACGGGCGAGCAGCAACCGGCAGCCGGGGCACAGGACGCCGGCCCGGCCGGCCGCAGGGGTGGATGCCCCGCACCCGGCGCAGGTTCGAGGCAGCACCAGGTCGGCGAGGTCACCGAGCACGGCGCCGACGCCACCGGACGAGCGGACCGGGACGTCCGCGCTCGCTCTCGCGTCCTCGCTCCACCGCCCCATGGCGACAGACTGGCCTGCCGCCGGCCCGGCGGGCAGCAGGCGCACAGACCTGTGGACAGCGCCGGGCCTGTGGACGGGGCAACGTCCTCGATGCCGGGTGCGGCGCCCGCTCAGCCCGGGTAGCGAGGCCGGAGAGCGTCCTTGAGCTTGAGCTCGAAGGCCTGACGCGGCAGTCCGGAGAACAGTCGCGCCTCGGGGGCCGCCTCGGTCGGCGTGGGGTCGGGGGCGGGGACGCCGGACTGCTCGCCCGTCGGCTTCCCGGACGGCGCGGCGCTGGGGGTGCCGACCGGCAGCTCCGGCCCCGCGGTCGCCGGCTCCGCCGCCACCGCGGCCACCGCACCGACCAGCAGCGGCAGGTCGCCCGAGGCGGCGACGCTCTGCGCCAGCACCTCCTGCAGCGGCTGGTTCACGGTCTCCTGGCTCACGCCGTCTACCGAGACCAGCAGCAGCGGCCGGAGCTCCGAGACCAGGACGGCGAGCGTCGTCGCATCGAGCCAGTCGGCAGCGACCGTGCCGCTGACCCGAAGCTGGCGCACGTCCACGAGCCGGGGCAGCTGCCCGGCCGGGGACGGCACGACCCGGGCGACGAGCAGCTGCCCGTCGCTCACCAGCAGGACCCGCGCGCCGTCGCGCGAGACCCGCAGCGTCGCGGACGAGTCCAGCTTCGGCAGACCGGGGAAGCTGACAGGCTGGGGCTTGCCGCCGCCGCGCGACACCAGCACCCCCGGATTGGCTCCGGTACGCAGCATCCAGACGCCGTACGTCCCGTCGCCCCAGGTCGGTGAAAGCAGCCCTCGGCCCTTGGCGACCGTCGCCAGCGGACCGGCGAATCCACCGACCCGCAGCGTGACGTCGTCGGCCGGTCCGGCCAGCAGGGCGACCCGCTCCGACCGCGGGTCCACGGCCAGGTCGAGCACCGAGGTCGCCTGCCTGACCGAAGCGGGCAGCAGAGCGTCCCCGACCGCCCGCAGCCGGCCGTCGACGACCGCGGTCGCCAGCTGTTGGTCGCCCTGGGGATCGGCGGCCGGGAACGCGTTGCGCACGTTCAGCGCCTCACCGTCGGCCAGGAACGGCTGCCCTTGGACCAGCAGCTGCAGCCGGAGCAGGTTCGGCACCTGCCGCAGCGTCCAGACCAGCTGCGTCGCGAGCGCCTCGCGCGCCGACGGGACGAGCCCGGCGGCGGCCTCCCCGAGGTCCACCGTCGCCGCACCGGACGCGTCGACCCGCACGGGGGCGACCAGACCGAGTCCCGGTGGTGCCGCGGTCGCACCGCTGTCAGCCAGCCCCGTGCTCGGTGGTGCCAGGACCCGCCGGACCAGCTCCTCGGCCCCGCTGCCGAGGGGCAGCAGCTGGCGGTCGACGACCAGGTGCGGGCCCGCCGCGCCCACCGGCAGGAAGAACACGTCGAACGGCCTGAACGCCGCGTCACGCGTGTCGGTGGAGAGCAGCAACCCTCCGGGCAGCCCGTCGATGCGCCACTCCCCACCTCCGTCACGAACGAGCCGGAACATGACGCTGCGCTGGACCGGCGGCCGGACCGTGGCCGCCCCGTCCGGCCCGATCGTCCCCACCTCTTTGAAGCTCACCTGATAGGTCAGCGGACCGGGGACCGAGGGATCCCCCTCGACCAGCTTCTCGGTCCGGCGCCCGGCAGTGCTGTAGACGGTCACCCCGGCCTCGTCGTCCCAGACCGTGCTCGGCAGCAGATATTTGCGGGACACCTCGTGCCGGTTCTCACCACTGATCTGGGCGTCGAGGAAGCCGGAGACGATGGTGGCGGGGTCGGCCTTGGGCTGCGGGGGAGGCGGCAGCTCCAGGAACCCGCCGCGTCGTTCTGCGACGTCGGGACGGACCGTGCCGGACCTGCGCACGCCATCGTCGACCGGGAGCCCGCAGGACGTGGTGAGCACACCCACAGCCACGAGCACGGCGAGCAGGGCCGTCCGGGCTCGGCTCCGGTGCCTCACCGGTCGGCCCGCGAGAGGTCAGCGACCAGCTGCGGTCCGAGCGGCAGCGGGGCACCCTCGCCCAGGTCCGCACCGCTGCGCCGCGGCAGGGTCAGCCGGAAGGCGGCGCCGTGCCCGGGGCGGCCCCAGGCCTCCAGACGACCCCGGTGCAACCGGGCGTCCTCCAGAGCGATCGCAAGACCCAGGCCGGTGCCTCCAGTGGTCCGGGCGCGCGAGGGGTCGCCGCGCCAGAACCGGGTGAAGACCCGCTCCGCCTCGCCGGGCTTGAGACCGATGCCGTGGTCGCGCACGAGCACCGCGACCGCCCGCTCGTCACCGGCCACGGCGATCTCGACCGGGCGACCCTCCCCGTGCTCGAGGGCGTTCACGATCAGGTTGCGCAGGACCCGTTCGACCCGCACGGCGTCCACCTCGGCGACCACCGGCACGTCCGGCGCACGCACCACGACCTCGCTGCCGCGCCACTCGGCGAGCACGGTCGCGGCCTCCACCGTCCGCCGTACCAACGCCGTCACGTCCTGCATCTCCGCCTCGAGCGAGGTGGCCCCGGCGTCGAACCGGCTGATCTCCAGCAGGTCGGTGAGCAGCCCCTCGAACCGGTTCAGCTCGTTCTGCAACAGCTCGGCGCTCCGTCGGGTGTCGGGCGGGAAGTCGTCACGGGCGTCGTACAGCAGGTCGGCCGCCATCCGGACCGTGGTCAGCGGGGTGCGCAGCTCGTGACTGACGTCGGAGACGAAGCGGCGCTGCACCCGCGACAGGTCCTCCAGCTGCCGGATCTGCTCCTGCAGAGCCTGCGCCATGGTGTTGAAGGACGCGCCGAGCTGGGCCAGCTCGTCGGTGCCGCGCACGGTCAGCCGCTCGGTCAGCCGCCCTTGGGCGAGCAGCGCAGCCGTCGCTGCGGCCCGCCGGACCGGCGCCACGACCTGCCGCACGACCAGCAGGGCGATCAGGGCCAGCAGCCCGACCAGCATCACGCCGGCGATGAGCGAGGTGCGTCGTACGAGGGACAGGGTCTGCTCCTCGGCAGTCAGCGGGAACAGGTGCACCAGGTCATAGCTGTCGAAGTTCGGGGTGGTGATCACGCTGCCGACGATCAGCCCGTCGACCCGGCCGCCGAGCCCGTCCGGCACCGGCCCGTAGGTGTAGAGCGCCCCGCCGTTGGGGCGCAGCTTGTCGGCGAGCCGCTGCGGCAGGTCGTCAGGGGAGGCGGTCTCGGAGACGCGCGCCGCCTTGTCCGGGGCGGACGGGATCTCCAGCACGGTGTAGAGACCGCCGACCGCACCCCGGGTGTCGAGCTCGCGGAACGAGCTCTTGAGGACGTCGTCGACCGCCTGCGGGACCGAGAGGTCCGGGATGGCAGCGAGGCGGCTCTGCACCTGGAGCGCGCCGGACTGCGCCTCCGACAGCGACGTCTGGGTCTTGGTGTCCAGCAGACCCTTGCCGACCTGCCCGATGAGCAGCGTCGCGAGCAGGCCCACGACCAGCGTCGAGGCGACCAGCGTCGTGCCTACGACCCGGGTCTGCAGGGAGCCGCGCCACCGCCGTCCGACGTCGGCCCAGAAGGTTCGGCCCGCACCGCGCCCGGGCACCCGCACCACCCGGCGGGCGACCACGCTCAGCCCGAGCCGGCCTTGTAACCGACGCCGCGGACGGTCACGACGACCTGGGGGGTGTCCGGGTCGCGCTCGACCTTGGCGCGCAACCGCTGGACGTGCACGTTCACCAGCCGCGTGTCGGCCGCGTGTCGGTAGTTCCAGACCTGCTCGAGCAGCACCTCGCGAGTGAACACGGTCCGAGGCTTGCGGGCGAGCGCGACCAGCAGGTCGAACTCCAGCGGCGTGAGCGCCAGCTGCTGGCCGTCCCGGGTGACGACGTGGCCCTGGACGTCGATGGTCACCGGGTCGACGGCCGGGCCGATCGACAGCAGCTCCGGGGCGACGTCGTCGTGCTGGCGGAGCCGGGCACGGACGCGGGCGACGATCTCCTTGGGCTTGAACGGCTTGACGACGTAGTCGTCGGCTCCGCTCTCCAGCCCGAGCACGATGTCGAGCGTGTCGCTGCGGGCGGTCAGCATGATGATCGGCACGCCGCTCTCGGCGCGCACCTGCCGACAGACCTCGAGCCCGTCGAGCCCGGGGAGCATCAGGTCCAGCAGCACCACGTCGGGGCGTTCCCTGCGAAACGCCGCCACGGCCTGGCTGCCGTCGCCCACGAAAGCGACCTCGAACCCTTCTCCCCGCAGGACGATCCCGAGCATCTCGGCCAGAGCGGCGTCGTCGTCGACCACGAGCACCCGTGCCTTCATCGCCACCCTCTCGTGGACCGCCGACGTGCGGGCCTGTCGATGATGGTCGCACCCTTGGCGCGGACGCGGGCTCAACCGCCGACAAACGGTGTGCCGGGCCCTCCGGTCGCGGGCCTTTCGTGCCACCATGTTCCGGACCCAGCCGCACCTGTGCGCCGAAGCGAGGAGCCCGATGGCCGACGACCGGTCCCCTTGGTCCTCCCCGACCGACGACGGGGTGCCGCCGCCGCCCGCCGCTCCGCCGGGCTGGGGCGGGACACCCGAGCCGACGGCCTCCTACGAGCCGGGCGGCGCGTCCGGCGGCGGCTGGTCGGCGCCGGCCGGCTGGGGCGGACCTGCCTACGGCGCCCCGAAGCCCGGCGTCATCCCGCTGCGCCCGCTCGGGCTCGGCGAGGTCCTGGACGGCGCGGTGTCTGTGGTGCGCCGCTACCCGGTGCCGACGATCGGGCTCTCAGCGATCGTCGCGGTGGTCCAGACCGTCGTCACGATCGCCTTCTTGCTGCTCATCCCTGACTCGCTCACGAAGGCCTCGGTCGACACCACCGGCAGCATCGAGCTGAGCAACGCCGAGATCGGTGGCTTCGCCGCCGGCACGCTCGGCACCGTGGTCGTCACCCTGCTCGGCGGCGTGGTCCTCGCCGGCTTCATCACCGCGGTGATGGGCCAGGCGGCCCTCGGCCGTGACATCACCCTGGGCGAGGCCTGGCGCCAGGTGCGGCCGCG
Source organism: Mycobacteriales bacterium (assembly GCA_038235705.1). Taxonomy (GTDB): domain Bacteria; phylum Actinomycetota; class Actinomycetes; order Mycobacteriales; family SCTD01; genus CANKBT01. Next base: position 5,319 of record JBBSTR010000076.1, read on the forward strand.
CCTGCTACCCCTGATCGGGGCCACCCTCTTGATCGGCCTGCTGAGCGCGGTCGGCCTCGTCGTCGGCGGCGTCGTGCTGGTGCTCGGGCTGCGGCTCGACGTGCTCGCCCTGACGGTTCTCGGCGGTGTGCTGCTGCTTGCCGCGCTGCCGTTGGCCTTGCTGGTGTACGTGCGGCTGGCCCTCACGACCCCGGCGATGGTCCTGGAGAAGGCCGGCGTCAGGGTCGGCCTGAAGCGCTCCTGGACGCTGGTGCGCGGCGCGTTCTGGCGGACGTTCGGCATCCTGCTGCTCGCCGGCGTCATCGCGTCTGTCGTCCAGGGCGTGCTGCAGCTGCCGTTCGCCCTCGTGGGGCAGCTCGTCGTAGAGCCGACGTCGGCGCCCGGCGTGGTGCTCACCTCGCTCGGCGGGGGCATCGCCACCGCGATCGTCGGACCGTTCTCCGCCGGCGTCACGGCGCTGCTCTACCTGGACCGGCGGATGCGGGCCGAAGGGCTCGACGTGACCCTGACGGCCGCGGCGAACGAGGGCTGTTGAGCGTGCTGCTCCGGCTCGCCGCCGAGATCCCCTCCCGGGACCCGGCGCGCGGCCTGGTGCGCGAGGAGCTGACCGGACGGCGGTACGAGGACGCCAAGCCACCCGCCCTGTTCGACCTGCTGGGCCGACTGGTGCGCAGGCTGGGCTCGCTGGTCTCCAACGCTGCCGGCGGCATCGGACAGGGCACGCTCGCCGGGATCGTCCTCGTCGGTCTGCTCCTGCTGGTGGCGGTCGTGGTGCTCGTCCGGGTCGGGCCCCGTCGACGCCGCGGCACCGGCGGGGCGGCCCTGTTCTCCGGTGCACAAGTGCTGAGCGCTGGCGAGCACCGATCGCAGGCCGAGAGCGCTGCCGCGCGGGGTGCGTACGACGAGGCGATCCGGGAGCGGTTGCGCGCAGCTGCGCGCGAGCTCGAGGATCGCGGGGTGCTGCCGCCGCGGCCGGGCCGGACGGCCGGCGAGCTCGCCCGCGAGGTCGGGCAGGTCGCGCTGACCGGGCCGCTGACCGCTGCCGCCCATGTCTTCGACGAGGTCTGGTACGGCGGACGCGCCGGTGACGCGGCCGGCTACCAGGTCGTCGCAGACGCCGACGACGCCGTGCGCGCAGCCCGGCTCGTGGCGCCGTGACGCTCACCGCCGAGCGATCTGAGGCGGGGTCCGCCGACCGCCGGACGACCAGCCGTCAGGTCGGGGTGCGCGAGGTGCTGCGCCGCTACCGCGTACCGCTGCTGGTCCTGGTCCTGCTGCTCGTCGCACTCGCCGTCCTCGGCCTGCTGCGCCGCACCACCGGCGGCACGCTGGACCCGCGCTCCTACAGCCAGGGCGGGGCGCACGCGGTTGTCACCGTGCTCGCCGGGCTCGGGGTGCCGACCGAGGTGGTCGGCGACGTGCCCGACCTGGCCGCCCGGGCCCGTGCGGGGAGCAACATCGTGCTGTCCGACCCGGGCGCCCTCACACCGGCGGAGCGCGAGCGGGTCGGCGAGATCGTCCGGGACTCCGGGGCGTCCCTGCTGGTGCTCAGCGCGATCCCGGCCGACCTCGAGGCTTTGAAGGTGGACGTCGTGCCGGCCGGGGTCCAGGACACCGAGCTGCGTCAGCCGGCCTGCGCCGCGCCCGCGGCTGAACGGGCCGGCAGCGCCCGGACCGGCGGCGTGGTCTACGACGTGCCGCGTGGCGCGACCGGCTGCTACGCGGTGGGCGGCACAGCGAGCCTGCTGCTGCTGCCGACCGAGCGCGTCGCTCTGCTCGGAGCGCCGGACGTGTTCACCAACCAGCACGCGGGCCAAGACGGCAACGCCTCGCTCGCCCTCGGCCTGCTCGCTACCGCCCCGGACGGCAAGGCTGTCCAGCAGGTGCTGTGGGTGGTTCCCCGGCCCGATCGAGCCGTGCTCGGCAGCCCCACCCGCACGATCGGCGCGCTGGTCCCCGACGCGATCGTCTGGGGAGCGGTGCAGGTGGCCGTCGCGATCGGTGTGCTGGCGCTGTGGCGCGCGCGTCGGCTGGGCCGGGTGGTGACCGAGCCGCTGCCGATCGTCGTGCGCGCCGCGGAGGCCACCGAGGGTCGGGGACGCCTGCACGAGGCGGCAGGTGCGCGTGCAGAAGCCGCGGAAGCGCTGCGCTCCGGTGCCCGCGCGCGGCTGGGACGTCGCCTGCGGGTTCCCCCCGAGACGGGTCCCGAAGGGCTGGTCGACGTCGCGTCTGCACGGCTCGGGCAGGACCCCCGGCGGGTGGGAGACCTCCTGTACGGTGCGGCTCCGCAGGACGACACGGGGCTCGTACGCCTGGCCCGAGAGCTCGACACGCTCGACCCGCCCGCCTCGCCGACCACCCCGTCCGACCGCCCCGGGAGTCCACGATCGTGACCACACCCGACAAGCCCGCGCGTCCCCGCGCCCGTCCGGTCAGGGCCCGCGACCCTCGGGAGGCGCTCGACGCGCTCCGCGGCGAGGTCGGGAAGGCCGTGATCGGTCAGGAAGCAGCCGTCACCGGCCTGGTCATCGCGCTGCTGTGCCGCGGCCACGTGCTGCTCGAAGGCGTGCCCGGCGTCGCCAAGACGCTGCTCGTGCGGTCGCTGTCGGCCGCGCTCTCGCTGGAGACCAAGCGGGTGCAGTTCACCCCCGACCTGATGCCCGGCGACGTGACCGGCTCGCTGGTCTACGACCGCAGCGGCGCGTTCACCTTCCGACGAGGACCGGTCTTCACCAACCTGCTTCTTGCCGACGAGATCAACCGCACGCCACCCAAGACGCAGGCCTCCCTGCTGGAGGCGATGGAGGAGCGGCAGGTCTCGGTCGACGGCGACCCGCAGATGCTGCCCGACCCGTTCATGGTCATCGCGACCCAGAACCCGGTGGAGTACGAGGGGACCTACCCGCTGCCCGAGGCGCAGCTCGACCGGTTCCTGCTCAAGCTGACGATGCCGCTGCCGCAGCGCGAGGACGAGCTGGCGCTGCTGACCGCCCACAACAACGGCTTCGACCCCCGCGACCTGTCCGCGCTGTCGCCGGTCGCGGGGGCCGCCGACCTCGCCGCTGGCCGGGCCGGTGTCGCCTCCGTGGCCGTCGCCGACGAGGTGCTCGGCTACCTCGTCGACCTGTGCCGCGCGACCCGGTCGTCCCCGTCGCTCGTCCTCGGCGCGTCCCCGCGTGCGGCCGTCGCGCTGCTCGCCACGAGCAAGGCGTGGGCGTGGTTGTCGGGCCGCGACTACCTCACGCCGGACGACGTCAAGGCGTTGGCCCGCCCGACCCTGCGTCACCGCATCGCGCTGCGGCCGGAGGCCGAGCTGGAGGGCGCCAGCCCCGACGGCGTGCTCGACGGCGTGCTCGCCTCGGTCCCGGTCCCCCGCTGACGCTCACGTGACACTCACCGGCCGGGCCGTCCTGCTCGCCCTGCTCGGGGTGCTGCCGGTCGTGCTCGTGCCGCGACTGCTGACCGTCCTGCTCGTCGCGCTCGCGCTGCTCGTCCTGATCGCCGCCGACCTCGTCCTCGCCGCACCCGTCGCCGGCCTCCGGCTGTCCCGCCGTGGTGACACCGTCGTACGGCTGACCCAGCAGGCCCACGTCGACCTGGTGGTCGCGAACCCGTCCGGCCGGGCTCTGCGCGGGGCGTTGCGCGACGCCTGGGTGCCCTCGGCCGGCGCCTCCCCGGGGGTCCAGTCGCTGGACGTCCCGGCCGGCGGGCAGCGGGTCCTGACGACGACGCTGCTGCCGACCCGCAGAGGCGACCGGGAGCCCGACCGGGTCACGGTCCGCTCGCTCGGGCCGCTCGGCGTCGCCGGTCGGCAGGGTCGGCACGTCGTGCCGTGGGCGGTGCGGGTGCAGCCGTCGTTCGCCTCGCGGAAGTTCCTGCCCGAGCGACTGTCACGGCTGCGGATCCTCGACGGTCAGCAGGCCGCCCGGGTGCGCGGGCAGGGCACCGAGTTCGACAGCCTGCGCGACTACGTCGAGGGCGACGACGCCCGGTCGATCGACTGGCGGGCGACCGCGCGTCGGCAGGAGGTCGTCGTACGGACCTGGCGCCCCGAGCGCGACCGTCAGGTGCTGCTGGTGGTCGACACCGGGCGCACCTCGGCCGGCCGGGTCGGTGACGCCCCCCGCCTCGACGCGGCGCTGGACGCCGCGCTGCTGCTCGCCGCGCTCGCCTCGCGGGCCGGTGACCGGGTCGACCTGCTTGCGCTTGACCGTCGGGTGCGCGTCGCCGTGACCGGGGCGCGTCAGGACGTGCTCGCCCGGTTCACCGAGGCGATGGCGCTGCTCGAGCCCGCTCTGGTCGAGAGCGACGGTCGGCTGCTGGTGTCGGAGGTGCTGCGTCGCAGCCGGCGCCGGTCGCTGGTGGTGCTGTTCACGACGCTGGACGCCGCCGCGCTCGAGGAGGGGCTGCTGCCGCTGCTCGGCTCGCTCACCCGGCGCCACACCGTCGTGCTCGCCTCGGTCGGCGACCCACGGGTGCAGGAGATGCGCGGGGAGCGCAGCAACGTCTCACAGGTGTACGGCGCGGCTGCCGCCGAGAAGGTGGCCGCCGAGCGTCGCCGGATGACGACCCTGCTGCGTCGCCGCGGCGTCGAGGTCGTCGACGCATCCCCAGCCTCCTTCGCCCCGGCGGTCAGCGACCGCTACCTGGACCTGAAGGCCGCCGGCCGGCTCTGAGCCGTCAGACGCGCTTGACGACCAGCGCGTACGAACCGAGCCCGATCATCCGTACGCCCTCGACCTCGTCCCCGGCCTTGGTGACCAGTGCGGTGACGCTGCCGTCGGCCGGGTCGAACTCGACGTCCTTGACCTCGCCCAGCTCCTCCCCGTCCTCGGTGAGGATGCGGCTGCCGACGACGTCCTGGCCCCGTGCGGCGTCACTGGCCCGCGCGAGCACGGAGGCCGAGTCGACGGTGACCGCGTCGGTGCCGAACGCCTTGAGGTCGGTCCACGACAGCAGGTCGGCGTCGTCCGGCGTCTTCTTCAGGTGCAGGGCGACCACCTTCGCGGTGGTGGTGTCGACGACGAACCCGTCGACCTTGCCGACCGTGTCCGCGTCGCTGGTGCTGACGACCTGGTGGCCCTTGGCCTCGCTGAACCTCATCGCCGCTCCCCTTCCAGCCTTGCGCGAAACGCCGCGACGGAGGCGCCGAAGCCGGCCAGGTCGTCGCTCATGAACTCCTGCGCCGCGTCCGGCACGACCAGGTTCTGCTTGGACACCGCAAGCGTGTCGGGCAGCGGCAGGAAGACGTTCTTGCCGTCGTGGGGCTCGATCTCATAGCCGACCACGTCGAGGACCGTACCGACCTGCAGGATCACGTCGAC
>JBBSTR010000077.1:0-10594 GCA_038235705.1 Mycobacteriales bacterium
CCGACCACGACCCGGCAGACCACGCCCCGGCAGACCACGACCCGGCAGCCCACGAACCCGCAGACCACGACCCCGCAGACCACGACCCCGCAGACCACGACCCGGCGGGCCACGACCCGGCGGACCACGAGGATGCGGCCCAGGGGTCGCCGCCGCCGTCACCGGCCGGGTCCGGCGGACCGACCGGTTCCACCGGTGGCGACGCGGCTGGGCTGCGGACGGTCCGGGGACGCTGCACCAGGCCGGCGCCGTCGGCGTCTCCGGGCAGGTCGACGGCGTTGGCGTGCAGGAAGGCATTGACCTGGTCCGGCGTGCTGCCCGGCCACTGCTGCAGCACGAGGGCAGCGACGCCGCTGACGACCGCGGTCGCCTGACTGGTGCCGCTGCCGCGCCAGAGCTTCCCGTCGAGGCGGGCCCCGGGGTGCTCCTGGGCAAGGACGGACTCGGGCGGCAGGACCCCGAGGACGTGCTGACCGTTCGCCACGACGTCGGGCTTCTGGAACCCGGCAACTACCGCCGAGCCGGAGTGTTCGGCAACCGTGCGGGTGGCCAGGTCGGCTGCGCCGACCGTGATCGCGCCGGGCGCGAAGCCGGGGTCACCGACCTGACCGGCCTTGTTGCCCGCAGCGACGACCGGCACGATCCCCGCCTGCCGCACCCGCTCGATCGCGACGACGAGCGGGTCGGGGCCGTAGTCCCCCGAGGGCAGCTCGGCGGCGAGCGAGACGTTCACGACGTCGATCTCGTCCCGGTGGTCGATCACCCAGTCGAGCCCGGCGAGAACCTGCGACAGCGATGTGCTGCCGTCGTCCTGCGCCACCTTCACCACGACCACCGTGGCTCCGGGCGCCACCCCGAGAGCCTTGCCGCCCGAGCCGTCGACCGGGCCGCCGGCCAGGACGGACGCCAGGAAGGTGCCGTGCCCGTAACCGTCGGTGAACGGACCGTCGGTGAGCGGCGCCCCGCCATCACGCACCGGGGTGGTGTCCACGCCGTCCACCAGACGCCCTGAGGCCCGGTCGAGCGCTGGGGTGTCACTGACCCCGGTGTCGAGGATCGCCACCCGGACGCCGGTCCCGGCAGACCGGGTACCAGCCGGCGAGCCGAGCCCTCGGCTGGCGAGGGAACCGCCGAGCGGCATCGCGTCGGGTTCGACCCGTACGGGCGGGAGCACAGCGGGAAGGTCCGGTTCGCTAGCACCGCCTGGGGCGGGCACCAGCTCGGCCGGGGCGGGTACGGCATCGACGGGCGGGGCCACCGCGGCAGGCGGCGCGACGGCCGGCTCGGACGTGGCCGGTGGGACCACCGGCTCGATCGTGTCGTCGGTCAGCACCAGCGGGTCGTCGCTGCGCACGGCGAGCACCCCGGGCATCGCGGCGAGGCTCCTCAGCGCCGCGTCGTCGCCGCGGACCACGGCCGCCCCCAGCGAGGGGAGCGCCCGCTGCAGATGCACACCGGGCACGACCGGGAGCGGTCCGCGCAGTGCGACCACCGCCTGATGCTGCGTCGACGCCCCCGCCGGTGCGGCATCTGCCACGCCGCTCAGCGCGGACAGGCCCATCGCGACGCCCACCAGCCCAGCGACCAGCACGACGCTCTTTCGCGCGGGACCGAACACGAACACCTGCTTTCGCGGGATGCCGGGCCAGTCTGCACGCGGCTCATTCACCACGGCGGAGACTGTCGTCCCAGCGAGGTGCTGACAATCAGCATTGCATCACGCACACTGGACGGGTGAACAGCATGTCCCCCGGATGGGCGAAGATCGCCAGCCGCACGGGTCCCTGTGCCGCTCATGAGCGGTCCGGGCGTGCTTCAGGGGCCGTTTCGCATGACCGATGCACCAGGCAGACGTCCCGTCATCCCGACGGTGCGCGCCGCGTCCGGGCTGCGAGCCTTGCTACCCCGACGACGTGACCGTGGAGGACCCCGTGACCAGCGCTCTCACCGACCACAGCCGACCGGCGGCCATCGCCGGCGAGCCGGTGGGGTTCACCGCCATGGTCGTCGACGACCACCCGCTGGTCCGCGAGTCGATGACCAACCGCCTCCGCGCGATGGGGGCGACCGAGGTCGTCGAAGCCGCGACGGTCGGCGAGGCCCGGGCCCGGGCGAACGCCTCCGGACCCCGCGAGCTGTGCATGCTCGACCTCGGCCTGCCAGACGGCTCCGGCCTGGACCTGCTCGCCGAGCTGCGAACCCTGGGGTGGCAGCGCCTGGTCGTGCTCTCGGCAGCCGACGACCCGTACAGCGTGCGCGCCGCCTTCGTGGCTGGCGCCCAGGGTTATCTGCTGAAGTCCGCGTCCCCGCTCGTGGTAGCCGACGGGGTGCGTCGGGTCCTTGACGGCGGCGTCTTCGCCGACCCGTCGGTGGCCTCCCTGCTGGCCGCCGGCCTCCGGGGCGGCCCTGTGGACAGCGGGGTGAGTGACCTGTCAGGCCGCGAGATCGAGGTCGTGCGCCTGGTCGCGGACGGGCAGAGCAACAAGCAGATCGGTGACGAGCTCGGCCTGTCGGCCCTCACGGTCAAGAGCCACCTCGCCCGGATCGCGCGCAAGCTGGGCACCGGTGACCGTGCGGAGATGGTCGCCCTCGCCATGCGCGCAGGCGTCATCCGCTAACGAACGCTCCCTGCCGCCCCGGCGCGCCGCACGGGCCGGACTTGCCCTGCGACCTACAGTCGTCGCGATGACCGAGACCCTGCCGGGTCCACCCGGCCCCGCGTCCGGTCCTGCTGACCCCTCGGACGTCGGTGGCCCGCCGGAGCTGCTGCTGCTCCCCCGCGAGGGGGTCCCCGAGGTTGTCACGACCGGAACCGCTCTTGACGAGGCGGTCGCCCGGATGGCGGAGGGCACCGGCCCGGTCGCCGTCGACGCCGAACGCGCTTCGGGCTACCGCTACAGCCAGCGCGCCTATCTCGTGCAGCTGCGCCGACACGGGTCGGGGACCGTGCTCGTCGACCCGATCGCCTGCCCGGACCTGTCGGCGATGTCGGCGGCGCTCGACGGGGTCGAGTGGGTGCTGCACGCCGCGAACCAGGACCTCGCCTGCCTTGCTGAGGTCGGCATGGTCCCGTCGTCGTTGTTCGACACCGAGCTCGGTGGCAGGCTCGCCGGGTTTGCCCGGGTCGGGCTCGGAGCCATGGTCGAGAACGTCTTGGGGATCCGCCTGGAGAAGGGGCACTCGGCGGCGGACTGGTCCACCCGTCCCCTGCCTGCCGACTGGCTGGCCTACGCAGCACTGGACGTAGAGGTGCTGGTCGAGCTGCGCGACGTCATCGAGACCGTCCTGTCCGACCAGGGCAAGCTCGACTGGGCGCTGGAGGAGTTCGAGGCCGTTCGCCTGGCGCCCCCGTCCCCGGCGCGCGTCGACCCGTGGCGGCGTACGGCAGGGGTGCACCGGCTCCGTAACCGTCGTCAGCTCGCGGCGGTCCGGGCGCTCTGGGAGCAGCGCGACGACGTTGCCAGAAGGCGCGACACTGCGCCGGGCCGGGTACTGCCGGACGCGGCGATCATCAACGCCGTCACGCAGGCGCCCGCCAGCGCCGCAGAGCTCGTCAGCCTCCCGGTCTTCGGCGGACGATCGACGCGTCGTCACGCCGATCTCTGGTTCGGTGCCTTGTCCAGGGCCGCGGCCCTGCCCGAGGCGGCGCTCCCGCAGCCGGGTTCGCCCTCGGACGGTCCCCCGGCCCCGAACCGCTGGGCCGACCGGGACCCGGCCGCCGCCCAGCGCCTGGGTCGCGCTCGCGCTGCGGTGAGCACCCTTTCGACCCAGCACGACGTCCCAGCAGAGAATCTCGTCCAGCCGGATGCCGTCCGGCGCCTGGCGTGGGCACCGCCTGAGCGGGTGACCGTCGAGACGGTCGGTGAGGCGCTGCGCCAGCACGGCGTACGACGCTGGCAGGTCGAGTTGACCGCCGCGTCGCTCACGGCGGCACTGGTCGAGCCCGATCCCGCGTCGCGACCGATGGACGTGTCTCATCCTTCACCTCAGCCCGAGACGACGACCGCCCCAGCTGACCAGGGGAGCTCCCTTCACCCGCCGGCCACGGGTGCCTCTCCGCCCTTTTCCGACCGGGAGTGAAGCCCGTCGCCTCCGAGCCTGCGACACTTCCCCGGCTCGTGGGCCCTCGGGTGGCCCTCGTCCCGGTCGCCCCGGGGGTCGCAGGAGCAGTCTGCGCAGGCGATCGGCCCGGGCTCGTCGCAGCGCTGGCCCGCGACCTGCTGCGCCCCGCGCCGGACTGGCCGTCGGACGAGACCGCGCCGGGGTTCTTGCGTCTCACCCTCGACCCCGCCCCGAGCGCGTCGGTCGCGCCGGACGGCGTCTGGCTGGTCACCCACGAGGGCGCCGTCGTCGGCGACTGCGGCTGGAAGGGTGCCCCGAGCGTCACCGGTGAGGTCGAGCTGGGTTACGGCCTCTGTCCGCAAGCACGCGGGCACGGTCTCGGGACCGAGGCGGTGGCTCTGCTCGCCGCCTGGGCGGAGCGTCAGCCCGGGGTCACCCTGCTGGTGGCTGAGGTGCACCACGACAACGACCCGTCGATCCGGCTGCTGCGGCGTCTCGGGTTCCGCTCGACCGGGCCGGCATCCGGAGCCGACCCGCACCTGCGTCTGGTGCGTACGGCCTCGCCCCCAGGACGTCCCCGCGGTCGCCACGTCTGCTGAGGTCCCGCCGGACGTCAGCACCCGAGTCCCTTCCACGGCTCTGGCTGCCGAGGGCACGCGCGTGCTGGCCGGGCGTGCGGCGCGTCACCTGCCGACAGCCTCTAGGTCTGGTACGAACCTCGGGTGACGTGCCCTGACCTGCCGGACGAGCTGGACGGCGAGCTCACCCTCCCGTCGTACGTGGTGCTGGCCCGTTTCCGACGAGACGGACCGGAGCCGGTGGCGCACGAGGCGCTAGCCGAACAGCTGCGTGGGCTCGGACTCGACGTCGACCTGAGGGTGGAACGTCAGGAGCAAGACGGCTCGCTGCTGATCGAGGCGCGGTTGCCGACGGTCGGGGTCGACGCGCAGAGCGCGGTCGCCGGCACCTACGAGGCGCTCGAGCACGGCGGGCTGGGGCCGGACGAGGTCTGGGCCCAGCCCTAGCGACCCTAGCGATCGTCCGGGTCGGCCTGCGGGAGATCGACCCGCACGACGAGCCCGCCGCCCGGACGCGCGACGGCTTCCAGGCCTCCCCGGTGCACGCGGGACACCACCCGGCAGATGGACAGCCCCAACCCAGCGCCCCGGCGCGCCGTACGCGCCGTACCGTGCCGCCGGAACGGCTCGAACAGCTCCTCGACCTCCCCAGCAGGGATCTCCACGCCGCTGTTCGCGATGGTCAACCAGGCGCGACCGTCGACCGTCGTCCCGGTCGAGGCCTCCACGAAGCCGCCCTGCACGTTGTGCCGCACGGCGTTCTCGACCAGGTTGCCCGCCAGCCGCTCGAGCAGCCCCGGGTCGCCGAGGACGCAGGCCGGTCCCCAGGTCGTCGTGACCTGCAGCCCGAGATCACCGATGTCCTCGGCCATGGCTCGGAGCCCGGCCGCGGTCACCTCGGACAGCTCCACCGGCTCCGTGACCGGCAACCCCTCGAGCGAGATCGCTTCGGTGCGCGCCAGCAGCAGCAGGCTGTCAACGAGACGCCCCGCCCGGTCGGTGGCCGCCCGGACCACTTCCGCGCTGCTCCGCAGGTCGCCCACGCTCGCGTCCGGGTCGGCCAGCGCGACGTCCACCTCGGTACGCATGACCGCCAGGGGGGTCCGCAGCTCGTGGCTGGCGTCCGCGACGAACCTTCGTTGGCTCTCGAAACTGGCCTGCAGCCGGGCAAGCATCGCGTCGAAGGTGTCGGCCAGCACCTTCAGCTCGTCGTTCGGGCCGGGCAGGTTGATCCGCTCCGACAGCTGTTCGGCCGAGAGCCGCTGGGCGGTCGCGGTGATCTGCTGAAGCGGCCTCAGCACCCGTCCGGACAGGATGTAGGCCAGGAGCACCCCGAGCACGACCAGCACCAGCAAGGCGAGCAGGCCCTGCGTGTAGAGCTGCCGCAGCGCCTGCTCGCGAACCACCTCCTGCACGTCGCGCACGGTCAGCGGCCCGTTCGGGCCGAGCAGGGGTTGCCGGGTCTGCGGATCGATCAGCACGAACGGCACCGGGAAAGCGCCGCGGCGGGTCGCCCGGTCGGTCAGCACGAAGCTCAGCAGCAGCAGGAGCAGCCCGACCGCCGCGGTGAGACCGCCGATCACCAGGGTCAGACGCCAGCGCAACGTCGTGCGCCCGTCGCCCGAGCCTCGGAAGGAGAGCTGGGGCAGCCGCACGATCAGTCCGTCGAGATGCGGTAGCCGGACCCCACGACGGTCGTCAGCGGCTGGGGGTCACCCAGCTTGCGCCGCAGCGTCATCACCGTCACCCGCACGATCGTGGTCCCCGGGTCGGCGTTCTCGTCCCAGACCCGATCGAGCAGCTCCTCGCTGCTGACCACCGCCCCGTCGGCCCGCAGCAGCTCGGCGAGCACCCCGAACTCCTTGCGCGTCAGGTCGAGGTCGCGGCCGTCCCGGGTCGCCGTACGACGGGCCGGGTCCAGCTCGAGGCCGGCACCGCGGAGCACCGGGGGCGACGCCGGGGTCGCCCGGCGGCCCAGCGCGCGCACCCGGGCCACCAGCTCCTCGAAGGCGAAGGGCTTGGTCAGGTAGTCGTCGGCCCCGAGCTCGAGCCCGCTGACCCGGTCAGCGAGCCCACCGGCCGCGGTGAGCATCAGCACCCGGGTCAACGCGCCGTCGGCGTGCAGGTGGCCGAGCAGCTCGTCGCCACTCATCACGGGCAGGTCGCGGTCCAGGACCAGCACGTCGTAGCGGGTCATCAGGGCCTTCTCCAGGCCGAGGTCCCCGTCGTACGCGACGTCGACCGCCATGCCTTCGCGCCGCAGCCCGCGGGCGAGCGCGTCGGCGAGCGGCACCTCGTCCTCCACCACCAGAACACGCACGGGGAGCACGTTAGTCACCCCCGTCCGTCACCCGGATGCCGGACGCGGTGGCAGGCCTCCCGCCGGTAACCTTCACGGGTGAACCAGCGGTGACCGACGCCACGAGCCTGCAGCTTCGCCGTGGCGTGCTGGCCGTGTCCGTCCTGTCCGACGTCGACGTCGAGCCCTCACCGCTCGGGGTGGTCCTGCCGGGCGAGCCGAGCCTGTGGGTGCCCTGGGGCGAGTGCCGGGTCGCCCTCGCCGGCCACGACCCCGAGACCGACCAGGGGCGGGCGCGCCTCACGGCCTGGCTCCTCGCCCGCCGCCGGGCCGGCGACCTGCCCCCCGAGCACCTGGTCGCCGCGCTGCGCCCGGTCGGCCTGCCCAACGACCACGTCCTGCACCCCGGTCACGGCTGGGTCCGCGAGCGGGTGCTGGGCGACGCCCTGGACCTGGGGCTCGGGGCGGTCGGCCTGGACCCTGAGGACCCGGACCGGGTGGACCTGCTGCCGACCCCCGCCCTGGCGGCGGCGGGCCTCGACCCGGACACGGCGTGGATCGGTGCCCGCGCCTACCTGGAGCAGATGGGTCGGCTCGCCGTCGCCCGGCTGGCCCGTGACGCCCGCGGGGTCCTGCGCCCGCTCGGCGACTGCGACGTGCTGACCCTGCTGGGCAGCCGCGCGCTCCGCGAGGCGCTCGCGGACGAGCACCACGGGCTGGCTCCGGTCGTCGCCCCGATGCGGCGACGCGGCTGGACCCGGTTGGCCCTGGTCGACCCGGCGTTCGGTCCTGCGGCGGCCGCCGCGACCGACCCGGAGGAACGGGGGTTCCCCCGTCCGCTCCTGGTGACCGCCGACGAGCTGACCCTGGTCGCCCCCGGAGGCCACCCGCAGGACGTGCTCTCGGTGCCGGCCACCGCCGACCCGTGGTCCGGCAGCGTCCTGCTCAGTGACCGTTGAGCTGACGTCTCCGGGGCTTCTGACCCGTTCTGGGCGGGCCTCCATGACAACCTGACCGCTGGTCGGTCACGGCGTGGTCACGGCCTCGTCAGCAGCCCCACGACGGCAGGGGCGCGGGTCTACGGTGACCCGACACTGACAGGGCTGCGGCGTGACCAGGACCTGGTCGCGAGCCGCTCGCTCACCGTCCCCGACCCCGCGAAGGACAAGGACCCCCATGCGTCTGACCCCCCACCGACGGACCGGCCGCTCACGGCTCGGTCTCGCCACCACGCTGACAGTCGGCGCGCTCGCGCTCGCCGCCTGCGGCAGCAGCGGCGGCACGACCCCGACCGCCGACCCGGCGACCACCCCGTCCTCGAGCGGGTCCGCCAGCTCTTCGGCGGATCCGTCGACCCCGGCCAGCGACCTCAAGGTGGGCCTGGCCTACGACGTGGGTGGTCGTGGCGACCGCTCGTTCAACGACGCCGCCGCCGCGGGCCTCGACGTAGCCAAGAAGCAGCTCGGGGTCACCGCCCAGGAGCTGTCGCCGAACGCGTCCGGCAGCGACCGCGGCGACAACCTGCGCTCGCTCGCCGAGGACAACTACAACCCGATCATCGCGGTCGGGTTCGCCTACGCGGAGAGCCTGAAGAAGATCGCCGCCGACTTCCCCGACACCACCTTCTTCATCGTGGACGACTCCTCCCTGACGGACTCCCCCAACGTGAAGTCGCTGGTCTTCGCCGAGGAGCAGGGCTCCTTCCTGGTCGGCGCCGCCGCCGCCATGAAGTCCAAGACGGGCAGCATCGGCTACATCGGCGGCGTGCAGACCCCGCTGCTCCAGAAGTTCGAGGCCGGCTACGTCGCCGGAGCGAAGAACGTCAAGCCCGACATCAAGATCCAGACGGCCTACCTCTCGCAGCCGCCGGACTTCTCCGGCTTCGGTGACCCGGCCAAGGGCCAGGAGACCGCCAACGGCATGTACGACAAGGGCGCCGACATCGTCTATGCCGCCGCCGGCGGCTCGGGCGTCGGGGTCTTCCAGTCCGCCAAGGCCAAGGGCACGCTTGCCATCGGTGTCGACTCCGACCAGTACGAGTCGATCGGTGACCCGACGCTGCAGCCGGTGATCCTCACCTCGATGCTGAAGCGCGTCGACGTCGCCGTCTCCAGCTCCCTGTCGAAGTTCGCGAAGGGCGAGGACATCCCGGCCGTCACCACCTTCGACCTGTCCAACGACGGGGTGACGTACGCGAAGTCGGGTGGTTTCGTCGATGACATCTCCGCCAAGCTCGACGAGCTCAAGAAGATGATCGTCGACGGGAAGATCACGGTCCCGACGACCCCCTGACCACGAGAGGCGAGCCGCTCGAGATGAGCACCACCCCGGTCGTCGAGCTGACCGGCATCACGAAGCGTTTTCCCGGCGTCGTCGCCAACCGCGACGTGCACCTGTCCGTCCATGCTGGGCAGGTGCACGCCGTGGTCGGTGAGAACGGCGCCGGGAAGTCGACGCTGATGACGATCCTGTACGGGATGCAGCAGCCCGACGAGGGCACGATCTCCGTCGACGGGAAGCCGGTCCGGTTCCGTTCGGCCGGCGACGCGATCGCGGCCGGGATCGGCATGGTGCACCAGCACTTCATGCTCGCCGACAACCTGACCGTCCTCGAGAACGTCGTGCTGGGCGCCGAGCCGACCCGACGCGGGCGGCTCGACACCCGGGCCGGGCAACGCTCCATCGTCGAGCTGTGCGACCGCTACGGGCTGAACGTCGACCCGGACGCCCTGGTCGAATCCCTCGGGGTCGGCGACCGGCAGCGGGTGGAGATCCTCAAGGTGCTGTTCCGAGGCGCCCGGGTGCTCATCCTCGACGAGCCGACCGCGGTGCTCGTGCCCCAGGAGGTCGACGAGCTGTTCGCGTCCCTCGCCGGGCTCCGCGCGAGGGGGGTGGCGGTCGTCTTCATCAGCCACAAGCTCGACGAGGTGCTGAAGGTGGCCGACGTGGTGACCGTCCTGCGGGCCGGGACGACGGTCACGACGGTGGACCCGAGCACCGTGACGCAGCACCAGCTGGCCGAGCTGATGGTCGGCAGCGACCTCCCCGCTCCGCCACCACGTTCGGGTCGGGCAGGCACCGAGGTAGCGCTGACCGTCACCGGCCTGACCGTCCGGGGACCGCAGGACCGCGCCGTGGTCGACGACGTCTCCCTCACCCTGCACCGGGGCGAGGTCGTCGGCATCGCGGGGGTCGAGGGCAACGGGCAGGTCGAGCTCGTCGAGGCGCTGCTCGGCCTCCGGGAGTCGACCGGCACCGTCCTGCTCGGCGAGACCGACCTCAGCGCTTGGACCACCCGGGCGCGTAGGGAGGCCGGGATCGGTTACATCCCGGAGGACCGGCACCGGCAGGGGCTGCTGCTGTCGGCACCGCTCTGGGAGAACGTGGTGCTGGGCCACCGAAGCACCCTCAGCAAGGGCTGGTGGATCGACCGCAAGGCAGCGCGCGCGGACACCGAACGCATCGTCGCCGAGTGCGGGGTGCGTACGCCAGGGGTGTCGGTCCCCGCCTTTGCCCTGTCCGGCGGCAACCAGCAGAAGCTGATCGTCGGTCGCGAGCTGAGCGGGAGCCCGAGCCTGTTGATCGCCTCGCACCCGACCCGGGGGGTCGACGTCGGTGCGCAGGCGACCCTCTGGGAGCAGCTGCGGCGCGCCCG
>JBBSTR010000078.1:0-10525 GCA_038235705.1 Mycobacteriales bacterium
CACCGCACCGTTCCCCACCACGTCCACCCATGGCACCTCGTAGGCCGCACCCGGCTACGCGACCTCGTCCCGCTGTGCAACCAGCACCACCACGCCCTGCACGACAACCACCGCACCCTGCGACTACGCAACACCCGCGAGATCACCCACACCGGCTGGGCCCGCGACACGGCAGTCGCAGCCTGACGCCGAGGCTGCTGCCGCCCTACCCGCGATCACCCGGGCGGGTCCGGGTGGCTCGGGCGGTTCTCAGCCCCGGACCACCGCTCCTCGCCGTCCACCACCTCGCCGCTGCGAACCATGCCCAGTGAGCGAGCAACGGCTCGAGAGGCGGCATTCTCCAGGTGAACGTCAGCCACGAACCGGGTCGCGCCAGCCGAGCTGAGCCAGGCCACCATCAACGACGCCGCCCCTCCCGCCACCCCGCCACCCCGATGAGGCACACCGATGACCCACGCGAGGCGGGCCGTCCCGGAGACCTCCACCGTCACCTGGACATAGCCCAGGGCAGCTCCGCTCGCAGCCGGCCGGACCACCCAGTTCAGCCACGCGACCCGGCCGTCGGGCGACCCGCCGCGGGCCTGGCGCGCGTACGTCCAGCGCAGCTGCTCGACGCCCGCCGGTCGCCCGCCGAGGTAGGTGTGCAGCAGGATTCAGGGAGGCCAGGTCCACGAGGCTGACGTCAGGGGCCGGCTAGGCCCAGAAGGTCATGGCGACCGCGACACCGCCGGCCACCACGGCGGCCGGGATGAGCAGCAGCGCCGAGCCCAGCAGCGCCGTGGCGAGCACCCCGACGGCGGGCAGCACGACAGCCAGCACGAGCAGGACGGCCCAGCCGAGGTGCAGTCCGCCCAGGACGTCGACCGCCCGATCGGGCGGCGCTTCGTGGGTGGAGCGGGCTGGTGCGGTGGCAGTGGTCATGACGCTCTCCTTCGTCGGTGCGGCCAGTCTGCGCAACCGACCTAAGCGGATGCCGTGTCCCGGCTGAGAGCCGACTGAACGGCCGGCCGGGGGACATCGACGCTTGGGTCCAGCTCACAGCCGGCGCACAGGCTGAGGCGGGAGACTGCTGGGGTGAAGGACCGCCTGCGCCTGCTGCCGCTGCGCGTACGCCTGGTCGCGGTCGTGCTGCTGCTGGCCTCCCTGGCGCTCGCCGGCAGCGCCGTGCTCACGACCGGCGTGCTGCGCGGCTACCTCGTCAACCGGGTCGACACCGATCTCGTCGCCGAGGCTCAGAGCACCCCTGGGCTGCTGGAGGACCGCGTGTGCGCGGACCTGGTCGCCGGTCGGCCCGGACTCGGGCAGGCCTTCTCCCGTGGTCCTGGTCGGGGTCCTGGACGGGGGGGACGGCCAGCGAGCCCGCTGTACCAGTTCTATGTGCTCTACGTCGACGCGAACGGTCAGGCCTGCTCGGCCGACAGCACCGGGGAGCGTCCTGAGCTGCCGGAGCAGGTCCAGGGCGGAGCCCCGTTCACCGCGCCGAGCGTCGGCAGCGACGACGGCAGCTGGCGGGTCGTCCAGCGACCGGTCGGTGGCGGCACCGTCACGCTGGCGACCAGCCTGAGCGGCGTGGACGAGACGGTGCGCCGGCTGCTGGTCGTCCAGGCCCTGGTGGCGTTGGTGATGCTCGCCGGGCTGGCCGCGCTCGCCTACGTCGTCGTACGCCAAAGCTTGAAGCCTCTCCGCGAGGTGGAGCAGACATCAGGGCTGATCGCTGCTGGCGACCTCTCGCTCCGGGTCCCGCGCGAGGACGGCACCACCGAGGTGGGCCGTCTGGCGACCGCCTTCAACGCGATGATCGAGCGCATCCAGAGCAGTTTCCAGGCACAAGAGCAGAGCGAGTCCGAGGCCCGGGAGTCCGAGGCCCGCATGCGGCGGTTCGTCGGCGACGCCAGCCACGAGCTGCGTACTCCGCTCACCTCGATCCGAGGCTTTGCCGAGCTGTACCGGGTGGGGGCGGTCCCGCCCGGCCCGGACCTGGACCGGGTGATGGGGCGTGTGGAGGGCGAGGCGCAACGCATGGGCGAGCTGGTCGAAGAGCTGCTGCTGCTCGCGCGGCTCGACCAGCACCGCCCGCTCGACCAGGTGCCGGTCGACCTCTACGCCCTGGCCGTCGACGCCGTGCACGACGCCGCCGCGCTGGGCCTGGCCGTGACACTCATCGGTGCCCCCGTGACGGTCCGGGGCGACCAGGCGCGGCTGCGACAGGTGCTGGTCAACCTGCTCGGCAATGCGCGCACGCACACGCCGGAGGGCACCCGCGTACGGGTGGACGTCCACGCCGACGGCGGCCTCGCGCTGCTGTCCGTCGCCGACGACGGCCCCGGCCTCGCGCCCGAGCAGGCGGCCCGGGTCTTCGAGCGGTTCTACCGCGGCGACGCCTCCCGGACGCGAGCCTCCGGCGGGACGGGCCTGGGGCTGTCCATCGTGGCTGCGGTCGCGCACGCGCACGGCGGCCGCGCCGGCGTGCTGACCACGCCCGGCGGCGGCGCGACGTTCACCGTCGAGCTGCCGCTCCCCTGAAGCATTGACCTAAGGGAGCAGCGGCACCGTACTGACGAGCAGCACCACCACCAACAGAGCGCCGGACGCTGCGAACCGGGCCCAGGGCACGTGCACGCCCGCCGCCCGGCAGCGTTCCGCCCACAGGAGCGTGGCCAGCGACCCCCACGGCAGGATCAACGGGCCGAGGTTGACCCCCAGCAGCACAGGGAGCAGATCGTGGCTCGGCACCGCGCGCTGGAGGGCGAGGTAGGCAGGCAGGTTGTTCACCACGTTGGCGGCCCCCGCGGCGACGGCGGCTGTTCCCAGGCCTCCGCGGCCGCCGACAGCCTGGCCCAGCACGCTGTCCAGGAACAGCGGCCCGATCGCCTCGACGACCAGGAACAGCCCGGCCACGACGACGACCAACCGCCAGGGCAGCAGAGACGGACGCAGCGCGGAAGGACGTCGGACCGCCGTGACCACGACGACCGGAGCGGCCGCGGCGCAGGCCGCCCACTGCACCGGCACCCCGACCAGCAGGAGCGGGACGAGCCCGGCACAGGCCGACGCGGCGACGGTGAACGTCACCCGGTCGTGCGGACGCAACCTGTCCGGCATGAGGTAGCGCCCGCCCAGCGACCGGCGCTGCCACAGCCCGAGTGCGGCGACGGTGACGGCGATCGCCACCGTCGCGGGAAGCGCCACGGTGCGGGCGTAGGCGGCGGCGCTCAGCCCGAGCGGCTCGAGGGCGAGCAGGTTGGTCAGGTTCGAGACCGGCAGGGCCAGGGACGCGGTGTTGGCCAGCCAGACGGTGGCCATCGCGAACGGGAGCGGCGGCAACGACAGCCGACGGCTGAGGGCGAGCACGACGGGGGTGAGCAGCACCGCGGTCGTGTCCAGGCTGAGGACGATCGTGGTGGCCACGCACAGCACGACCACCAGGGCGAACAGCACCGGGGTGCGCCCACGCCCGGCACGTGCGGCACGGACCGCCGCGACGTCAAAGACCTCGGCGGCCCCGGCCAGCTCTGCGAGCACCGTCATCGCCACGAGGAACAGCAGCACGGGCCACACCAGCGACAGCACCGACAGCGCGCCGGGCAGAGGCAGCAGTCCCACCGCCACCACACCCACGCCCGCGATCGCGGCCAGCGCCCACACGACCTGACCTAACCACCCCGAGAGGAGAGCACGGTGCCGTCAAGCCACCGGGGAGGCGCGTGCAGGTCAGCGTCGAGACGGCCCGCCCGCCGCGGTGAACGTCCACACCATCAGCCAGACGGAACCGGCGGTGAGGATCATCGCGCCGGGGACGTGCACCGCCAGGTGGTCGCGTCCGCCGGTGGCGGCCTGCACGAACGTCGCCACGAAAACGACGGCCGCCAGCACCAGAGGCCAGGACCGTCCCCCTGACGCGCGACGACGAAGAAAGAGCGCGACCACCGCGATACCACTCACCACGTGCAGCACGATCGCGCCGCCCGAGTGCAACGCCTCAGGGCCGCCCTTCGGGAAGAGCTGGCCTGCGGTGATGAACTGGAACAGTTCGGCGAGCACGGTCAGCGTCGCCCCCACCTGAACCGCTCTGAGGGTCGTGTCGGAGGTGATGGTGGTGCCGGCCGGGGCAGTGGTCGTCATCGGTGTTTCCTCGTCAGTACTGGGATTCTCGTCAGGTGCTGAACGATTGTTGCCTAGCGCAGGACCTCCGGCTCGCTGAGACTGTCGGGTCGTTGTGGGTGCGCGTCGCGGGCGGTCGACCCGACCGGCCAAGGGACGCGGGCGGCGGTCCGTTCCATCGCCACGAGGGCCAGCAGGCAGCTGCCCAGGAGCAGCGAGGCGGCCACGTCAGAGACCCAGTGGTAGCCGAGCACGAGGCGGCTGGCCGCGACCACGAGCACGACGACCGTGGCGACCGCCGCAACCAGCGCCCGAGCGGCTCGCGACCGGACGTGCGGCGCGAGCAGCAGCGCGGCCCCGCCCCAGAGCGCGACGGCGAACAGCGTGTGGCCGGAGGGGAAGGAGAAGCCGGTCTCCACGGGGGCGATCTGCACGGCCTCCGGGGGTCGTGCGCGGGCGACACCGTTTTTGCCCAGCACGGTAAGAGCGCCGGCCGACAGCAGCAGGACGGTCATGAGGGCCGCACCGGTGCGGTCGCGCAGGAGCCAGAGCGCCGCGATCGTCAGCAGGCCCAGCAGGATGACGGCGGGGCCGGCGGCCAGGGTGCTGCCCAGCCTTCCGAAACTCTCCCAGCCGCTGCTCCGATGGTCGGTCACCCACGTCAGCGCGGGTTGGTCCCAGCGGACCGAGACGTCGGTCAGGACCAGGACGACGAGGGCGATCAGCCCGGTTCCCGCGGCGAGCAGAGCCAGCCACGAACGGCCCAGCCTCCTCGCAGCAGCTGCGGGAGGGAGGCCGTGGCTGGTCGACGAGCTCATGGTGGGCATCCTGCCGGAGAGGTGCTGAAGGGTCGCTGAGAAGCCGGCGCCGACTCAAGCTGGCGGTTCACCGGTGCAGAGTGCCGAGGACGTCGCCCGAGACAGCCCCGTTGCCGACGGACTCCCGGTGCACGAACCACTCGCGTCCCAGGACGCGGCTGAAGAGCCAGTCGGGCAGCCGCAGGAAGACCCCGAGCGTCCGGGCGCGACCGTCCGCCAGCTGCTGGCTCCGGTGGGCCTGCAGGGCAGCGCGCTTGTCCCGGGCGTGAGCCCGTACGTCGATGACGTGCGTGACGTCGGCGTGGTCGACGTACCACCCCTGCGCGGCCCGGGCATCGAACCCGTCAGGCAGGAACGGCAGCCAGCCGAGCAGGCGCAGGACGGTGCGTACGGGCCGCCGGTCCACCGTTGCCTCCAGCACCACCGGGGTGCCGGCCAGGCGCGCCGCCAGACGACCGACGTCGTGCACCTGCGCGTGGTCGGGATGGCCGTAGCCGCCCGCCGGGTCGTACACCGTCAGGATCTCCGCGCCCTCCTCGCGCAGGACTGCCGCCAAGCCGACCGCCGCCTCCTCCTGGGGGACCAGGGCGAACGATCCCGGCCGGAGGACGCGCGAGTCGCTGCCGGAATCCGGGAAGCCGAGGCGGACGACGCGGGCCACGCCCAGCGCCGCGGCCGCTGCTTCGAGCTCCCCCGCTCGGCGCGTCCCGAGGCCGTCGCTCAGCCGGGAAGCCGTGAGGCCAGCCTCGCCGTCGGTCGCGGTCACCAGGATCGTCCGGTGCCCGGCAGCCGCGAGCAGGGCCATGGTCCCGCCGGTGTAGATGGCCTCGTCGTCGGGGTGGGCGTGGAAGAAGACGACCGTGTGCGAGCAGTCCGGCCGGCACACCGCACCGGGTTCGGCTCGCTGCCTCCGCTTCCTCACCGCGACGTCCCTTCGATCGTGCGCCCGCGTCGGGCAGCGGCCGGCGAGGTTGCGGTGCCCGGATCAGAGCAGGCGACGCCTGACCAGGACGCCGAAGACCAGCGCGGACGGCACCAGCGGGAGCCAGACGGTCACCAGGCGATAGCCCAGGACGGCAGCAACGGCTACCGGTGACGTTGCGCCGAGCGCGACCAGCCCAGCCACCAGGAGCAGGTCCAGCGGGCCGACCGCACCGGGAGCCGGGATGACCGCCGACAGCGCCGACGCGGCGAGGTAGATCGCCACCACGGTCAGTGCGGTGGTCCCGTCGCCGAGCGAACGGAGCACCGCGAACAGGATGACGCCGTGGAGCACACCGGCGCTGGCGGCGCCGCCCCACAGCTGGACCGCCCTGCGCGGGTCACGCAGGACCCGGGCGAGCTGTGCCACCTCGTTCCGGACGGCGCTCGCCCGGCTCGGCCCCTCCGAGGTGCGGGACGGGTGCGAGGCCGACCGGCTCCGCCAGACCAGCGCGGCCACGAGCACCAGCAGCACCGAGGCGAGCACGGCGACCGCGGGAAGCGACGTCAGCACGCCCACGCCCGGCCTGGGCAGCCCCGTCGTCCAGGACCCCACCACCCCGGGCACGAGCAGCAGGACGCCGCCGAGCAGCAGCGCGTGCGTGATGCCGGTCGCGAGCGAGTTGAGTCCCACCGCGCCGAGCGCGGACGACCGGGTCAGGCCCAGCCGGCGCAGGAAGCGCACGTTGACCGCCATCCCGCCGACCCCGCCCGGCAGCAGCTGGTTGGCGAACGAGGCCGCCACCTGTACGCCGAACAGCCGTCGCCACGACGGGCGTACCGGGATGGCGCCCAGCTGGGAGACCGTGCCGGCGATCAGGAGCCCGATCGTCCCGAGGACTGCGACGCCCAACCAGCCGGTCTGGGCGTTGCGCAGGATGTGCATCCCCGCGCCGAGGGTGGCACGGTGCCGCACCCCGACCACCACCACCGCGGCCGCCACCAGCGTCCCGAGCACGAAGGTCGTGCGCGACGAGGAGCTCGCAGAGGTGGTCACCTCTGGGGCCCCCGAGACACCGCGGCGTGGCGGCGTACGCGCAGGCTCGAGGGCAACGATCATGTTTGCGACGATAGGGAAGACGGCTGTGAGGACGCTGAGCAGGACGTGGCTGGCGGCAGCGACCCTCCCGGCTCGACGCTCGCGGTCACCGGCCGGGCCCGACCAGCCCGGCAGCGCGCTTGTAGGCCAGGTCGGCCCGGTGCAGGGACTCAGACCAACCGGCCGGTGCGGGCACGGCCCGGTTGTGCGCGGCGATGCCGTGGAGAAGCTGCCGGTCAGCGAGGCGGACGACCGCGCGTGCGAGCCCGTCGTTGTCGCTCGCCAGCAGCCCGGAGACCCCGTCCTCGATGAGCTCGGCAAGACCCGTTCCGGTCCTGGCCAGCACCGGTAAGCCGCAGGCTCGGGCCTCCATCGCCGCGATCCCGAAGGACTCCGCCGTCGCTGTGGCGAGGAACAGGTCTGCGCCCGACAGCACCTCGGCCACGCCTCGGTGATCCGTCGAGCCGAGCCACCGCACCTGCGACGCGACCCCGAGCCGCTGGGCCTCGAGCCGGGCGGCACGGGCCCAGGGTCCGTCGCCGACCATGTCGAGCCGCAGGCGCGTCCCGCTCGTACCGCGATCGATCGCGGCCTGGGCCTGCGCCAGGACGCGCACGGCGGTGAGCGGCCGCTTGCGTCCGGTCACCCGACCCACCCAGGCGATCACGATCTCGTCGGTCGTCCGCGGCAGGGAGGGCAGCGTCCAGGCCGCCAGGTCCAGCCCGTTCGGCAGGACGTTCACCTCAAGCTCCGGTCCGAGAAGCCGCTCGACCGACGCGGCCGCCACCTGGCTGACAGCGGTCCAGTCGACCCGCGCGGCCGGGAACGGGAGCCGCCGCAGCGGGAGCCAGCGGTGCGGCTGGCGCGGCAGAACCGAGTGGTAGGTCGCCACCGCGGGCACGTCGGCCCTGGACGCTGCCCGCAGGGCAATCACGGCAGCGGGCGAGATCACCGACAGGTGGCAGTGCACCACGTCCGCGTGCGCCCCCTCGACCAGCGCCGCCACCCGCTGCGCAGCCGGCACCCAGTGCCACGGCGCGAGGCCCTGCCCGGCACGCTCCACCCGCACCACGTCCTGACCGGACGGCCCTGGCGCACGGGTCACCACCGAGACCTCGTGCCCTGCCTCGGCCTGGCGACGGGCCAGCTCGCTGACCTGGACCTCGATGCCGCCGCGCTTGGGCAGGTAGGCGTCGGTGACGTGGACGATGCGCACGGCAGACTCCCCTTCGCTCCGGCCCCTGTCCGGGGCCCGTCTGCAGGCAGACTGCCCCGCGCGCCTGAGAGTTTCCTGAGAGCGTAACGTCTCAGCGGCTTCTCAGCCGCGGCACCAACAATGACCCTTGATGGCCGCCCAGCATCCCGGTCGGCACTACGGTTCACCGGAGGAAGGACACCGTCATGCGCATGCTGGTCGTGGAGGACGAGCCCCGCCTGGCCCAGGCGCTGAAGGACGGCCTCATGGGCGAGGGTTTCGCGGTCGACGTCGCCCCCGACGGCCTGGAGGGCCTGCACCTCGCGCGCATGCACCGCTACGACGCCGTCGTGCTCGACATCATGTTGCCGCGGATGTCCGGCTACGACGTCTGTCGCACCCTGCGGGCGGAGAAGGTCTGGACGCCGATCCTCATGCTGACCGCCAAGGACGGGGAGTACGACGCGGCCGACGCGCTCGACCTCGGTGCCGACGACTACCTCACGAAGCCGTTCTCCTTCGTGGTGCTGCTCGCCCACCTGCGAGCCCTCGTCCGCCGTGGCAGCACGGAACGGCCCGCTGTGCTCAAGGTCGGCGACCTCGAGCTGGACCCGTCCGAGCACCGGGTCACCCGCGGCGGTCGCGCGGTCGATCTGAGGCCTCGCGAGTTCGCGCTGCTCGACTTCCTCATGCGCCACCCCGGTCAGGCCGTGAGCAAGAGTGCGATCATCGCCGGCGTCTGGGACGAGTTCTACGAGGGGGACACCAACATCGTCGAGGTGTACGTCAGCTACCTGCGCAAGAAGATCGACGCGCCCTTCGGGCGGCAGACCCTGGAGACCGTACGGGGGGTGGGTTATCGCCTCCGTGCCGACGGCGCCTGAGCTGGCCCAGCGCGACACGCGTCGGGGTCCGGCGTGGAGCCGACTCTCGATCGCGGTCAGGATCACCCTGGCGGCCACCGGGGTGGTCGCTGTGGCGCTCGCCGTCGCGGGCGCGCTGCTGGTGCTCACGCTGCGCTCCGGCCTGCTCGCCTCGTTGGACGCTGCCGCCGAGCAACGGGCCAGCGACCTCGCACAGCTGGTCGCCGCCGGGCCCCCTCCCCCGCTGCTCCCGCAGGCAGGCGGCCTTACCGGCGCCCAGATCCTGGGCCCCGGCGGGAAGGTCGTCGCCGGCACGGACGAGCTGCAGGACGAGCCCCCGGTCGTCGACAGCTCCGGCAAGCCCGTCGACAAGCTGGACGGTGACAAACGCTTCCTCGTCGTCCGCGGTGATCGGTACACGATCGTGGTCGTGTCCTCGGTCGGGGAGGTGGAGGAGGTCACCAACCGCCTTGTCATCGCGCTCGCCGTCGGTCTGCCCGTCCTGCTCGCCCTGCTCGCGGGGATCGTGCTCGGGCTCGTGCGCTACACCCTGCGCACCGTCGAACGCCTCCGCAAACAGGTCGCGGCGATCACTGCCACGGATCTCCACCTTCGGGTCCAGCCGCCGCCGGCCCGGGACGAGGTTCGGGCCCTGGCCGAGACGATGAACGAGCTGCTCGGGCGCCTCGAAGCAGCAGCGAAGGCGCAGCGGCGATTCGTGGCCGACGCGGCGCACGAGCTGCGCAGCCCGCTGGCCGCGCTGTATGCCCAACTCGAGGTCAACCTGCGCCACCCAGACCCCGAGCGGTTGGCCGACCGGCTGCCCGGGATGCTGGAGGACACCGCCCGCCTCGCCCGCCTCGTCGACGACCTGCTGGCGCTGGCCCGGCTCGACGAGACCAGCCGACCGCCCCGCAGGCAGCTGGTGGACCTCGACGAGGTGGTCTTCGCCCAGGTCGGACTCCTCCGCCCGTCGGCCCGGGTGCCGCTCCGCACCAGCGGCGTCTCGGCTGCCCTGGTGACCGGCGATGCCGACCTGCTGACCCGCGTGGTCCGCAACCTGCTCGACAACGCCCTGCGCTACGCCGAGTCCCAGGTGGAGGTCGTCCTGACGAGCCACGACGGTCAGGTGCAGCTCACGGTCGCCGACGACGGACCGGGGATCCCCCCGGCCGACGCCGAGCGCGTCTTCCGACGGTTCGAGCGGCTCCAGGATGCCCGCGACCGCGACACCGGGGGCAGCGGGCTCGGTCTTGCGATCGTTCACGACGCCGTGTGCACCGCCGGCGGGACGGTGGCGGTCGAACCGTCCGCGCGCGGTGCCCGGCTGGTCGTGCGGCTGCCTTCGGCCGACGTGCCGGAGCTCGTCGCGACCTGAGCTCGGCGTCCGCGGCGACAACTAGCCGCCCGCAGCAACCGCCGAGGAAGAGCAGTCGGCGGGCACCCCAGCTGCTCCTGGCGAGACCCTGGACGGAGACGACGTGGGCTTCAGGATGGCTCAGCCGAGGCACAGCCACCCCAGGCAACC
>JBBSTR010000079.1:0-10238 GCA_038235705.1 Mycobacteriales bacterium
ACGCGCTCAGACATACAGCGGGGGGCCATGCCCGGCAAGTAGGTAGATCTACCCATGGTCAGCGCCTTGACGGCGCTTCGCAGATGAGCAGCGACGACGTCACACTGCGACCACGGTCCGAGACGCGTGCTGGTCGCCGAATGGGGGAGACTGTCAAGTCATGAGAGCCACCCAGCGGTATGACAACGTCGTGATCAGCGGCCTAGCGCACGTCGATGCGCCGTACGCGCTGACCAGCGCAGAGATCGAGAGCCGGATGAGCCGGACCATGGAGCGGCTCGGGATCGAACCGGGTCTGCTCTCCGGGCTCTCCGGGATCGAGGAACGCCGGGTCCACGACCTCGGCGTGATGCCGAGCGACGGTGCGGCGAAGGCCGGCGAGGCCGCGCTGGCCGACAGCGGCGTCGACCGCGAGCAGATCGGGGTGCTGCTCAACACCTCGGTGTGCCGCGACTACCTCGAGCCGTCGACGGCGTGCCTGGTGCACGGCAAGATGCAGCTGCCCGCGACCGCGGTCAACTTCGACATCGGCAACGCGTGCCTGGGCTTCCTGAACGGGATGAACACCGTCGCGGCGATGATCGAGCGCGGCGAGATCGACCACGGCCTGGTCGTCGACGGCGAGACCAGCCGTTTCACCCTGGACACCACGATCGAGCGGCTCGCGCAGGACGACTGCACCGACGCGATGTTCCGGGAGCAGTTCGCGACCCTGACCCTCGGCTCCGGGGCGGCTGCGGTCGTGATGTCGCGGGAGGGCACCAGCGAGCAGGCCCACCGCTACCTCGGCGGCCTGTCCCGGGCGGCCACGCAGCACGCCAACCTGTGCGTCGGCCACGTGCACGAGATGAAGACCGACACCCGCGGGCTGCTGATGGCCGGCCTGCAGCTGTCGGAGGAGACCTGGAAGGCCGCCCTCACCGCGTTCGAGTGGGACGCCCAGAGCATCGACACCTTCGCCATCCACCAGGTCAGCAAGGTGCACACCAGCTCGGTCGCGCAGACCCTGGGCCTGGACCCGGCCAAGATCCCGATGATCTACCCCGGCTACGGCAACATCGGTCCGGCCGGCGTGCCGACCGTGCTCAGCAAGTCGGTCGAGGACGGCACGGTCACCGCCGGCAGCAAGGTGCTGCTCATGGGCGTCGGCAGCGGGCTCAACGTGGCGCTGGCCGAGCTGGAGTGGTGACCCTCGCGGGGTTCCCGTACGGCAGCAAGACCGTCCAGATCGACGGGCACACCCTGGCGTACGTCGACGAGGGCTCCGGTTCACCGGTCCTGCTGGTCCACGGCAACCCGACCTGGTCGTTCTACTACCGCGAGCTGATCGCCAACCTGGTCTCGCACGGGCGCCGGGCCATCGCCCCCGACCACGTCGGCATGGGGCGGTCGGACAAGCCGTCCGCCAAGGACTACCCGCACACCCTGGCGCGACGGGTCAACGACCTGACGGAGTTCGTCGACGGGCTGCACCTGACCGAGCCGTTGTCGCTGGTCGTCCACGACTGGGGCGGCGCCATCGGCCTCGCCTGGGCGGTCGACCACGTCGACCAGCTCGACAGGCTGGTCGTCCTCAACACCGGCGCCTTCCCGCTGCCGCCCACCAAGTCGCTGCCGTGGACGCTGTCCGTCGCGCGGCTGCCGGTGCTCGGCGACCTCCTGGTCCGGCGGCTCAACGCCTTCTCCCTCGGAGCGCTCCACTACGGTTCCGGGCGGTTCCTGCTGCCCAAGGACGCGCGTCGCGGCATGGTCGCGCCGTACGACTCCCCCGCCCACCGGGTCGCCGTCGCCGAGTTCGTCAAGGACATCCCGACCTCCGAGCACGACGCTGCCTGGGCTGTTCTCGACCGTACGGAAAAGCGTCTGCACCTGCTCGAAGACGTGCCGACCCAGATCTGGTGGGGGCTCAAGGACCCGGTGTTCGACGAGGGGATCCTGGACCACCTGCTGACCCACCTGCCGAACGCCGAGGTGCACCGGCTGCCCGACGCGGGCCACTACGTACTCGAGGACGCGGCCGAGGAGATCGTGCCCGGAGCGACGTCCTTCCTGACCGGGTGAACCGGCCTGACCAGGCGAGGACCCTTGACGGGCTGCTCGCCGACCAGGCCCGGGCGACCCCCGACCGGGCTGCGCTGATCCTGCCGTTCGGTCCGGCGTTTCGTACGACCTCCTACGCCCGGCTGGATCGACGCGTGGACGCCGTCGCGGCCGGGCTGCAGGCGGCCGGGCTGACCCCGGGGATGCGCACCGCGCTGCTCGTCCCGCCGACCGAGGACTTCTTCGTGCTGGCCTTCGCCCTGCTGCGGCTGCGGGCGGTCCCGGTCCTGGTCGACCCGGGGATCGGTCGTGACAACGTGAAGGACTGCCTGGCCAGCATGCGACCCGAGGCGTTCGTCGGCGTGACCAAGGCCCACCTGGCCCGACGGGTCCTCGGCTGGGCCCCCACGGCGCGCCTGTCCGTCGTGGTCGGCCCCGGCAGCGCCGCTGTCCGTCGCGCCTCGGGCGCCCGGACCCTGGGCCAGGTCGAGCAGACGGGTCGTGGCCTGCTGCCGTTCGTCCCACCGCCGAGGCCCGAGGGCTCTCCAGCCGCGATCCTGTTCACCAGCGGCAGCACCGGTCCGCCGAAGGGGGTCGAGCAGGGCGAGGAACAGCTGCTCGCCCAGGCCGCGTCGATCACCCGGCTCTACCACCTCACGCCCGGCGACGTGAGCCTGTCGACCTTTCCGCCGTTCGCCCTGTTCGGACCGGTGATCGGCATGACCACGGTCGTCCCGCGGATGGACGCCACCCAGCCGGCGAGCGTCAAGCCCGGGCGGGTCACGCGGGCGGCGAACCGCTACGGCGCCACCGTCATGTTCGGCTCACCAGCCTTGCTGGACACGGTCAGTCGCGGCGGGCAGCCGATGCCCACGCTGCGCCGGGTCATCTCGGCAGGAGCACCGGTCCCCCGGGCCGTCCAGCGCCGCACCCTGGCGCTGCTGACCCCTGGTGCGCAGGTCTACACCCCGTACGGCGCCACCGAGGCGCTCCCGATCGCGTCGATCGGCTCGGACGAGCTGCTCACGCTCCCGGAGGACGGGATCTGCGTCGGACGACCCGTCCCCGGTGTCCAGGTGGCGCTGATCCGGGTCACCGACGACCCGATCGCGACCCTGCGCCCAGCCGACCTGGTCGCGGACGGCGAGACCGGCGAGGTGGTCGTCGCGGGGCCGGTCGTCAGCCGTGCGTACGCCGACCGCCCCGACGCCACGGTCGCCGCCAAGACCGACTGGGAGGGCCGGGTCGCCCACCGCACGGGCGACCTGGCCTCCCTTGACGCCGAGGGCCGCCTCTGGGTCGCCGGCCGCAAGGTCCACGTCGTGCAGACGGCAGCCGGTCCGCTCTACAGCGTCCCGTGCGAGGAGGTCTTCAACCGCCACCCGCGCGTACGCCGGACCGCCCTGGTCGAGGTCGATCGGGAGCCGGTGCTCGTCGTCGAGCTGGAACCCGGGCACAAGCCCTCCCCCGGTCTCACCGCCGAGCTGCTGGCCCTCGGCGCCGGCCACGAGCGCACGGCGCAGATCCGGGACGTCCGCTACCACCCCGGGCTCCCCGTGGACATCCGGCACAACAGCAAGATCGACCGGGCCGCGCTCGCCGTCTGGGCCGCCCGATGAGGACGCTGCTCACATGAGGGTCCTGGTCACCGGCGGCGGAGGCTTCCTGGGCGGCGCGATCGTCACTGCCCTGCTGGCCCGCGGGGACGAGGTCGTCAGCCTGGCCCGGGGCGACTACCCGGCGCTGCGCGAGCGAGGTGCCCGCACGGTCCGGGCCGACCTCACCGACACGGCCGCCCTCACCGACGCCGCCACGGGCGTCGACGTGGTCTTCCACGTCGCCGCGAAGGCCGGCATCTGGGGCCCGGCCGCCGACTTCGAGCGCAGCAACGTCGAGGGCACCCGCAGCGTCGTCGCGGCCTGCCGGGACGCGGGCGTACCGCGTCTGGTGCACACCAGCACGCCGAGCGTCGTGCACGACGGCGGCAGCATCGCCGGGGGCGACGAGTCCCTGCCGTACGCGACGCACTTCACCTCGGACTACCCGCGCACCAAGGTCGAGGCGGAGAAGCTCGTCCTCGCGGCGAACGGCCCGACCCTGACCACGGTCGCGCTGCGGCCGCACCTGGTCTGGGGGCCGGGCGACACCCAGCTGGTCCCGCGCATCCTGCAGCGCGCCCGGCAGGGTCGGCTCCGGTTCGTCGGCAGCGGAGACGCGGTGATCGACACGACGTACGTCGGCGACGCAGCCCAGGCGCACCTGCTGGCCGCCGCTGCCCCGGCCGACGCCTGCGGCGGCAAGGCCTACTTCGTCAGCTCGGGCGACCCGCGACCGGTCAAGGACGTCGTGAACGCGATCCTGGCGGCAGGCGGGCTGCCGGCCGAGACCCGCACCGTCCCGCTGCCTCTCGCCGTCGGAGCCGGGGCGGTCGCCGAGACGCTCTGGCGCCTGCTGCGGCGTCAGGACGACCCTCCGATGACCCGGTTCCTCGCCCGGCAGCTGGCCACCGACCACTGGTTCGACCTCGGTGCGGCGCGACGCGACCTGGGCTACCTGCCGTCGGTCGGTCTCGACGAGGGCTTCCGTCGGCTCGCCGCCTCCCTGGCCTGACCCGCCCCGGCCAGCACCCGCACCGCCCCGAGCACGACCAGCAGGGCCACGACCGCAGAGGGCCAGGCACCGGAGCGGACCGTGTCCCCGAGCAGCGCCACCCCGACCACCGCCGGCACCACCACCTCGACCCCCCAGAGGGTCGCGGTGACGCCCGTGACGTGGCCGCGCTCGAGCGCCACGCCGTACGCCCAGGCGCCGACCGCGCCGTAGGCCAGCAGCGCGTAGACCAGCGGCTCGACGATCAGGTGCGACGAGGCGCCACCGATCGCCCGGGCGCAGAGCGCCGCGCCGGAGAAGCCGAGCCCGGCCACCACCGCGAGCGGGGTCGCCGGGTCCTGGCGC
This sequence comes from Mycobacteriales bacterium, assembly GCA_038235705.1. Classification (GTDB taxonomy): domain Bacteria; phylum Actinomycetota; class Actinomycetes; order Mycobacteriales; family SCTD01; genus CANKBT01. Next base: position 4,996 of record JBBSTR010000079.1, read on the forward strand.
AGGAGCACCGCCACCGCGACGAGCACCGGGGCAAGGGCGACGAGCAGCCCGGTCACGAACCGTCCAGGTGCCGCGGCGGCCTCGACGCCGGCCGTCCCGGCGAGCACGGCGAGCGCCAGCACGAGCACGCCCACCGCGACCGTCTCGGACCGACGCAGCCGCACCCCGAGCACGGTCCGGGCCAGCACCGCGGTGACCGCGAGCGAGCCGGCGAGCACCGCCTGCACGACGAACAGCGGCAGCCGGACCAGCGCCACCAGCGACAGCAGCCACGCGAGGCCGTCCAGGACCAGGCCCAGCACGTACCCGGGCTTGAGCACCGCCTTGCCGTGCGCGCCCTCCGCGGCTCTCGCCTGGAGCAGGCTCGCGCCCCCGTAGGCCAGGGTCGCCGTGACCAACGTGAGCCACGCCACGCTGGCCCCGGTCCACGACACGTCTCCCAGCATGCGGTATGCCTGTCCTCAGCACAGGGAGGGGGACAACGGTGTCCCGCACGGCGTTCGACCAGCAACTCACCGACGACTACTACGCGCGGGTGCCCGAGGAGGACCTCGCCGGGCGATCGTCGCCCGCCCTCGACGGCGTGGTGGCCGCGCACGCCACGCTCGCCGCAGGGCGGCCGGCCGGGGAGGCCGCCGTGCGGGTCTGGACCCCCACGGTGGAGACCGACGGCTTCTCGCTCGGTCGCAGCGTCGTCGACGCCGTCACCGAGGACATGCCGTTCCTCGTCGACTCGCTGCTCGCCGAGCTGTCCCGCCGGCACCACGCGATCCGGCTGGCCGTGCACCCGCGGATGGGCGCCGAGGCCTGGCTGCACATCGAGGTGGACCGGGTCCTCCCGGGCGACGTCGCCGACCTGGAGGCAGCGCTCATCCGCGTGCTGGCCGACGTGCGCGCCGTCGTGGACGACACACCCGCGATGGCGCAGCAGTGCCTGGACCTCGCCGACGTCGTGCCGGACCCGGAGACGGCTGCGCTGCTGCGCTGGACGGCAACCTCGGAGGTGACCCTGCTGGGCGGGAACGGGCTCGGGCTGCTGCGTCACGCCACCACGTCCGACGTGGTGGACACCGACGAGGGGCCCCCGCTCCAGATCCGCCGCGGGCGGGAGCTGTCGACCGTGCGACGGTCGTCCTACCCGGAAGAGATCGTGGTCCGCCACGACGGACGTACGTACCGCTTCCTGGCCCACCTGGCGCTCGCCGCCTCCACCGGCAGCGTCCTCGCGGTGCCGGTCCTGCGGACCAAGGCCGAGGCTGTGCTCGCCGCGTCCGGGTTCGACCTGGAGAGCCACTCCGGACGGGACCTGCTGGCGATCCTCGAGAGCTATCCGGTGGACGAGCTGTTCCAGTCCGACCTCGCCGACCTCGAGCGGGTCACCCGGGAGGTCAGCCACCTGCAAGAACGTCGCCGGCTCCGGCTCTTTCTCCGCCGTGACGAGGCCGGACAGTTCATGTCCTGTCTGCTCTACCTGCCACGGGACCTCTACACCCGCAAGGTCCGGCTCCGGCTGCAGGAGGTGCTGGTCGAGACCTTCACCCCTGCAGACGTGGCAGGGACGAGCATCTACACGGCTCGGGTGACCGAGTCGGTGCTCGCCCGGCTGCTCATCATCGTCCGTGCGGGCCCGGGCAAGCAGGTCGCCGTCGTCGACGCGGCCGCGCTCGAGCGCCGGCTGGCCAAAGTCGCTCGCTCCTGGGTCGACGACCTGGCCGCGCTGCTCGCAGAAGGGCTCGGCGAGTCGCGGGCCACGGCCCTGCTGACCCGGTTCCCGTCGGCCTTTCCGGAGGCCTACCAGGCGGACCTGAGCCCGGAGGAGGCCGCGCTCGATCTTCGACAGCTGGCGGCGCTCGAGTCAGCCGGTGGCCTCGCGATGCACCTGTCCCGCCCGGTCGGGGCGCCCGCCGACCAGCTGCGCCTCAAGGTCTTCAGCCGCGAGGTGCTGTCGCTGTCGGCCGCGCTGCCCGTGCTCGCGCACATGGCCGTCGACGTGGTCGACTCCCGGCCCTACGTGCTGAGCGCCGCCGACGGGACGACGAGCCACCTCTACGTGATCGGGCTGCAGGCGGTCGGCGAGCTGTGGGACACCGAGGGCGGGCTCGACGCGCTGTTCCGCGACGCCTTCACCGCCGTGTGGACAGGGGAGGCCGAGGACGACGGCTGGAACGCGCTCGTGCTGCGCGGCGGGCTCGGCTGGCGTCAGGTCGCGATCCTGCGGGCCTACGGCCTCTACCTGCGGCAGTCCGGCTGGACGTTCAGCCCGGAGTACGTCGAGACGGCGCTGACCGACCAGGTCACGATCGCCCGGCTGCTGGTCGAGCTGTTCGAGACCCGCTTCGAGCCGGACGCGACGCTCACCGACGAGGACCGAGCCGAGCACTGCGCGGGCGTGGAGGCACGGCTCGCGACCGAGATCGAGGCGGTCGAGAGCCGCGACACCGACCGGATCTGCCGGGCTCTGCTGGCCACGGTGCTCGCCACCACCCGGACCAACGCCTTCCAGCGCGGCCGGCCGTGCCTGGCCGTGAAGCTCGACCCGTCCCGGGTGCCCGAGCTTCCGGCGCCCCGCCCGGCGTACGAGATCTGGGTCTGCTCGCCACGGGTCGAGGGGGTGCACCTGCGGTTCGGGCCGGTGGCCCGCGGCGGGCTGCGCTGGTCGGACCGGCGCGAGGACTTCCGCACCGAGGTGCTGGGGCTGGTCAAGGCCCAGACGGTCAAGAACGCCGTCATCGTCCCGGTCGGTGCCAAGGGCGGTTTTGTGCCGAAGCGGCTTCCCCCCGCGAGCGACCGGGAAGCCTGGCTCGCCGAGGGCACGGCCAGCTATCAGGACTTCGTCCGGAGCCTGCTCGACGTGACCGACAACCTGGTGGACGGCGCCGTCGTCCCGCCGGCCCGGGTGGTGCGGCACGACGGCGACGACCCCTACCTGGTGGTCGCGGCCGACAAGGGCACGGCGACGTTCTCCGACACCGCCAACGCACTCGCACAGCAGGCGGGTTTCTGGCTCGACGACGCGTTCGCGTCGGGCGGCTCGGCGGGCTACGACCACAAGGAGATGGGCATCACCGCCCGTGGCGCCTGGACCTCGGTGCAGCGGCACTTCCGCGAGCTGGGGGTCGACCCGCAGGTCGAGGACGTCACCGCGGTCGGCGTCGGGGACATGTCCGGCGACGTCTTCGGCAACGGGATGCTCCTGTCGGAGCACCTGCGCCTGGTTGCGGCCTTCGACCACCGGCACATCTTTCTCGACCCCGACCCCGACGCGGCGGTGTCCTTCGCCGAGCGTCGCCGGCTCGCGTCGCTGCCCCGGTCCTCCTGGGCCGACTACCACCTCGAGCTGCTGTCCGAGGGCGGCGGGGTCTACCCCCGCACGGCCAAGCGGATCCGGGTCACCGAGCCGGTGCGTCGTCGCCTCGACCTGCCCGACGGGACCGTCAAGCTCACCCCGCCCGAGCTGATCAGCGCGATCCTGCGCGCGCCGGTGGACCTGCTGTGGAACGGCGCGATCGGCACCTACGTGAAGTCCTCGGCCGAGAGCCACGCCGACGTGGGTGACAAGGCCAACGACGGCTTACGCGTGAACGGCGCCGACCTGCGCTGCCGAGTCGTGGGCGAGGGCGGCAACCTCGGCTTCACGCAGCTGGGTCGGGTCGAGGCCGCGACGCAGGGTGCCGACGGCACGGGGGTCCGGCTCAACACCGACGCGATCGACAACGCCGCCGGGGTCGACTGCTCCGACCACGAGGTGAACATCAAGATCCTGCTGACCGCGGCGCTCGCGGCCGGCGACCTGGTGCGGGCGGACCGCGACCCGCTGCTCGCGTCGATGACCGACGACGTCGCCGCGCTCGTGCTGGCGCACAACGTCTCGCAGAACCTGATGCTCAGCGTGGCCCGCTCGCACGCCCCGGCGATGCTCCCGGTGCACAGCCGGATGATCACCGCCCTCGTCGAGACCGGGGTGCTCGACCGGGCCCTCGAGTCGCTCCCCACCCCGCGTGAGCTGGACAACCGAGCCGCCGCCGGGCGTGGGCTCACGTCGCCGGAGCTCGCGGTGCTCGCGGCGTACGCCAAGATCACCCTCAAGCAGGCCCTGCTCGCCGGGCCGCTCCCGGTGGAGCCCTGGACCGAGCCGTGGCTCGACCACGCCTTCCCGGACGTGCTCGTGGACCGCTTCGCCGCCCACCTGACCGGGCACCGGCTGCGCCCGGAGATCGTCGCGACAGCGCTGACCAACGACCTGGTCGACCGGGGTGGCATGACCTTCCTCCTGCGGGCCACCGAGGAGACGGGGGCGCCGGCGGACGAGGTGGTCCGTGCGTACGCCGTGGTCAGAGCGGTCTTCGACCTGCCTGGAGTGTTCGCAGAGGTGGACGCCGCCCCGGTCACGGCCGCGGTACAGGCCCAGCTGCACCTGGCCGTTCGCAGGCTCATGGACCGGGCGGTGCGCTGGTGGCTCGAGCACCGTCGCAACGGGATCGACGTCGCCGCCGAGATCTCTGCCTTCCAGGGCCCGCTCGCCGAGCTGCTGCCCAAGACTCCCGGACTGCTGTGCGGGGCGGAGAGCGAGTCGCTGGCCGCCAGCCGGGACGGCTGGGTCCGTCAAGGGGTCCCCGAAGCCCTGGCCCTGCGGGTTGAGGCCCTCCTGCACGCCTTCCAGCTGCTCGACGTGATCGGCCTCGCCGCGGTGCCCGACGAGCTGGAGCCGGTGGCGACGCTGCACCTGATGCTCTCGGCAGAGCTCGGGGTCGACCGGCTGCTCGACCGGATCAGCGCCCTGCCGAGGGCGGAACGCTGGGCGGGGCTCGCCCGGCAGGCGCTGCGCGAGGACACCTACGACGCTCTGGCGGGGCTGACGGCCGACGTGCTGGGCACCACCGACGACGGGCCCGCCGCCGACCGGATCGCCGCCTGGCAGGACGCGAACGCCAACGCCCTCGGGGCGGCCTTCGTCCGGCTCTCCGCGATCGCTGCCGGCGAGGCCTCCGACCTCGCGACCCTCACCGTGGCGGTGCGGACGTTCCGGAGCCTGCTGCGGGCCTGACTGCCCTTGCCATGATCAACAGGGCCTGGTCGTGGGGGGGGGGGGGGGGGGGGGGGGGGGGACGCCCCGGGGGTGGGGGGGGGGGGGGGGGGGGGCCGCGCGCGGTTGCGCGCCGTCCGGCGGGATAGGGGCGGGACGGGGCGTTCACTGGCGGGGGCTCTGTGGAGATCCCGTCGCCCTTGTCCTCGAATGATGCGCC
>JBBSTR010000080.1:0-10212 GCA_038235705.1 Mycobacteriales bacterium
GGGGGGGCGGGGGGGCCGCCGGCCCCCCGCCCCGGCGATTCGAACATCCCGGGGGCGTGGGGGCTCGCCCCCCGCCGGCCCCCCCCCCCCCACTACCCCCGGTTGATCATGGACAGGGCCGGTCCCCCGCAGGAAACCGGCCCTTCGTACGCCCAGGATCTAGCCCTTGAGCTGGTAGTCCTTCAGCAGCCCGCGGGAGATGATCGTCTTCTGGATCTCCGAGGTGCCCTCGCCGATGAGCAGGAACGGCGCCTCACGCATGAGGCGCTCGATCTCGTACTCCTTGGAGTAGCCGTAGCCGCCGTGGATGCGGAAGGACTCCTGGACCACCTCCGAGCAGTACTCGCTGGCGAGCAGCTTGGCCATGCCGGACTCGACGTCGTTGCGCTTGCCGGCGTCCTTGAGCCGGGCGGCGTTGACCATCAGCGCGTGCGCGGCCTCGACCTTGGTCGCCATCTCGGCGAGCTTGAACTGGATCGCCTGGTGCTGCGCGATCGGCTTGCCGAAGGTGACGCGCTGCTGCGCGTAGGCGATGGCCAGCTCGAAGGCGCGGATCGAGATGCCGCAGGCGCGGGCGGCCACGTTGACGCGGCCGACCTCGACCCCGTCCATCATCTGATAAAAGCCCTTGCCCCGGCCTTCTTCGCCGCCGAGGATCGCCGACGCGGGCAGGCGCGCGCCCTCCATGATCATCTCGGTGGTCTCCACGCCCTTGTAGCCCATCTTCTCGATCTTGCCGGGGATCGTGATCCCCTGCGCCGTCTCGCCGAAGCCTGGCTCCTTCTCGATGAGGAAGGTCGCCATGTTGCGGTAGACGCTGTCGCTGCCCTCATCGGTCTTGACCAGGGTGGCGATCAGTCCGGCGCGTGCACCGTTGGTCAGCCACATCTTCTGACCGTCGAGCACGTACTCCTCACCGTCGCGCACAGCCTTGCTCTTGATGGCCGCGACGTCGGAGCCGCAGCCGGGCTCGCTCATCGAGAACCCGCCGCGCAGGTCACCCGCGGACATCCGCGGCAGCAGGGCGGACTTCTGCTCCTCGGTGCCGTGGTGCATGAGCATGTAAGCCACGATGAAGTGCGTGTTGATGACGCCGGAGACGCTCATCCAGCCTCGGGCGATCTGCTCGACGACCAGGGCGTACGTGAGAAGCGACTCGCCGAGGCCGCCGTACTCCTCCGGGATCATGAGCCCGAACAGGCCCATCTCCTTCATGCCGTCGACGATCGCCTCGGGAAACTCGTCCTTGTGCTCGAGGTCGGTCGCGTACGGGATGATCTCCTTGTCGACGAAGCCCCGAACCGTGTCGAGGATCTCGACCTGGATCTCGGTCAGACCTTCGGTGGATGCCAGTCGCGCCATGTCCGCTCCCCGTCGTCGGCCGCGGCGGCGCCGCGTGTTGCCGCAGAGTGTCTCACCGCAGGACAGGGTGAGGCGAGCCGAGCGAGCGTGCCCCAGATCACTGCGGAGGACGGCTCACTCGACCGGCAGCGACACCGGGACCCGTCGACCCGCTCGGATCACGACCGCGATGCCGGTGAGCAGCAGCGCGGCGGCGGGCAGGGCGAGCAGCGGCACCGACTGACCCAAGAAGATCGCCGCGACCAGGGCCGCCCCGGGGATCTCCAGCAGCAGGGTCAGCGCCAGCACGGTCGGGCTGACGCTGCGCAGCACCACGTTGAACAACGAGTGCCCGAGCAGCTGCGCACCCACGGTCAGGGCCAGCAGCCGCCACCAGTCGACCGCCTCGTAGCCGGACAGGTCGGCCCGCCCCACGAGGCAGGCGACGAGCAGCAGGCCGGCTGCTGTGCCGTAGCAGAGCGTCGTGTACGTCGTCGTGCTCACGCTCTGGCGTACGCGCGAACCAGCCGTCATGTAGAGCGCCGCCAACGCCCCGCCGGCCAGCGCCAACGCGTCGCCGACGAGCGCTCGCCCGCTCACCGACAGGTCGCTGGCGGTGAGCAGGAGCACGCCGGCCAGCGCGATCCCGATGCCCACCCAGACCCGCCGCGAGACGTGCTCGCCCTGGGCGCGGGCGAGCAGCGCCGCCCAGACCGGCTGGGTCGCGACCAGCGCGGTCGCGGACGCCACCGAGGTGTAGGTGAGCGACGGGACCCAGGTCGCGAAGTGCAGCGCCAGGAACAGCCCTGCGGTGAAGGCCGTACGCCGTTCGGTGCGCGACAGCCCCGTCAGCTCGGCCCGGTTCCGAAGCAGCGCGAACGGTGCGATCACTCCGGTCGCCAGAGCGTTGCGCCAGAACGCGATCGCCAACGCCGGCACCGCTGTGGCTGCCATCAGAGGCCCGGAGGTCGACACCGTCATGATCGCCACAGCGACGAGCGCCGCGTCGGTCCGCACCGGCGCGAAGGCCAGTCGAGTCGTCGTCACCGTCAGATGCTGCACCACACCGACGAGGGACACGACGCGGGCACCACACGTTCTGGCAGGCTGTACCCCGATGACGATCAGCCCCGTGGTCCGTGAACGGACCCGCCGTGCAGGTGGCGTCGGGCTACGGCTCGGCGTGCTGCTCGGGCTCTACCTGCTGTACTCGCTCGCCCGGAACCTGCACGGTCAGACCCTGGACACGGCCGCCTTCGACGCCTCCGTGCGCCACGCGCACCAGGTCGAGTCCTGGGGCGGGTGGCTGCCGTCGGAGCGGACCTTTCAGGACCTGTGGCTCGGCCACCCCCTGCTGGTGCGCACGGCAGGCGCCTACTACGGCAGCGCTCACGTCCTGGTGACCGTCGCCACGCTGGGGTGGTTGGCGACCCGGCGACCACGTCTGCTGGACCGCCAGGGAGCCGTCCTGGTGCTCGCCACCTTCGTCGGCGTCCTGGTGTTCGTGCTGCACCCGGTCGCCCCGCCCCGGCTGATGCCGCCCGAGAGCGGGCTGAGAACGGTCGACACGTTGGCGGTCTTCGGCGGGCTCGTCCCGTACGACCACGGGGTGCTCGAGCACATCGCCGACCCGCTCGCCGCCCTGCCGAGCCTGCACCTCGCGTGGGCGGTCTGGGTCGCGTTCACGCTCAGGCTGTCGCACCGCACCTGGGTGCGGCGGCTCGGCGTCGTTCACGTGCTGGTCACGCTGACCGTGGTCCTGGTGACCGGCAACCACTGGTATGCCGACGCCGTCCTCGGCATCGCTCTGACCGTGGCCCTGCAGGCGCTGGTCGGTCCCCGGGCCGGTGCGAACGCCCCGGTCATCCCGCCGTAGCGTGCCCTCCATGACCGATCTCTTCGACCTGTCCGGCAAGACCGCGCTGGTGACCGGGGGGACCCGAGGCATCGGCCTGATGATCGCCCGGGGGCTTCTGCAGGCCGGGGCGGCTCGGGTGACCGTCAGCTCGCGCAAGGCCGAGGCCTGCGAGGACGCCGTCAAGGAGCTGTCCGTGTTCGGTGAGGCGGTCGCCCTTCCCGCGGACGTGTCCACCGAGGACGGGTGCCTCCGGGTGGCTGCGGCGATCGAGGGCCCGCTGCACATCCTGGTCAACAACGCCGGGGCGACCTGGGGCGCGCCGCTGGAGACGTTCCCGGCGAGCGCGTGGGACAAGATCCTCGACCTCAACCTGAAGGCTCCGTTCTTCCTCACCCGGGCGCTGCTGCCCCAGCTGGAGGCGGCCGGGACGCACGACGACCCGGCGCGGGTGATCAACGTCGGCAGCGTCGACGGCCTGCACGTGTCGTCCACGCCGACCTACAGCTACGCGGCGAGCAAGGCCGGCGTGCACCACCTGACCCGGATGCTGGCCCGCGACCTCGGTCCGCGGCACGTCACCGTGAACGCGATCGCGCCCGGCCCGTTCGAGTCCAAGATGATGGCCGCGACGCTGGCCGCCGCCGGCGACCGGATCGCCGCCTCCGCGCCGCTCGGACGGATCGGTCGACCGGACGACATGGCCGGCGTGGCCACGTTCCTCGCCAGCCGCGCCGGGGCGTACGTCACCGGTGCCGTCATCCCGGTCGACGGCGGCCTGGTCACGACCCTGTGACAGGTGTCGGCACGACCGCCACGGTCGTGTCCGGTGAGCTGCCGGACCTGCTCGCGCTCTACGACCCTGGTCCCGGTCGGTCGGTCCGCGGCGGCATGGTGCTGTCCGCCGACGGCGGCGGCAGCGTCGACGGACGCAGCCGCGGCCTGTCGACACCGGCGGACCAGCAGGTGTTCCGGGTGCTGCGGGCGCACGCCGACGTGGTGCTGGTCGGTGCCGGCACGGCACGGACGGAGGGCTACGGCCCGGTCGAGCTGTCGCCGGAGCACCGGACCTTCCGCGAGGCGGCCGGTCGGACGTCGACGCCTGTCCTCGCCCTGGTGACCCGGTCGCTGGACGTGCCCGACAAGGCGCTGGGCTCGACGGGCGGCGGGGCCGGTGCGATCGTCATCAGCACCGACGGTCGCACCAGTGACGCGCTGCCCGACCTGATCGTGGTCGACTCCCTCGCCGACGCGTTGGACGCGCTGGCCGAGCGCGGCCTGACCAGGGTGCTGTGCGAGGGCGGTCCAAGCCTGTTGGGACAGCTCGTCGCCGAGGGACTGCTCACCGAGCTGTGCATGACCCTGTCGCCACGTCTGGTCGGCGACGTCGCCGGCATCGTGACCGCGGACCTGGATGCTCCCGTCGACCTCGCGCTCGAGCACCTCGTCGAGAACGACGGGTCCCTGCTGCTGCGCTATCGCGTCGCAGCGCCCGCTTCGCGGGCCGGGCGGGCGGGCTCGCCCAACTAGCCTGATCGCCGTGAGCACCGCCACCCGCGTCTTCGTCGCCCGACTGTCGGGGCTTCCGGTGCTCGACCCGGACGGCGACACCGTCGGCCGGGTGCGGGACGTCGTCGTGGTGCTCCAGCCCGGCGGTGAGCCACCCCGGGTGCTCGGCACCGCTGTGGAGATCGCAGGACGTCGCCGGATCTTCGTACCGATGGCCCGGGTCGTCTCGATCGACCCCGAGGCGATCGTGCTGTCGACCGACACGGTGAGCCTGCGGCCGTTCGACAAGCGCCCCGGCGAGAGCCTCGTGCTGGGAGAGCTGCTCGACCAGCAGGTCACCGTCCGCGAGTCCGGCGAGCAGGCCACCGTCGTCGACGTCGCGATCGAGCAGACGCGGACGCACTGGGTCCTGACCCGGCTGGCCGTGCGACGGGGCAAAGGACGGCGACGGACCGAGCTGGTGCAGCTGGAGTGGTCGGAGGTCCAGGGGCTCGCTCTGCCGGAGGCCGAGCAGGGCGCGGCCAACCTGCTCGCCGTGTTCGACAAGCTGCGTCCGAGCGACCTCGCGCACCTGGTCGCCGACCTGTCGGTCAAGCGACGGGCCGAGATCGTCGCGGCGCTGGACGACGAACGGCTCGCCGACATGCTGGAGGAGCTGCCCGAGGACCAGCAGGTCGAGCTGCTCGCGGGCCTCGAGGACGAGCGCGCCGCAGACGTGCTCGAGGCGATGAGCCCGGACGACGCCGCCGACCTGCTCGGCGAGCTGTCCCCCGCCGAGGCCGAACGGTTGCTGGACCTGATGGAGCCGGGCGAGGCCGACCCGGTGCGCCAGCTGCTCGCCTACAGCGACGACACCGCGGGCGGGCTGATGACCACCGACCCGGTCATCCTCGGGGCCAGCACCACCGTCGCGGAGGCGCTCGCCCGGATCAGGAACCCTGACCTGTCGCCGGCGCTCGCCGCACAGGTCTACGTCGTTCGAGCGCCGTATGACACCCCCACCGGCCGTTACCTCGGCACCGTCCACTTCCAAAGACTCCTGCGCGAACCTCCGAGCTCGCTGGTGTCGGCTGTGATCGACACGGGCGTGGACCCGCTGGCACCCGAGTGCCCGATGCAGGACCTGACCCGGCACCTGGCGTCCTACGACCTGGTCGCCGTCCCGGTCGTCGACAGCGAGCAGCGGCTGCTCGGCGCGGTGACCGTCGACGACGTGCTCGACCACCTGCTGCCGGCCGACTGGCGAGCCGACCGCGGACGCGGCCGTGGCTGAGCCTCGCCACCGCTGGTCCGTGGCGCACCGACCACACCGCCCGGACGCGCTCAAGCCCAAGCCCCGGGCGCCCCGCGAGACCCGCGACCGCCTCGACCTCCCGGCCGAGAGCCGGCGGCGGCTGCACACCCCCAGCTATGACCCAGAGGCGTTCGGACGGGTCAGCGAGCAGGTCGCCCGGTTCATGGGCACCGCCCGGTTCCTCGTCTACCTGACCGTGCTCGTCGCCGTCTGGCTGCTCTGGAACTCGGTGCTGCCCAAGAGCGTGCAGTTCGACCCGCGCGGCATGAACTTCACGCTGCTCACCTTGATCCTGTCGTTGCAGGCGAGCTACGCGGCTCCGCTCATCCTGCTCGCCCAGAACCGGCAGACCGACCGTGACCGGGTCAGCCTGGAGGAGGACCGCGCGGTCAACGCACGCCTCATGGCCGAGGTCGAATATCTCTCGCGCGAGCTGGCGTCCCTGCGACAGACGGTGGGCGAGGTCGCCACCCGCGACTTCCTGCGCGACCAGCTGCGGGAGCTGACCGAGGAGGTGGTCGCCCGCACCGGTGGTGCGGACGAGAACCCCTCCGACGAGGCTCGCCGCTCCGAGCGCGAGGACCGCAAGCGCAGGCAGGAGCGCAAGCGGCGGGCCAAGGCCAAGCGGGAGCTGGAGGGATCGGCGCCCGAGCGCAGCAGCCTCTCCGAGCCGTTCGAGGGTGAACCAGACGACTGAGGCGGGAGGCTTCACCCGCCGGGGCTACCGGCCGACACCATGAGGGTGACGACTCTCCAGGCGCAGCCCTCGCCCGACCCCTCGCGACGACGACGGCGCATCGGCGAGGTGCTGGTCGAGCAGGGGCTGATCACCGAGGAGACCTTGACCCAGCTGCTCGCCCAGCAGGCCGCGCAGCCCCCCGGGTCGGTGCGCAAGCGGCTCGGACGCCTCGTGGTCGACAGCGGGGTCGCGACCGAGAGCCAGGTCGCGGAGTCCCTGGCCGAGGCGCTCGGGCTCCAGCTCGTCGACCTCGGCCGTACGGTCGTCGTCCCTGAGCACGTACGCCTGCTGCCCCGTCAGGTGGCCGAGCGCAGCGGCGTGCTCATCCTCGACAAGATCGGCAACCGCCTGCGGGTCGCCACGTCCGACCCGACCAACGTCGTCGCGCTCGACGACGTGAAACTCTACACCGGCGCCGTGGACATCGACCTCGTCGTCGCGACCGAGAGCCAGGTCCGCGACCACCTCAGCCGGTCCTGGTCGCTCTCGGAGGACTCCTCCGACATGAACACCTTGTTCGAGGGGCTCGGCGAGGACGACACGGTCGAGAACGAGGCGCAGCAGTCGGTCGAGGCCGCACCGATCGTGCGCCTGGTCGACGTGGTGCTCGCCGACGCCGTGCGCGCCCGGGCCAGCGACGTGCACGTCGAGCCGCAGGCCGGCGACCTGCGCATCCGCTATCGCGTCGACGGGTTGCTCCGCGACGTGATGACGGTGCCGAAGAATGCCACCTCCGCCGCCGTCAGCCGCATCAAGATCGTGTCCGGGCTCGACATCGCCGAGCGACGCCGCCCGCAGGACGGTCGCGCCAAGCTGACTGTCGACGGGCTCACGGTCGAGGCCCGCGTCTCGACGCTCCCCACGCTGCACGGGGAGAAGGTCGTCATCCGTCTCCTGCCCCGTGCGGAGAACGTGCCGCTGCTGTCCAAGACCGGTATGACGCCGGACCAGCTGGACAAGGTCGGGTCGGCGTTCACGCAGAGCCAGGGCCTGGTGCTCATCACCGGCCCCACCGGTTCGGGCAAGACGAACACGCTCTATGCCGCGATCCAGCAGGTCAGCACCCCGGACCGCAACATCGTCACGCTCGAGGACCCGGTCGAGGTGCAGGTCGCCGGCATCACGCAGGTCCAGGTCAACGTGAAGCAGGGGATGACGTTCGCGAAGGGGCTCCGCAGCATCCTGCGCCAGGACCCCGACATCGTCCTGGTCGGTGAGGTGCGAGACCAGGAGACCGCGGAGCTGGCGCTCCAGGCCTCGCTCACCGGGCACCTCGTGCTCACCACGCTGCACACCAACGATGCTGTCGCCGCCATCACCCGGCTGGTCGACATGGGGGTCGAACCGTTCCTCGTCGCCTCGTCGCTATCCCTGGTCGTCGCCCAGCGCCTGGTGCGTACGCCGTGCCAGAGCTGCAAGGCGCCGTACACGCCGGACGCCCGCACCCTCGCACTGCTGGGCCTGGCGGAGGGCGACCTCGCTGGCGCCACGCCGACGCGGGGGCGCGGCTGCGCCGACTGCGCCAGCACCGGCTACCGCGGGCGCACCGGGGTCTACGAGGTTCTCCCGATCACGGCCTCGCTGCGTCAGGTGCTGCTGTCCACGCCGACCGAGGCGGCCATCGGTGCAGCCGCCCGCGAGAACGGGATGAGCACGTTGCGCGCGTCCGCCCTCGCCGCGGCGCACCGTGGCGAGACCACCTACGAAGAGGTGCTGCGCGCCACGCACGTCGACACCTCCGAGGGTCCGATCTGTCCCACGTGCGCACGGGCTCTCGCGGACGGCATGATCGTCTGCCCGTGGGACGGCGCAGCGGTGACGCACGACCTGTGCGTCGGGTGCGGCAAGCAGCTCGACGCGGCGTGGAGCACCTGCCCGTGGTGCCGGACGCAGGTTGCCGTGACGGGGTCCGTCGCGGACACGGAACCGGCCCGTCCGGAACCGGTCTCGGTCGACAGGCCGGTCCTCGACCTGCCACCGGCCGACGAGTCTCTGCGCACCGATCCCGATCCCACAGCGCTCCCGCGCTGGCTGCTCGTCCATGCCGACCCGACCCGACAGGCCTCGCTGACGGCTGAGCTGGCCGGCCGCGTGCGGCTGGAGATCGTGCAGACGGCCGAGGACGCACTCGTCCGGGCCGAGGACGACCAGCTCGCCGGTGTCCTGGTCGACCAGCACCTGCCGGACCTGCCCGGCCAAGACCTGCTGCGCCTGCTGCGCGACGAACAGACGACGAGTGCTCTGCCGGTCGTGCTGCTCATCGGGCCGGACGAGCAGGCGGTGGGCGAGCAGGCGAGCGCCGAGGGGGCCGACGTGGTGCTCGTCGAGCCGGTCGACCGGCTGCTGCTCGGGGAACGGCTGCTCGCCCTGTCCACCCGCCGGGCCCGCGCCTGACGACGGTCGGGCTGAGCTCAGCCGGGCGACCGTTCGGCCGTCGCCGCGACGGCCTCGCCCTTGCTCACGGTCCGCCGGTCAGACGGTCCAGCAGGTCGGCGACGAGCGCCGCCTCGTCGTCGGTCCAGTGGCTGGTCACGTGCTGGTCCACGCCGGCGAGGTGGGTCGGCCAGGCCGCCCGCAGCCGGTCGAGGCCGGCGTCGGTCAGGACCGCGTGCGTCCCACGCGCGTCGCTCGGGCAGGCCCGTCGCACCACGAGCCCGTCCCGGACAAGTCGGTCCACGAGGCGGGTCAAGCCCGACCGCGACAGCAGCACCCGATCGGCCAGCTCGGTCATGCGCAGCCGATGGTCGGGCGCCTCGGACAGCTGCACCAGCACGTCGTAGGAGGGGAGGGAGAGATCCTGCGCCGCCATCAGCTCGGCCTCCAGCCGACGCGTGACCTGCGTGTGCGCCGTCAGGAACGCGCGCCACGCCCGCTGCTGCACCGCGCTGAGCGGTTGCACCTCGATCGGGGTCACCGTGGTCATCAGCCGAGATTACCTGTGTGACCGGCCACCACCGCGCCTCGCTAAGGTCGGCTCGTGCCCCGTTCCCCGAAAGACTTCTTCAGACCGTTGGCCGTCGGCGCCCCCGAGCCGCTGCGGGAGGTGCCGTGGAGACCGTCCCGGATGATCCACTTCTTCGACCCGAGCAACCCGAAGATGGTGGCCAAGGTCCCCGACCTCGCGACCAAGGTCGACGTGCTGCTCGGCAACCTCGAGGACGCCGTCCAGGTCGACCGCAAGGAGGCCGCGCGCGCCGGCTTGGTGGAGGTCGGCAGAGGAGCCGACCTCGGCAACGCCCAGCTGTGGACCCGCGTCAACTCGCTGGACTCCCCGTGGGCGCTGGACGACCTCACCACCCTGGTCACCGAGATCGGCGACGTCCTCGACGTGATCATGGTGCCGAAGGT
Organism: Mycobacteriales bacterium; assembly: GCA_038235705.1. Classification (GTDB taxonomy): domain Bacteria; phylum Actinomycetota; class Actinomycetes; order Mycobacteriales; family SCTD01; genus CANKBT01. The sequence goes on from JBBSTR010000080.1 coordinate 10,087, forward strand.
CGAGGGACCGGAGGACATCCACTACGTGGACCGGCTGCTCGCGCAGCTGGAGGCCAAGGCGGGCGTCTCGCGCCCGCTGCAGGTGCACGCGATCCTCGAGACCGCGAGCGGCATGTCCCGGGTCGA
>JBBSTR010000081.1:0-10051 GCA_038235705.1 Mycobacteriales bacterium
CGTGTCCGTGGGGTCGACGGGCTCAGGGTCGTCGATGCCTCCGTCATGCCGACCCTGGTTCGTGGCAACACGAATGCGCCGACCATCATGATCGCCGAGCGCGCGGCCGACCTGCTGCGCAGCCGCACCCGCCCGCGCCTGGCAACCCCCGTCGCCTGATCAGGTCGGGCCGACACCGCTGCTCCGCCGGCTGGAGTGGGCCTCCTCCGCGAACTGTGCACGCCCTGAGCCCGACGTGGGGCACTCAGCGTGCACGGTTCGGCGGGTCGACTGTTCCGCGCGCGTCAGAAGCGGGTCACGACCTCCACGCCGGGGGAGCGACCCAGCTGGGCGAGCGCCTCTCCCGCCTCGTCCAGCGTCAGCTCGCGGCTCACGAGGTCCTGCGGCCGCAGCCTCCCGGCCGCGATCAACGAGAGCATCGCCGGGTAGTCGCGCGCCGACATCCCGTGGCTCCCGAGCACCGACAGCTCCCGGCTGATCACCAGCTCCATCGGGACCTCCGCCCGGCCGAGAGCGGGCGGCAGCAGGCCGACCTGTACGTGGCGGCCACGGGGCCTGAGCAGGCGGATCGAGGCGACGCAGGTTGCCACCGAACCGAGGCAGTCGAGCGACAGGTGCGCGCCGCCGTCGGTCAGGTCCGCCACCCCGTGGGGCGTCGACACCGCGTGCTCGGCGCCCATCGCCAGCGCCCGGTCACGAGCCCCCGCCGACGGGTCGACGGCCACGACCCGCGCTCCGCAAGCCACTGCCACCTGCACTGCCGACAGCCCGACCCCGCCGCACCCGAGCACGGCGACCCACTCGCCCGGCCGCACCCGGCCCACCGCGGTCACGGCACGGAAAGCGGTCGCGAACCGGCACCCCAGTGCGGCAGCGGCGACGAACGGCAGCTGGTCGGGGAGCGCAACGAGGTTGACGTCCGCGGCCTCGAGCGCCACCAGCTCGGCGAACGAGCCCCAGTGCGTGAATCCCGGCTGGGTCTGTGCCAGGCACACCTGCTCGTCGCCGTGCCGGCACGGCTCGCACCGCCCGCAGCCACAGACGAACGGCACCGTCACCCGGTCGCCGACCGACCAGCGCTGCACCCGCGCGCCGACCGCGGCGACGGTCCCGGCCAGCTCGTGCCCCGGGACGTGCGGCAGCACGATGTCGTCGTCGTGGCCGGACCAGGCGTGCCAGTCGCTTCGGCAGACCCCGGTGGCGCCCACCGCCACCACGACCCCGTCCGGCGACGGGGTCGGGTCCGGCACCTCTCGCACCGTCAGCGGTCCACAGAAGGCCTCGAAAACCAGCGCACGCACGCGGGCAGCCTCGCACGACCGGGCCTCCCGGGCTGCCGACGGGCGCGGCCGCCCACGGCTCGGTCACGCCGCAACCGTCCTCACCAGGCACCCACGGACGGCAGCGACGACCAGCTGAGGCCGGCTGCGGATGTCCTCGTACGTGAAGCGCAGCACCCGCCACCCGAGCCTGACGAGGGCGTTGCTCCGTTCGCGGTCCCGGCGGTAGGCAGCGCGGTCGCTGTGAAACGCGAACCCGTCGACCTCGACCACCAGGCGTGCCGCCGGCCAGCAGAAGTCCGCACGGGCCACGAGCCGCCCGTCCGCGTCGCTGATCTCATGCTGCCGCAGTGGGCTCGGGAGCCCTGCCTCGAGGAACACCGCGGCAGCCAGGCTCTCCAGCACCGAGTCGGACAGCGGGCTCGCGAGACCGGCGACCAGACGCGCCCGGCCGGAGCCGGGGCCGTGCAGGCCAGCCAGTCCGGCGGCCAGCGCCGTCGGCGTCGACCGTCGTTGGCGCAGCGCCGAGTCGGCGACCGCGAGCCCGCCGGCCAGTGGGAGGGCCCGGGCCAGGTCGGCGACCGTACGCAGGACCGAGGTGACCGGTTGGCCACCGAGGACCGTGCGGTCGCACGCGGGGACGTCCCGCCGGTGGACCTGCCAGCCGTCCGCCCGGCTTCGGCTGTGGCTGCGTGGAACCGTGACGTGCTCAAGACCAGGGTCAGCCAGCTCGAGACCGTGCAGGCGGGCTGCGGTCTCGTGGCTGAGAGTGGCCCGCGGCCCGAAGTGCTCCAGCACGACCGCCGCCGACACGACCGCAGGCGGCACGATGGCTGCGGCGGCCGGACCCGGGACGACCTGCTCGGCCTGGAATCGCATCCGACGATGCTCCCGCGCAGTCGGCCGGGCTGCGGGTTGTCCACAGCGCGTCTCGCGGTGCAGCTGCACACAGTGCTGGGTGCGGCCCGCCGTGGACGACGCATCCCCCCAGCTCAGGCGCGAAGACGACCTGGGTGCCCCGGGCACTGTGTGTCTGCGACACACAGTGCTGCGTCCGCCGCCGATGCGGCGCGGCTGAAAGTCCAGGTCAGCGACGCGGGGGTCCTACGCAGCAGCGGGCACTGTGTGCACGCGGGCGCGGCCAGGCCTTGGCGCGAGGCGTACCGCTGGCTGCTGCAGGACCGAGCCGGACCAGGCTGGCAGACTCATCCGATGACCGTCCGAAGCGTGCCTGTCCCCGAGGGGCTCGACGGGCTGCGGATGGACGCCGCGCTGACCCGGCTGTTCGGCGTGTCCCGTACGACCGCCGTCGAGATCATCGAGACCGGCAGCGCCTTGCTCGACGGGCGAAAGCGAGGCAAGGGCGACCGGGTCTGGGAGGGCGGTCTGCTCGAGGTGACGCTGCCCGAGCCCGACACCGGCGAAAGACCGCCGCCGGAGCTGGTCGACGGGCTACGGGTCGTGCACGACGACGACGAGATCATCGTCGTCGACAAGCCGGTCGGTGTGGCGGCGCACCCGAGCCCAGGCTGGGAAGGTCCGACCGTGATCGGCGGGCTGGCCGCGGCCGGCTACCGGGTGAGCACCAGCGGCGCCGAGGAACGCCAGGGCGTCGTCCACCGGCTCGACGTCGGCACGACCGGGCTGATGGTGGTGGCCAAGAGCGAGCGCGCCTACACGGTGCTCAAGGACGCGTTCCGACAGCGGACGGTGGACAAGCGCTACGCGACGCTCGTCCAGGGCCACCCCGACCCGTTGACCGGGACGGTGGACGCGCCGATCGACCGACACCCCAGCTCTTCGTACAAGTTCGCGGTCGTCGCCGGGGGCCGCCCGAGCGTCACGCACTACGAGACCGTCGAGGCGTTCCGGCACGCGACCCTGCTCGACGTGCACCTCGAGACCGGCCGTACGCACCAGATCCGGGTGCACATGGCCGCGCTGAAGCACCCGTGCGTCGGCGACGTGCAGTACGGCGCCGACCCCACCCTCGCCAAGCGCCTCGGCCTCACGCGTCAGTGGCTGCACGCCGCGCGGCTGTCGTTCCACCACCCCGGCGACGGCGCGTGGGTCAGCTATGAGAGCCCGTTCCCGGCTGACCTGCAGGCGGCGCTGGACCGGGTCGCCGACCCGGCGTGAACGAGGTCCGCCTCGCCCGGCCCGGGGACATGCCAGAGGTGCTCGCTCTCCGACACGCGGTCTTCGTGGTCGAGCAGCTTGTGCCGGTCGAGGAGGAGTACGACGCCCTCGACGGCACCTGCGAGCACGCCGTGGGCCGGGTCGACGGTGCCGTGCACGCCACCGGCCGACTGCTGGACCCGGTCGACGGGGTGGCGGTCGTCGGTCGCATGGCGGTTGCCGCCGAGGCTCGGGGGACCGGGCTCGGGGCCGCCGTGCTGGCGTTCCTCGAGCAGCGCGCGGCGGACCGGGGAGCGCACACCGTCGAGCTGCACGCGCAGACCCATGCGCTGGGTTTCTACGCCAAGCAGGGCTACGTCGCGTACGGCCCGCTCTATCTCGACGCCGGCATCGAGCACCGTGACATGCGCAAGTCCGTCAGCGTCGTCTGATCGGCCGTCCCACGAACAGCAGGAGCAGCTGCACCGAGACCAGGAGCACCTGGACCCGCTGCGGCACCGAAGTGTTGACGGCAGGGAAGAACAGGATCTCGGTCGACTCGACAAGGGCCAGCACGACCGAGACCAGCCCGGCGACCAGCACCGCCCAGGCGCTGCGCAGCTCGCCCCGCTGACGCAGGGCCCAGAAGGCGGGTGCGGGCATCACGACGATGCCGGTCACCGACAGGGTGCTGGCGACGTCGTGCCACCAGTCCTGACTGAAAGGCGGGCTGCCCGACAGGGCGTCGACCACGCAGCCGGGGTCCATGCCCGGTACGCAGTCCTCCCGGGCGAGCGCAGCGACGACAAGGCCGACGGCGAACAGCGCGAGCAGCCCGACCGTGAGTCGTCCGGACCAGCCGGGGAGCGTCCGGCGCAGCGCCGGCAGCAGGCCGAGCAGCAGCAGCCCTGCGCTCGCGTCCCCGACCCGGAACACCCAGCTCCAGGGTTGATTCGCGGCTGACAACGCGCTGACCAGCGAGTTCGTCCACGGCAACCCGGTCTGCACGACGTGCTCGAGCAGGAAGTTCGCCTGCAGCACGGCGGCGAGCACCGCGACCGCGACTGCGACCCGGCTCAGCCCGGTGTTCGCGACGCGACGCGACAGCGACTGGGTGGACATCACCTCATCCTGACACCACAGTCCCTAGGCTGCCTCTGTGTCCGCCCCCAGCACCGCCAAGGATCGTCCCGCGGTCGCCGGAGTGGCACGGTGGCGTCCCCGTGTGCCGCTGCTCGTCGCCTCCGCCATGCGGATCGCGGCGTTGTTGCAGATCGTCGGGACGCTCCGTGCGGGTCTGAGCGACGACCTGGTCGGTTCGACGGTCTACGTCCCCCGCGCGGCGCTGTTCGCCGTCTCCGTGACCACGGCGGGGGTGCTGCTCGTGCTGGCCCGCGGCGTCCGGCTGCGCAAGCGGCGGGCGTTCTGGCTGACCGTCGCCGCGTCGGCCGCGGGTGTCGTCTCCCACGCCGCGACCCGCTCCTACGGCGACGCCACCCTCAACCTGGTCATCTTCGGGCTGCTCGTCGCCACCCGGCAGGACTTCACGGCGCGCTCCGAGCCGCAGAGCCGCTGGCTCGCGCTACGCGCTTTCGTGCTGCTGTCGCTCGCCGCGCTGGTCGCGGGCATGTTCCTCACCCGACGTACGGCCCCGAACTCCACCTTCCCCGTGCAGCTGCGTGAGACCTTCTTCGGCCTGTTCGGCTTCACGCCCAACCTGGAGTTCCGCGGTGGAGAGCTCTCCTCGCTCACCGCGACGGCGCTCGCAACGATGGGCCTGCTCGCCCTGCTCGTCTCGCTGACGATGCTGCTGCTGCCCAAGCGCACGGCCGACCACCTCGAGCCGGAGCAGGAGGCGCGGCTGCGCGCCCTGCTCGACATGCACGGCGACCGAGACTCCCTCGGCTACTTCGCCCTCCGTCGCGACAAGGCCGTGGTCTTCTCCCGTACGGGGAAAGCGGCGATCGCCTACCGCGCCATCGGTGGGGTGAGCCTCGCCAGCGGAGACCCGATCGGCGATCCTGAGGCCTGGCCCGGCGCGATCGAGGCCTGGCTGGCCGAGGTCGACGGTTTCGGCTACACGCCCGGTGTGCTGGGGGCAGGGGAGCGAGGCGCCGAGGCGTACGCCCGGGCCGGGTTCGACGCCCTCGAGCTTGGTGACGAGGCCGTCCTGGAGCTGGACACCCTCACGCTGGAGGGACGCGCGATGCGTCCGGTGCGGCAGGCCGTGAACCGGGTGGCGCGTGCCGGCTACACCAGCCAGGTGCGGCGTCAGGGCGAGCTGGACGCGACCGAGCTGGCTGAGGTGATGGCGGCGGCGGAGGAGTTCAGGAACGGTGAGGTGGAGCGCGGCTTCTCGATGGCGCTCGGACGCCTCGGCGACCCTGCTGACCCCGGCATCGTGCTCGTGACCGCGCGGGACGGCTCCGGCTCCCTCGTGGCCGTGCTCGGTTTCGTGCCGTGGGGCCGTCAGGGCCTCTCGCTGGACCTGATGCGCCGGGCCCGGGGCAGTGAGAACGGCACCGTCGAGTTCCTCGTCATGGCGGCGGCGGCCGCCGGCCCCGAGCTCGGGGTGCAGCGGATCTCGCTCAATTTCGCGGTCTTCCGGTCGGCGTTCGAGCGTGGTGACAAGATCGGCGCCGGCCCGGTGCTGCGGCTGTGGCGGCATGTGCTGCTGGTCGCGTCCAAGTGGTGGCAGATCGAGTCGCTGTACCGAGCCAACGTGAAGTACCAGCCGGACTGGGTGCCGCGGTTCGTGTGCTTCCGGCGCACCGCCGACCTCCCACGGATCGGCATCGCCGGGCTCAAGGCCGAGGCCTTCATCACCACCCCCTCCCTCGGGCGGGCCACCGGGAGCCTGCACCGCCGCGCGTGACTGCCAGCCAGGTGGTAGGCGAGCCGCAGCAGGGCTGAGCCGGGCGGTACGGTCCCGGACGTGAGCCTTCCCGCTGAAGCCGCCGCCCGCCTCGCCGAGCTGACCGGGGTCGACCGCCACGACGTGGCGGTCGTCCTCGGATCCGGCTGGGTCCCGGCTGCCGACGAGCTGGGGGTGGCGTCGGTCGAGGTGTCGGTCACGGCCCTGCCCGGGTTCGCGGCGCCCACCGCTCAGGGCCACGCGGGTGTGATCCGCTCGCTCCAGGTCGGTGACAAGCGGGTCATGGTGCTGCTCGGACGTACGCACCTGTACGAAGGTCTCGGCACCGACCCGGTCGTCCACGGCGTACGGGTCGCGGCCGCCGCCGGCTGCCGCGCCGTGGTCCTGACCAACGCCGCCGGCGGGCTCGGGGCCTCCCTGCAGGTGGGCCAGCCCGTGCTGATCCGCGACCACCTCAACCTCACCGCACGTTCGCCACTGGTGGGGGCACGGTTCGTGGACCTAACGGACCTCTACAGCGCCCGGCTGCGCGGCTTGGTCCGCGAGATCGACCCGACGCTCACCGAGGGCGTCTACGCGCAGGTCCCGGGCCCGCACTACGAGACGCCGGCCGAGATCGCCATGCTGCGCACGCTCGGCGCCGACCTGGTCGGCATGTCCACCGGCCTCGAGGCGATCGCCGCCCGGGCCGAGGGGCTCGAGGTCCTCGCGGTCTCGCTGGTCACCAACCTCGCCGCGGGGACCACCGGGGAGCCGCTGGACCATGCCGAGGTGCTCGCCGCCGGGGCCGCTGCCGCTTCCCGGGTCGGGGGGCTCCTGGCGTCCGTGGTTTCTCTTCTGTGACCTCGTCCGACGTGACCTCGTCCGACGTGGCCGGGCCGGAGGTGACCGGCGACTGGGTGGAGGTCGCACGTGCCTGGGCCGACGACGACCCGGACCCGGTCACCCGCGACGAGGTGCTCGGCCTGCTCGACCGTCCCGAGGCGCTGCGTGAGCGCTTCGACGGGCGCCTCGTCTTCGGCACCGCCGGGCTCCGCGGGCCGGTCCGGGCCGGACCGACCGGGATGAACCGCGCCGTGGTCCGCCGAGCCGCCGCCGGCCTGGCTGCCCATCTTGGCGGCGGGACGGTGGTGGTCGGGCGCGACGCCCGTCACGGCAGCGAGGACTTCGCCGCCGACACCTGTGCCGTTCTCGCGGGGGCCGGCCTGACGGCGCTGCTGCTGCCCCGGCCACTGCCGACGCCGGTGCTCGCCTTCGCCGTACGTCACCTCGCCGCCGCTGCGGGCGTCATGGTCACCGCGAGCCACAACCCGCCGGCCGACAACGGCTACAAGGTCTACCTCGCGGACGGGGCTCAGCTGTCTGCGCCCTTCGACGCCCAGGTGGAAGCGCAGATCCAGAGCGTGGGACGGGTTCTCGACCTGCCGCTCGGGGACTGGTCCACGCTGGGGGAGGACATCGTCGCGGCTTACCTCGCCGCGGTCGCCGCCCTGCCCCGCACCTCCTGCCGCGGGCTGTCCTGGGCCTACACCCCGTTGCACGGCGTCGGGCTCGAGGTGCTGACGGACGCCTTCCACCGGGCGGGCTTCCCGGCGCCGTCGGTGGTCGCCTCCCAGGCCGAGCCGGACCCGGACTTCCCGACCGTCGCGTTCCCCAACCCGGAAGAGCCCGGTGCGGTCGACGCCCTGATGGATCTGGTCGTCGCGTCCGGCGCCGACCTCGGGATCGCCTCGGACCCGGACGCCGACCGGGTCGCCGTCGTCGTCGGCGGGCGGCTGCTCCGCGGGGACGAGGTCGGCGTGCTGCTCGCCGACCACCTGCTGGCCTCGGGCGTGCGCGGGCGGTTCGCCACGACCGTGGTGTCCTCCTCCATGCTCGGCAAGGTCGCGACTGCTTACGGGGTTCCGTACACCGAGACCCTCACCGGCTTCAAGCACCTCGCGCAGGCGGGGGCCGATCTGGTCTTCGCGTACGAGGAGGCCCTCGGCGTCGCCGTCGCCCCGTCGCTCGTACGGGACAAGGATGGGATCTCCGCAGCTTTGCTGGTCGCGGATCTCGCCGCGTTCGAGAAGGCCCGCGGCCGCACCCTGCTCGACCGGCTCGCCGACCTGTCGGCCCGGTTCGGCGTCCACGAGACCCGGCAGCTGTCCTACCGGGTGAGCGACCTGTCGCTGATCGTCGCGGCGATGCGTTCGCTGACCGACGACCCGCCTGCTGCCTACGGAGCGTGGCCGGTGCTCAGCATCGAGCAGCCTGCCGACGACGTCCTCGTCCATCGGATCGACGGCGGCCGGGTCGTCGTGCGCCCGAGCGGCACCGAACCGAAGCTCAAGGCCTACCTGGAGCTCGTCGACCCCGATCCCGGCGCGCTCGACGCCCTCGCTGCCGCCGTCGATACCCGGCTCGCTCTGGCCTGACGCGGGTCGGCGCCGTCGTCAGAAGGGTGGTGCGTCGTCCTGGAGCGGCACCGTGAGCAGGTCCTGCTCGTTGCCTTGGCTCGGCAGGTGCGCGAGGTCAACTGCGGACCTGGTGCACCAGCCCTTGCCGACGTGTTCCGCGACGACGGTCCCGGGTCGGCATCCAGCCAGCACCCAGGGGAGGTCGGCGACGCCGGCGCTCGGGAAGTCGTCCAGGGGGCCCCGTTCCGCCTTCCCGGTGCTCGTCGCTCGTCTTGGGGTGGGCGGCGGGCTCCAGTAGCCGGGGCGGGTGTGGACCCTGCCGAGCGGGCTGGTCCAGGTGGTGCTGCCGTCGGGGTTGCGCTGAACGGTCCAGGGGTTTGGGTTGCCGGGGTGGGGGGTCTTGGCCCGGTGGCACCGGCGGCTCTTGGGGCTCAGGTTGGCGGCGGTGGTGAGCCCGCCGGGCTGCTCGCCGTGGCCGTAGGGCCGTTCGTGGTCGAGGTCGCACCGGGCGGCTGAGGTGCTGCAGCCAGGTCCGGTGCACAGCGGGTCGCGGATCCTCAGGAACCGCGCGAGGCCCGCGGACGGGTCGTGCCGGCGTTCGGGCGCGTCGTGCAGCCAGACCTCACCGGCGAGCGCCAGGTTCTGTGCACCAGGGCAGCCCGACGCCGGGAGGCTGTCGTTCACGGTTGGCGAGGTCTCGGCCGCGGTGTGGCCCGGGGCCTGGGTGTGTGTCTCGGGACTCAGATCGAGCCAGCCGAGCAGGACTCGTCTCGCACGCTCGTCCGCCCGGGTCGGCGGAGCGTCCGGCTGTACGTGCGGGTCGCCCGGTGGACGGGATCGGCGGGTCAGGACGGCGGGTGGGTCGCCGGCACGCAGGTTGACCGGCCTCGCATCGACGGTTCTGGGGTCGACGGGGGACGGGTCCAGGTGCAGAGGCTGGCCGGTGACGTTGTCGACGAGCAGGCGTCGCAGGGTGGCGTCGGGCAGCAGCCGTCGGATCCTTTGGGCGCTGACCGGTCCGTGGCCCAGGATCTCCCCGGGTTCGCCGCTCATGCCGAGGGCGGTGGCCATCGGCACGTGGATGACGAGCTCGACGCCGGGGCCGAGCCCGCTGGCCGGGACGGCGCCAGGCCCGAACAGGCACCCGCAGCCGCCCGCGCTGGCGCCTGCCGCGCCGTTCGGCCTGCCGCCGCCCCCGCTGACGCCTTCCGGCTTGCCGCCCGTCGGGTCGCTGCCCGGCTTGTCGCTGTTCGGCGCGCCATGGTCTGCGGCGCGGCCGCCCGTGCGGTCTGCGGCGCCGCCGCCCGTGTGGTGTGTGGTGTCCCAGGCGTGCAGGGCGATCGTGGGCAGCATCGCCAGGACGTCGGCGCGGCGCTGGC
>JBBSTR010000082.1:0-10049 GCA_038235705.1 Mycobacteriales bacterium
CGTCATGGACGACGCCGACCTGCTGGCCCTGCGCACCGACGAGCGTGCCGCCCTGCTGCTGCTGGGGCTCCGCGGCGACTGGTGACCGTACTGCTGCGCCCAGGCGGTCCGTCTGGCTCAGAGCTCGTCCCGGCTTGCGGCCGCCGGCACCGAGGTGCTGCTCGCCTCGACCGACCGTCCGGCGGTCCAGCGGGCCCTCGCACAGACCTGGCACCTGCCGTTCGGGGCGATCAGCGACCCTGACGGCTCCCGCATCGCGAAGCCGCTCGATGCCTGGGACGAGAAGGCGTCGATCTTCCGGCCGTTCCTGCTGCTGCTGGCCCCGGACGGGAGCCGCGCGTTCTGGGAGCTGTCCCGGGACTTCACCGACCGTCCCGACGACGAGGCGGTCCTGCTCGCCGCCGAGGCGATCGCTCTGCCGGCGCGACCTGACACGCCCTTCTCCTGGCCGGCCGACGTGCCCGCCGAACCGTCCAAGCGGGCGTTCCAGCCGCACTCTTTCCTGACCTACTTCCGGGCGATCCGCTTCAACACGATGGCGCTCGCGACCCGGATGCACGACGAGCGTGACCGGGTCGAGGTGCGTCGGGAGACCACCATGGCCGAATCGTTTCTCGGATCTTTCGACGTCTGGCGAGAGCAGCACGGCTCAGCCTGACCGGACGCCTCAGTGGCGGGCGTCGGCATCCGGGTGGGTCGCCGCCACCGGGAAGTGCAGGCCCGGCGACCCGATCGTGAGCATCACCGCGGTGAAGGGCAACGACCAACGCAGTCGCTTCAGGTTGATCAGGGTCAGGACGACAGCGGCAAGGAACAACGTCCCGTGCAGGGCCCCGGTGAAGGGGACGATGTTCGGTCCGGTCGTGCGCTTGAGGACCGAGCTGACGATGAGGATCAGGAACGAGATCCCCTCGGCGGCGGCCACGACCCGCAACGCCCGCAGGACGCCCACCTCGGTCACGTCGTCTCCCGATCGAGGTCGGCGAGGTCGAGACCGGGCGACACCACGCAGCTCATGAGCCCAGCCTGCCCTGTCGCGGGCTCGGCCGCCTGCTGCCTGCCGCCGGTCGGACCGTCCAGGGGGCCGCAACGGCGCTCACGGGTGGGTGCGCACACGTTGTCGGCGAGAGCGGGCCCGCTGACCGCATCACCGCAGTTCAGAGCCGCGCCGGGGTGCGCGACGCGTGCTCGCCCGACGACAACGTGTGTCGCGCAGCACGCGTTGTCGTCGCCGGGGCGCGCAACCTCCCCTTGCGGCAGCTCTGAGCTCTCTCGTGTCAGACGATGTGTGCCGGACAAGGCCGGACACGCGGCCTTCGCGCGCCCAGCCCGCGCGGGTCAGGCGGTGAGTCCGGCCACCAGCTCGTCGGCCGCCAGGTAAGGATCGGTCTTCCCCTCGACGACCTTGCCTGCAAGCCGGTCGAGCAGGTCCCCGCCGCGCAGGTCGCCCATCCGGTCACGGAGCAGGTCGAGCGCGATCGCCTCCACCTCGTCGGCCGCGCGCGCCCGGCGTCTCACGGCCAGCTCGCCGCTGGAGACCAGGTGCGCGCCGTGCGCCTCGATCGCGTCGACGACCTCCTCGAGCCCCTCGGCGCGAGCGGCGACGGTCGAGAGGATCGGCACCTTCCAGCCGCTGCGGGCCTCACCCAGGCTGAGCATGTGCCGCAGGTCGCGGACCACGGTGCGTGCACCGTCCCGGTCGGCCTTGTTGACCACGAAGATGTCCGCGACCTCGAGGATCCCGGCCTTGGCCGCCTGTATCCCGTCGCCCATCCCGGGGGCGAGCAGCACCAGGGTGGTGTCGGCCAGCGAGGCGATCTCCACCTCGGCCTGCCCGACCCCGACGGTCTCGACGAGCACCACGTCGCAGCCGGCCGCCGACAGCACCCTCAACGCCTGCGGGGTCGCCCACGACAGCCCGCCGAGATGGCCGCGCGAGGCCATGGAGCGGATGAAGACACCGTCGTCGGTGGCGTGGTCCTGCATCCGGACCCGGTCGCCCAGCAGCGCACCGCCGGAGAACGGCGAGCTGGGGTCCACCGCGAGGACACCCACCTTCATCCCTCGTCGCCGGTAGACCGCCACCAGACCGGCGGTGGAGGTGCTCTTGCCGACCCCGGGCGAGCCGGTCAGCCCGATCACGCGGGCGTGGCCGGCGCGAGGCGCCAGCAGAGCCATCACCTCACGCAGCGCCGGGGACGCGTCCTCGACCAGCGAGATCAGCCGCGCCACTGCCCGGGGCTCGCCTCGACCGAGCCGGTCGACCAGGTCGGGGACGTCCTGCGTCCCCCGCCTCCCGGTCACGCGAGGGCCCAGCCGCTCAGGCCGGCACGTGCAGGATCAGCGCGTCGCCCTGCCCGCCGCCTCCGCACAGAGCCGCCGCACCGATGCCGCCGCCCCGCCGCTTGAGCTCATGCGCCAGGTGCAGCACCAGCCGCGCACCGGAGGCGCCGATCGGGTGGCCGAGCGCGATCGCGCCACCGTTGACGTTGACCTTGCCGGGGTCGACCCCGAGCTTACGGGTGGAGGCGATGCCGACCGCGGCGAACGCCTCGTTGAGCTCGAACAGATCGACGTCGTCGACGGTGAGACCTTCACGAGCCAGGGCCTTGGCGATCGCGTTGGCGGGCTGCTCCTGCAGCGAGGTGTCCGGCCCGGCGACCATGCCGTGCTTGCCGATCTCGCAGAGGACCTCGAGCCCCAGCTCGGCGGCCTTGGCCGCGCTCATCACGACGACCGCCGCAGCCCCGTCGGAGATCTGGCTGGCGTTGCCTGCGCTGATGCTGCCGTCCTTGGTGAACGCCGGCTTCAGCTTGGCCAGGCTGTCGGACGTGGTGCCCGGCCGTACGCCCTCGTCCTCGGAGACCACCACGGGGTCGCCCTTGCGCTGCGGGATCGAGACCGGCACGATCTCGGCGTCGAAACGGCCGTCCTTGATGGCAGCCGCGGCCAGCTCGTGGCTCTTCGCGGCGAACTCGTCCTGCTCCTCGCGGGTCATCGCCGGGAAGCTGGCCTGATGACGCTCGGTCCCCTCGCCCATCGGCACGTTGTCGAAGGCGTCGAACAGCCCGTCGTGGAAGGTCGCGTCTACGAGCGTCGCGTTGCCGTAGCGGTAGCCCTGGCGGGCCTTGGGCAGCAGGTAAGGCGCGTTCGTCATCGACTCCATACCGCCGGCGACGACGATCTCGACCTCGCCCGCGCGGATCATCTGGTCGGCCAGCGCGATCGCGTCGAGCCCCGACAGGCACACCTTGTTGATGGTCAGCGCCGGCACGTCCATGCCGATCCCGCCCTTGACCGCGGCCTGGCGCGCCGTGATCTGGCCCTGACCGGCCTGCAGCACGTGACCCATGATCACGTAGTCGACCTGGTCGGGGCTGACGCCTGCACGCTCCAGCGCGGCCTTGATGGCGAAGCCGCCCAGGTCCATCGCGGTGAGGTCCTTGAACGCACCGGACAGCTTGCCGATCGGCGTACGGGCCCCGGCGACGATGACGGTGCGGGCGGGCTGGTCGGTGCTCGGCACGGGGCCTCCAAGGTTTTCGGTCGTTCCTGCAAAGATACGAGCCCGCACGTCTCGACCGAGCAGGAGCCCCCATGGCCATCACGCACATCGACCACGTCGGCATCGCCGTCGCCGACCTCGACGCCGCGATCGCGCTCTACACCACCGCGTACGGGATGCGCTGCGTGCATGTCGAGGAGAACCCCGAGCAGGGTGTGCGAGAGGCCATGATGGCCGTCGGTGACAGCGGCTCGTTCGTGCAGCTGCTCCAGCCCTTGAACCCCGACACCACGATCGGGAAGTTTCTGGAGAAGAGCGGTCCCGGGATCCAGCAGATGGCCTACCGGGTGGACGACATCGACACCACCTGCGCGCACCTTCGCGACCAGGGGATGCGGCTGCTCTACGACGCACCGAAGTCGGGTACGGCCGGGAGCCGGGTCAACTTCATCCACCCGAAGAGCGCGGGCGGCGTCCTGGTCGAGCTGGTCGAGCCCGGCCCGGACGGCATGGGCGACAACTAGGCGTTGGCGCCGGAAGGCAGCGAACGCGCGACATCGACCAGCTCGTCGGTGATCTTGGCCCCCCGGACGTCGGGTCGAAACCTACTGCTCGGTAACCTCCTACGACCCCCGACGAAGCAGGAGCATCCGTGAAGCAGATCCTCGAGGCCATCACCGCCGGCGACCACGGCGCGCTCGCCGGACTGGCCGTGCCGGAGTCCTACCGCGGCGTAGTGGTGCGCAAGGACGAGGTCGGCATGTTCGACGGCGTCGAGACCAGGGACAAGGACCCCCGCAAGAGCCTGCACCTGGACGAGGTGGCCACCCCCGAGCTCGGCCCCGGCGAGGCGATCGTCGCGGTGATGGCCAGCAGCATCAACTTCAACACGGTCTGGACCTCGATCTTCGAGCCGGTGTCGACCTTCGGCTTCCTGGAGAAGTACGGCCGGCTCAGCGACCTCACCAAGCGCCACGACCTGCCCTACCAGGTGGTCGGCAGCGACCTCTCAGGAGTGGTCCTGCGCACCGGACCGGGGGTCAGCAAGTGGAAGGCCGGCGACCAGGTCGTCGCCCACTGCCTGTCCGTCGAGATGGAGGACGCGGCGGGATACGACGACGCGATGATGGACCCGCAGCAGCGCATCTGGGGCTTCGAGACCAACTTCGGTGGCCTCGCCGAGCTGGCGCTGGTCAAAGCCAACCAGCTGATGCCGAAGGCGCCGCACCTCACCTGGGAAGAAGCCGCTGCGCCCGGTCTGGTCAACTCGACCGCCTACCGCCAGCTGGTCAGCAAGAACGGCGGCGACATGAAGCAGGGCGACACCGTGCTGATCTGGGGCGCGAGCGGCGGGCTCGGTTCCTACGCCACGCAGTACGCGCTCAACGGGGGCGCCATCCCGGTCTGCGTGGTGAGCAGCCCGGAGAAGGCCGAGATCGTCCGCAGCATGGGCGCCGAGCTGGTCATCGACCGCAGCGCCGAGGACTACCGGTTCTGGAAGGACGAGAACAACCAGGACCCGAAGGAGTGGCAGCGGTTCGGCAAGAAGATCCGCGAGCTGACCGGCGGCGACGACATCGACATCGTCTTCGAGCACCCGGGCCGTGAGACGTTCGGCGCGAGCGTGTACGTGACGAAGAAGGGCGGGACGATCACGACCTGCGCCTCCACCAGCGGCTACATGCACTCCTACGACAACCGCTACTTCTGGATGAACCTCAAGCGCATCGTCGGCTCCCACTTCGCGAACCACCGGGAGAGCTGGGAGGCCAACCGGCTGATCGCCAAGGGGCTGATCCACCCGACCCTGTCCAAGACGTACGCGCTCGCCGACACCGGCCAGGCCACGCTGGACGTGCACCAGAACCAGCACCAGGGCAAGGTTGGCGTGCTGTGCCTGGCCCCGGAAGCCGGGCTGGGCGTGGCCCCCGAGGCGGCCGAGATGCGCGCTAAGCACCTCACCGCGATCAACCGCTTCCAGGACGTGTGACACACCCGCGGCGCGCCTCACGTCCGGGCACCAGCGTGGGTGATATCACCAGCGGCATGAAGACGCAAGAGATCGATCTGCGCGACGAGCGCGACGCTGACAGTGACGCCCAGGTGAACTCGGAGCTGGTGCCCATGCAGGAGGAGCAGCCGACCGAGGACTTCGCGGTCGTCATGCGCGGCTACGACCGCCGGCAGGTGGACGACTACGCCTACCGGGTCGACCTCGCGCTCAACGAGGCCGACTCCCGGCACGCCGAGGACGGCACCCGGATCAGCACGCTCGAGACCGAGCTCAGCGAGCTGCGCGAGCGGCTGACCCTGACCGAGCAGCGCGCCGAGGGGCGCCCCGAGCCGATCACGCTGATCGGCGAGCGGGTGGCCACGATCCTCCGCCTGGCCGAGGAAGAGGCCACCGAGGCTCGCAAGCGGGGCGCCGAGCAGGCGGCCGAGCTGCTCGCCGAGGCCAAGCGACAGGCCGACCGGGAGCACGCCGAGCGCCTCGTCGTGCTCGAGCAGCGTGAGGCTGAGGTCAACGGCGCCCAGGCGGCCGCCGACAAGCTGCGAGAAGACGCTCGCGTCGACGCCGACGAGCTGCGGACCAGGACCGACCAGGAGTGCCGACAGGCGGTCGAGCTGGCCGAGGCCCGGGTGATAGAGCTGACCGAGACCGGCGACGAGCACGCCGAGACGATCCGGCTGCAGGCCGAGGAGGACGTACGCGTCGTCCACGAGCAGAGCCGTCGCGATCTCGACGAGCGACGAGCCCGTGCTCGTGAAGAGCTCGACGACCTCGCCGAGCAGCGCGACAACCTCGTGCAGGAGATGACCGAGATGGACGAGCGCCTGCGGGCGCTCCTCGGCGACCGGGCCCGCTAGAAACCCTCAGCCGTATCGCGGAGCGTTCTTGCTCCGGTGCACCTTGACCCCCCGCTGGCCGCGGGCCTGCCAGCAGGCGGTGTGCCAGTGCCTGCGGTCGTCAGGTCGCCCCTCCGGCCACGCGACGACGTGCGGCGGGCCGGCCGGCATCTCGTGGTCGCAGCCGGGGCACCGGTAGGCGCGACCGTCACCTCCGGCCACCCGCCGGACGACGTAGCCGTCCTCGACCCGCTCCCCGGCCGGGGGTCGAGGCGCGTCCTCGTCACCGGCGCGCAACCGGTTCGCCGCCTGCGCGCGCAGCGCCGAGCGCCGCGACCCCTTGCCCATCGGTCCCCTAGCGCTTCCTGTGAGCGCGCATCCCACGGCCGGCCTTGCGGCCGAACGCACCGGCGGTCACCAGGTGGGCCAGCGACGGGGCCGGCGCGTGCCCGGGCTCGCGGGAGGCGGCGTGCAGGGTCCGCTGGATGGCGAGCGTCACGTCGAGCCCGACGACGTCCATGAGGGCGAACGGACCCATCGGGTGGCCCAGCGCGCCGGTCATCCCCGCGTCGATGGCGTCCTTGTCCGCCACGCCACCCTCGAGCAGCTTGACCGCGTCGTTGAGGTAAGGGAACAGCAGCGCGTTGACGATGAAGCCGGGCCGGTCCCCGCACACCACCGGGTGCTTGTTCGTGGCGGCGCAGACGGCGAGCACGGTGGCCACGACGTCGTCGGCGGTGTCGATGGTCGGCACCACCTCGACGAGCTGCATCAGGGTGGCCGGGTTGAACCAGTGCATGCCGACGAAGTCCGCCGGGCGCTTGGTGACGCGCGCACACTCGATCACCGGCAACGACGACGTGGTGGTCGCGAGGACGGCGCCGGGCTTGCACACCGCGTCCAGCTCGGCGAACAGCTGCTGCTTGACCGCAAGGTCCTCCACGACCGCCTCGATGACCAGGTCGCAGTCACCGAGCTCGGTGAGCTCGGTGGTGCCGGTGATCCGGGTGAGCGTCGCGTCGCGGGCCACCTGCTCCAGTCTGCCTCGCGACACGGCCTTGTCGAGCGAGCCGGTGACCGTCTCGATCACCGCAGACACCTTGTCGTCGGTGCGGGCCCGCACCACCACCTCGTAGCCGCTCCTGGCGCAGACCTCGACGATCCCTGCAGCCATGGTGCCGGTACCGATCACACCGATCGTGCGCACCTCGCGAGGCGCTGCCTGCGAGGCCTGCGGCACCTGCGCCGTCGGGGCCGGCTCGCCCTCGGCGTAGGAGAAGAAGCCCTGGCCCGTACGCACACCGGTGCGCCCGGCCGAGACGTGCTGCCGCAGCAGCGGCGCGGGCACGTGCAGGTGGTCGCCGGTGCGGGCGTGCAGGGCGTCGAGCGCGGCGACCGCGGTGTCGATCCCGACGAGGTCGAGCAGGGCGAGCGGGCCGGTCGGGTGGCCGCAGCCGAGACGCATGGCGGCGTCGATGTCCTCGTGGGACGCATAGCGCGCCTCGGCCATCCGGGCAGCGTCGTTCAGGTAGGGCAGCAGCAGTGCGGGGACGACGCCACCGGGGCGGTCGGCGACGGTGAGCACGGTCTGCTCGAACCCGGCCAGCAGGGTCTGCACCGCCTCCAGCGCCGTCGGGTCGGTGAGGACCGTCGTCGTCAGCTCGAAGGCGCCAGCAGCCTTGCTGCCGAGAGCGGTCAGGCGAAGGCCGAGAACCCGCTCGGGGTGGGAGGTCGCGAGAGCCAGCTCGGTGACCGACAGCGCCTGCGTGGTGGTCGCCAGCAGCGTCTCGGGCGGGAGCGCGGCCCCCAGGCGGGCGAGCAGCTCGGCCTTGACCTGCGCGTCCTCGAGCAGCGCCTCGACGACGAGCCCGCAGCCGACCAGCCCCTCCAGGGTGTCGGGAGCGGCCAGGACGATCTCCAGCCCGCTCCGTCCCAGGGCGACGGCCAGCGCCTCGGCCTCACCGCCGGCACCGACCACCCCGACCTGGGTGATCCCGCCCGACGCGTCCTGAGAAACCTCGGGCGAGCTGTGATCCTGGGGCACGCATCCTCCAACTGTTGCGAACGGGTGAGTGTGTCAGAACAGGGTCGGCGTGCCGGCGTCGAGCCCTTGCAGGTCCTCGTAGTCCAGCTGGACGCAGACGATGCCGCGGTCGGCCGCGAGCACCTTGGCCTGCGGCTTGAAGCTCTGCGCCGCCAGCACGCCCCGGACGTCACCGAGCACGGTCGACAGCCGCTGCAGGTAGCGCGTCAGCTGCTCGACCCCGTCGATCTCGGCGTGCCGCTTCACCTCCACCGCGACGTGCCTGCCGTCGGCGTCGCGGCACATCAGGTCCACCGGGCCGATGTCGGTGGGGTATTCCCTGCGTACGAGCGTGAAGCCGTCCCCCAGCACGTGGCAACGGTCGGCGAGCAGCGCCTGCAGGTGGGCCTCCACCCCGGCCTTCTGCAGTCCCGGGTCACGGCCGAGCAGGTGCGTCGTGTCGCTGAGCACCTCCTCGATGCTCACGATCAGCTCCTCGCCCTTGGCCCGCACGGACCAGGCCACGTCGGACTCGGTGAGCGTGCACGGCGGGCTCATCCACATGAGTGGCTTGTACGCCCGGTCGTCGGCGTGGACGCTCACGCTGCCGTCGGCCTTCACCAGCAGCAGCCGGGTGGCCATCGGGAGGTGGGCCGTGAGCCGGCCGACGTAGTCCACCGAGCAACGGGCGATGACGAGGCGCACGCTGACGACGGTAGTGGCAGATCGTGTGACGCCCGTGCAGACCTACAGTCCGGGCATGCCGGTGATCTCCGTCCTCACCGCGTGCGCAGCGTCCGACGCCCACCTGCTGGAGGACGCCTACCGCTCGCTGGTCTCCCAGTCCCTGCAGGACTGGGAGTGGGTCCTGGTCGAGGACGGGCCCACGACGGCCGCCGCAGGGATGGCCGAGCGCGACGACCGGGTCCGCTGGACGAACCTGGCGGTCACCGGTGGCCCCGCCAACGCGCGGAACCTCGGCGCCGGCACCGCCAGGGCGGGCCTGCTCCGCAACCTCGACGCGGACGACCACCTGGCCTCCCGGGACACGCTGGCCGTCACGGTCGCGGCCTTCGAGCAGCACCCCCGGGTGATGTACGTCGTCGGCCCGGTCCTCGACGTGCTGCCCGACGGCTCCACCGTGTCCTTTCCCAGCCCGTTGCCGCCCGGGACGATCGCCCCCGGCGTGCTGTACGACGGGTGGCGCAGCCGCGGTCACGTCGGCTCGGTCCACCCGACGAGCCTGGCCGTCCGTACGACGTCGTTCCTGCGCCGGGGTGGCTACCCGGGCCTCACCTCCAGCGAGGACACCGCCTTTCTGCTCCCGCTCTCGGTGCAGCACCCTGGCTATCTGCTGGCGGACCCCGTGACGATGCACCGAGTGCGTCCGGGCTCGTTAACGGCTCAGCCGTGGCACCGACACCCGGCCTCGGCGGCGCTGCGGGACCGGCTGATCACGCGGATGTGCGACGCGGCCGCCCTCGAGCCCTACGGCCTGCCCTGAGCCCGGTCGGCGGAGCCGGCACGATCCGGTCCAGCAGGGCAGCGGCGACCACGCCGTCGCTCGGCGGTCTCGCGCCGTAGCACTCGGCCTCGAGGACGACGAACGGCTCGCGAGGGAGGTCGAGCCGCTCTCGCAGCTCCGCGAGCGACTCGTGAGGACGCCGCGCGTCC
>JBBSTR010000083.1:0-10009 GCA_038235705.1 Mycobacteriales bacterium
CCCACCGAGCCGATCGAGGTGCACAGCAGGAGCAGGCCCATCTGGCTGGTCTGCAGCCCGAGGTCGTCCTTGAGCGCAGGCAGCCGGGCCAGCCACGACGCGAAGACGAACCCGTTGAGCACGAACGCGGCGAAGACCGCGGTCCTCGCCCGGAGGGCTTGTTCAGGAGCGGCCCGGGTCACGTCGGCAGCAGGTCGCGGACGTGACCGGTCTCGTTGAGGCTCACCAGCCCGCGCCGCCCGTCCCGGGCGGCGCCGACCCGGGTCAGCGAGGCGTAGTCCGGGGCCACCCACAGCGGCGTGGACACCCCGGCGACGTGCCCGGTCCAGGCGTTGATGGTCCCGGAGTGGGCGAACAGCACTGCCCGGCCGCCCGGGTGCGCGGCCACGACGCGCTCGACCCCGGCGACGACAGCGGCTCGGAAGGCGGTGTGGTCGACCCCCGGCATCTGCCCCGTGCGCAAGGCCTCCCAGCGAGGACCGCCCTCGGCCTTCAGCTCCTCGACCGGCACGTACGTGCTGTGCCCGGCGTCGAACTCGGCGAGCCCCGGCTCGATCACCACCTCGAGCCCGAGCGCCTCGGCGAGCGGGGCGGCGGTCTGGCGGGCCCGCAGGGCCGGTGAGGCGTAGATCGCGTCGATCTGGTCGTCGACGAGCGCAGCCACCACGCGACGGGCCTGATCCCAGCCGCGCTCGGCCAGCTCGGGGTCGGCGGCCGCTCCGTCGGCAGTGGCGTCGATCCGGACCGGGAGGGCGTGGCGCACCAGGACGAGCTGCATCCCCCCAGGATGCCTGACCGCACAATGGCAGGTGCCCAGCTCCTTGCCGGACGGCGAACCGGTCCCGCCCGGGGGACCGCTGCCCCAAGGCATCCAGGTCCGCGCGCCCTTCGGGATCTACCTGCACGTACCGTTCTGCGCCAGCCGTTGCGGCTACTGCGACTTCAACACCTACACCGATCTGGGTCATCTGCAGAGCTCGTGGGCGACGAGCGCGAAGGCCGAGCTGCGCCAGGCCCGCGACCGGCTCGGGACCGTCGCCGTGGAGACGGTCTTCGTCGGCGGCGGCACCCCGACCCTGCTGCCGTCCGCGGACCTGGTGCAGGTCCTCGCCGAGATCGACGACCTGTTCGGGCTCGCCGAGGGCGCCGAGGTCACGACCGAGGCCAACCCGGACTCGGTCACGCCCGCCTCGCTGGCGGAGCTGAGGGCCGGGGGCTTCACCCGGGTGTCGTTCGGCATGCAGTCCGCGAGCGCGCACGTGCTGGCGACGCTCGACCGCACGCACACCGCGGGGCGGCCGCAGGAGGCGGTCCAAGAGGCGTACGCGGCCGGGTTCGAGCAGGTCAGCCTCGACCTCATCTACGGCACGCCGGGCGAGAGCGACGCGGACTGGGCAGCCTCGCTGCAGGCGGTCAGGGACGCCGGGCCGACGCACGTCTCCGCGTACGCGCTGATCGTGGAGGACGGGACCGCGCTCGCCCGGCAGGTGGCCCGCGGCCTGCTGCCGGCGCCGGACGACGACGTGCTCGCCGACCGCTACCTGATGGCGGACGAGGCGCTCTCGGGCCTCGGCTGGTACGAGGTGAGCAACTGGGGCGAACCCTGCCGGCACAACCTCGGCTACTGGCGCGGCGACGACTGGTGGGGAGTCGGGCCCGGCGCGCACAGCCACGTCGGTGGCACCCGCTGGTGGAACGCGAAGCACCCGCGGACCTGGACGCAGATGCTCGCGACCGGCAGCCCGGCGGTGGGGCGCGAGGTGCTCACCGACGAGGACCGCAGGGTCGAGCGGATCCTGTTGGAGCTGCGGCTGGCCGAGGGCCTGCCGCTCGCGCTGCTGCACCTGGAAGGGCTGAGGGCGGCGCACCGGTACGTCCAGCAGGGCCTGCTCACCGTCGACCGCGACCGGGTGGTGCTCACCCTGCGAGGGCGGCTGCTGGCGGACGCGGTCGTGCGCGACCTGGTCGACTGACAGGCCCGGCTCACCCGCGCCTGACGGGCCGGCGGGTTGACTGGTCGCGTGCTCACCGACCTGCGCGACCGGCTGCTGCCCGACGGGTTCGGCTTCGCGCACCCCTGGCGGCTGCTGGCCCTGATCGTGGTCACCGTGCTCGCTGTGGCCATGGTGGTGGCTCGGGTCCGGGCCCGCAGGGTGGGGGCGCGCTACGCGGACCCGGCCCTGATGGGCGCCGTCGCGCCCCGGCGGCCGGGCTGGCGTCGGCTGCCCGGAGCGATCGCGCTGCTGCTGGCCCTGGTGGCCATGACGGTCGGCTGGGCCGCTCCGGAACGGGTGGGGGACCAGGCGCGCGAGAAGTCCGTCGTCGTGGTGGCGCTGGACACCTCGACGTCGATGAGCATCAAGGACGTCGCCCCGACCCGCTTCCAGGCGGCGCAGACGGCGGCGAAGGACTTCATCGAGAGCCTCCCCGCCGAGGTGGACGCCTCGCTGGTCGCCTTCAACGCGACGGCGCAGCTCGTCGTGCCGCCGACGAACGACCACGACGCGGTGGCCAGGGCGGTCGACGGCCTGCCGCTGTCGGGCGGCACCGCGCTGGGTGACGCCGTCCTGGTGTCGCTGGACGCGGTGCAGCGCGGGTTGCCGAGCGTCGCTCCCGGCCAGCCGCCGGCAGCCCGGATCGTGGTCATCTCGGACGGCGACAACGCCAACGGCACCGATCCTGCGCTGGCCGTGCGCAGGGCGGTCGAGGTCGGGGTGCCCGTCAGCACGATTGCTGTCGGCACCCCGGGAGGCGTCGACAGCAAGGGCGGAGCGCTGCCGGTCGGCACCGCGGACCTCAAGGCGATCGCGGAAGGGACCGGCGGCACCGCCTACACGGCCGGCGACCTCGGTCAGCTGGACGACGTGTACGCCGACATCGGCAGCACCCTGGAGAAGGAGACCGCCCGGCTCCCGCTCGCGCACTGGGCGGCCGGGGCGGCGCTGGCGCTGCTGCTGGTCGGGGCGCTCCCGTCGTTCCTGCTGCTGGGCCGCCTGCCCTGACCCGGTGCGGGCTCGGCCTGCCGTGAGCCTCGCCAGCACGTAACCTGGCACTCGACCGAGCTGAGTGCCAGGAGAGGGGACCACGTGCTGGACGACCGCAAGCTCGAGGTCCTGCGGGCCATCGTCACCGACTTCGTCTCCAGCAACGAGCCGGTCGGGAGCAAGGCGCTGGCCGACAAGCACCACCTCGGCGTCAGCCCGGCGACCGTCAGGAACGACATGGCGGTGCTCGAGGACGAGGGCTACATCACGCATCCGCACACCAGCGCCGGACGGATCCCGACCGACAAGGGCTACCGGCTCTTCGTCGACCGGCTCTCCTCGGTCAAGCCCCTGTCGGCAGCCGAGCGGCGGGCGATCCAGACCTTCCTGCAGGGCGCGGACGACCTCGACGACGTCGTACGACGAACGGTCCGGCTGCTCGCGCAGGTGACCGGCCAGGTCGCGGTGGTGCAATATCCCAGCCTGTCGCGCAGCGTGGTGCGGCACCTGGAGATCGTGCAGCTCGACCCGGGCCGCCTGCTGCTGGTGCTGATCACCGACACCGGGCGCGTCGAGCAGCGGTCGCTGGACGTGCCCGTCCCGCTCACCGACGAGGAGGTCGGGCAGCTGCGGGCCGCTTTCGGCAGCCGGCTCGCCGGCGTCCGGCTGGCGGACGTGCCCGGCGTGCTCGCCGACCTGCCGGACCTGGCGCCGACGTCGCTGCGCCCCGCGATGACCTGCGTTCTCGCCGTCGTGCTCGCCACCCTCGTGGAGCAGCCCGAGGAGCGGGTCGCGCTCGCCGGCACCGCCAACCTGACCCGCAGCGCGCTCGACTTCCCGACCACCCTGCGGCCGGTCCTCGAGTCGCTCGAGGAGCAGGTCGTCCTGCTCAAGCTCATCGGTGAGGTCTGCGACCCCACCACCGTCAACGTCATGATCGGCGAGGAGAACAGCGTGGAAGGACTCCGGACCACCTCGGTGGTCACGGTCGGCTACGGACCGGAGGACGGTGCGTACGCCGGGCTCGGTGTGCTCGGCCCGACCCGGATGGACTATGCCGGCAACATCAGCAGCGTGCGGGCCGTGGCCCGCTACGTCGGCGAGCTGCTGGCAGGCGGCTGATGGCCACCGACTACTACGGCGCGCTCGGGGTGGCCAAGGGCGCTACCGACGACGAGCTGAAGAAGGCCTACCGCAGGCTGGCCCGTCAGCTGCACCCGGACGTCAACCCCGACCCTGAGGCGCAGGAGAAGTTCAAGGCCGTCACGGCGGCGTACGAGGTGCTCAGCGACCCGCAGAAACGTCAGGTGGTCGACCTCGGCGGCGACCCGCTCCAGAGCGGCGGAGGCGGGGGCGGCGGCTTCGGCGGGCAGGGCTTCGGCGGGCTCGGCGACATCATGGACGCCTTCTTCGGGGGCGCTGCCGCCGGAGGACGGGGCCCGCGCAGCCGGGTGCGGCAGGGCAGCGACGCCTTGATCCGGATCGAGTGCGACCTCGCGGAGACGGTGTTCGGCATCACCCGTGAGATCTCGATCGAGACCGCGGTCGTCTGCGGCACCTGCACCGGCGAGGGCACCGCCCCCGGCACGCACCCGCAGACCTGCGACACGTGCCGCGGCGCCGGCGAGGTCCAGTCGGTCCAGCGCAGCTTCCTCGGCCAGGTGATGACGTCCCGGGTCTGCCCGCGCTGCCAGGGCACCGGCGCCCTGATCGTCACCCCGTGCGGGGAGTGCGGCGGGGACGGCCGGGTCCGGGCCCGACGCACCCTCAACGTGAAGGTCCCGGCCGGCATCGAGGACGGCATGCGTATCCGGCTGTCGGGCGAGGGCGAGGTCGGCCCCGGCGGCGGCCCGCCCGGAGACCTGTTCGTCGAGGTCACCGAACGACCGCACCCGGTGTTCACCCGGGACGGTGACGACCTGCACGCCACCCTCACCCTGCCTATGACGGCTGCCGCGCTCGGCACCTCCCAGCAGCTGGAGACGCTGGACGGCGAGGAGCAGATCGACCTGGCCCCGGGCACGCAGCCCGACCACGTCACCACGCTGCGGGCGCGCGGGGTGCCGCACCTTCGGGGCACCGGACGCGGCGACCTGCACGTGCACCTCGACGTCCAGGTCCCGACCCGGCTCGACGAGCGTCAGACCGAGCTGCTCCGCGAGCTGGCCGCGTTGCGCGGCGAGGAGCAGCCGGGGGCGCAGGCCAGGCACGGCGGGCTGTTCGGCCGCCGTCGCAAGTAGGTGATCGGCGCGGGTTCGACCACCGAGCCGGCCGTGGGGGTCCCGGTTCGCGCGGCCGTCGTGCACCCGTGAGCGTCCCGGTCTTCCTCGCCCACGACCTGAGCCCGGACCGGGTCGTGCTCGACGGGCCGGAAGGGCGGCACGCGGCCGGGGCCAAGAGGCTGCGCAGCGGGGAGATGGTCGACCTCGTGGACGGCCGGGGCACCCGGGCGGGCTGCGAGGTGGTCGACGTCGGGCGCGACACCGTCGTGCTCCGGGTGCTGCGCCGGGTCACCGAGATCGTGCCCGTTCCCCGGCTGGTGCTGGTGCAGGCGCTGCCGAAAGGCGATCGTGGCGAGCTGGCCGTCGAGCTGGCGACCGAGGTCGGCGTCGACGAGGTCGTGCCCTGGGTCGCGGCTCGCTGCGTGATGCAGTGGAAGGGCGATCGCGGGGACAAGCAGCTGGCGCGCTGGCGCTCGACCGCCCGCGAGGCGGCGAAGCAGTCCCGGCGGGCGTACGTCCCGGAGGTCACCGTCCTGCACACCACCCGTCAGCTGGTCGACCGGCTCGCCGGCGTGCTGGTCCTGGTCCTGCACGAGAGCGCCGCCGAACCGCTCACGTCCGTGGACCTGCCGGCCGACGGCACGGTCGCGGTCGTCGTCGGGCCGGAGGGCGGCCTGACCGACGACGAGGTGCAGCAGCTCGGCGGCCGGGCGGTCCGGCTCGGGCCCAGCGTCCTGCGCACGTCGACCGCGGGCGCCGCCGCCGTCGCCGTGCTGTCAGCCCGCACGGGTCGGTGGTGACCGTTACGCTCGGACCGACCGAACACCTCCGACGAGAGCAGGCGAGCGCGGCCCGGCCGCAGGCATGAACGAGCCCACCACTCCCACTGTGCCGACGCGCACGGTCAGCACGCGCATCGTGGTGCCGTCGGCTCTGTCCATGGTCAGCCTGCTCGGCAGCGGCGACGCCCTGCTCCGGGTCGTCGAGGGCCTGGTCGCCACCGACATCCACGTTCGAGGCAACGAGATCACTCTCACAGGTGCGCCGCAGGACAACGCGCTCGCGGCCGGTCTGTTCGAGCAGCTGCTCTTGCTGCTGGAGCGAGGCGAGGTGCTCACGCCCGACGCGATCGAGCGGTCCCACGCGATGCTCACGACCGGTGGTCGCAGCGAGCGCCCCGCCGACGTGCTCACCCTCAACATCCTGTCCAACCGCGGTCGCACGATCCGGCCCAAGACGATCAACCAGAAGCGCTACGTCGACGCGATCGACAAGCACACGATCGTCTTCGGGATCGGCCCGGCCGGCACCGGCAAGACCTACCTCGCGATCGCCAAGGCGGTGCAGGCGCTGCAGGCCAAGGCGGTCAACCGGATCATCCTGACCCGCCCGGCGGTCGAGGCCGGTGAGCGGCTCGGGTTCCTGCCCGGGACGCTGCTCGACAAGATCGACCCCTACCTGCGGCCGTTGTACGACGCGCTGCACGACATGCTCGATCCCGAGGCCGTCCCGCGGCTGATGCAGCAGGGAACCATCGAGGTGGCCCCGTTGGCTTATATGCGGGGTAGGACGCTCAATGACGCATTTATTATTCTCGACGAGGCGCAGAACACCTCCGCCGAGCAGATGAAGATGTTTCTCACCCGGCTCGGGTTCGGTAGCCAGGTCGTAGTCACCGGCGACGTGACGCAGGTCGACCTGCCCGGCGGTACCACCAGCGGGCTACGGGTCGTCCAGGACATCCTCGACGGGGTCGAGGACGTGCACTTCTCCAAGCTGACCAGCGAGGACGTCGTACGTCACAAGCTCGTCGCCCGGATCGTTGACGCTTACGACAGCTACGACGCCGAGCAGGAACGCACCCGCGTGCCCCGCCCAGCCGGCCGTCGCGACGACAGCCGTCGCCGATGAGCATCGAGATCGTCAACGAGAGCGGCTCGGCGGTCGACGAGCTGTCGCTGGTCTCGGTGGCCCGGTTCGTGCTGGCGAAGATGGGGGTCTCGCCACTGGCCGAGCTGTCCATCAGCCTGCAGGACGCGGCCGAGATGACCCGGCTGCACGAGCGCTACATGGACCTTCCGGGGCCGACCGACGTCTTGTCCTTCCCGCAGGACGACCTGGACCTGCGCGGCACGGTCGGGGTCGGCCAGGGGGCTGTGCAGGAGGACGACGACCTTCCGCCGACGCTGCTCGGCGACGTGGTGCTGTGCCCCGAGGTGGCCGCCGGTCAGGCGGTGACGGCCGGGCACTCGCTCGCCGACGAGCTGGCGCTGCTGACCACCCACGGCGTGCTGCACCTGCTCGGCTACGACCACGAGGAGCCCGAGGAGCACGCGCAGATGTTCGGTCTGCAGGCCGAGCTGCTGACGTCCTGGCGTGCGGACCCGGCCCGGGCGGGCCACCCGCCCGCCGGGGCATGATCGGCACCGACCTGCTGCCTCTGCTCGTCGCTGTCGGCTGCGTCGTGGTGGCCGGGCTCATCGCCTCTCTCGAGGTGGCGCTGTCCACGGTCAGCCGGGTCCGGGCGGGCGAGCTCGCGCGCGACGGGCGACCCGGGGCGCTCCGGCTGCAGACCGTGCTCGCAGACCCGCCGCGCTCGCTCAACCTGCTGCTGCTGCTGCGTCTGGCGGCGGAGCTGACCGCGGTGGGCATCGTCACGGCGTACGCCCTGGACCGGGTCGGAGGTTCCTGGGCCGTCGCGCTCGCGGTCGTCATCATGCTGCTCGTGAGCTATGTGCTGGTCGGCGTCGCCCCGCGGACGCTCGGACGGCAACGGGCCGAACCGATCGGGCTGGTCGGGGCGCCCATCGTCCTGGCGCTGGCCAAGGTCTTCGGGCCGCTGCCGCAGCTGCTCATCCTGCTCGGTAACGCGCTCACCCCCGGCAAAGGGTTCCGCGAGGGTCCGTTCGCCTCCGAGGCCGAGCTGCGCGACCTGGTGGACATCGCTCAGGAGGCCGGCGTCGTGGAGCAGACCGAGCGGGAGATGATCGGGAACGTCTTCGAGCTGTCGGACACCCTGGTGCGCGAGGTGATGGTCCCGCGCACGGACATGGTCATCATCGAGCAGGACAAGACCGTGCGGCAGGCCCTCAACCTCACGCTGCGCAGCGGCTTCTCCAGGGTGCCCGTGGTCGGCGAAGGAGGCACCGACGACGTCCTCGGTGTCACCTATCTCCGGGACCTGGTGAGCCGGGAGCGCGTCGAGGGCGGTGGCGACCAACGGGTCGAGCAGGCGATGCGCAGGGCCGTCTTCGTCCCGGACAGCAAACCGGTCGACGACCTGCTCCGCGAGATGCAGACCTCGCTGGGCCACCTCGCGATCGTCGTCGACGAGTACGGCGGGACCGCAGGGCTCGTGACCATGGAGGACGTGCTCGAGGAGATCGTCGGGGAGATCGTCGACGAGTTCGACAACCAGCGGCTGCCGGTCGAGCTGCTGGAGGAGAACGTGTGGAGGGTCACGGCCAGACTGCCGGTCGAAGACCTGGAAGAGCTGGTCGGGACCGATTTGGCACGGGACCGGGTCGATACGGTGGGGGGACTGCTCGCGAGCCTGCTCGGCATGGTCCCGATCCCCGGGGCGACGGTGGAGATCGACCGGGTCACCCTGGTCGCCGAGACGGCTGCTGGCCGACGCAACCAGATCACCACCGTTCTCGTCAGGCTCGACCCCGCTGCTCCTTCCGAGGAGCCGACCGAACAGGACGCCCCGTGACCGACGGCACCACTGACCTGCACCCCGAGGACGCCAAGCTGGTGGTGCTCGCCAGGGCCGCCCGGCTCCGGGCGCACGTGCCCCACACCGGCGTCGCCGAGGGTGCGGCGGTGCGGGACGTCGACGGACGTACCTACTCGGCGGCAACGGTCGAGAACGGCGATCCCACGCTGACGACGAGCGCGCTGCGGGCAGCGGTCGCGATCGGTGCCAGCAGCGGCGCGAGATCCTTCGAGTCCGGCGTCCTCGTCACCGAGGGGCTGGTCTCCGCGGCCGACCTGGCGGTGCTCCGCGAGTTCGGGCCCGGCGTCCCGTTGCACGTCGCCGACCCCGCCGGCCGCGTGCGGGAGGTGCGTTCGGTGTGACCCCGCCACCGCCGAAGGTGCCGGCGCACCGCTCCGGGTTCGTGTGCTTCGTCGGACGGCCCAACGCGGGCAAGTCCACGCTGACCAACGCCCTGATCGGCGCCAAGGTGGCGATCACCAGCAGCCGTCCGCAGACCACCAGGCACGCCATCCGCGGCATCGTCCACCGCGCCGACGCCCAGCTCGTCCTCGTCGACACGCCAGGACTGCACAAGCCGCGCACCTTGCTCGGGCAGCGGCTCAACGACCTGGTCCGCGAGACGTACGCCGGGGTCGACCTGATCTGTTTCTGCGTCACCGCCAACGACAAGGTCGGGCCCGGCGACACCTTCATCGCGCGCGAGCTGCGCGAGCTGAAGACGCCCGTCATCGCGGTCCTCACCAAGACCGACCTGGCCGGCAAGCAGCAGACCGGCGAGCAGCTGCTGGCACTCTCCAAGCTCGGCGACTGGGCCGACGTCGTCCCGGTCAGCGCGGTGGCGAACCACCAGGTCGACCTGCTCGCCGACCTGCTCGTCGCCCGGATGCCGGAGGGCCCGGAGCTCTACCCCGACGGTGAGCTGACCGACGAGCCCGAGCAGGTGCTCGTCGCCGAGCTGATCCGGGAGGCGGCGCTGGAGGGCGTGCGGGACGAGCTGCCGCACTCGATCGCCGTGACGATCGAGGAGATGAACCCCCGCGAAGGCCGTGGCGCGGATCGACCCCTGCTGGACGTGTTCGCCA
>JBBSTR010000084.1:0-9904 GCA_038235705.1 Mycobacteriales bacterium
CCAGGGCCGTCGACAGCAGCGTCATGCGCAGCTGCCACCGCTGACGGGCCAGCATCGCCGCCCGCCGTCGCTCCCGCAGGGTCGGCGTGACGACGTCGAAGACCGGGCCGTGCCGGTCGGCCCAGCGGCTCACCGCTGTCCAGCGCGACGGCCGTCAGTCCTCTCACCGCCGTCACCGTCCTTCGCCCTCATGCGCGGGAGATCGCGCAGATGGCGCAACCGAAAGAGGGCGGATGCGCCGAGTCGTTCGTCCATGTGCTGATTCTCGCACCAGCGTCCGGATCAGCGTGCTCGATGTGCGGTTTTGCTCAGACCTGCTAGGAACTCACGACTGTCGGCGCGAGAGAAGAGGCTTGGGATGAGTGGTTCGAACCGGATCGGCGTGAGCGGGGCCGTCGCCACGGCGGTGGGCCTGCTCGTGCTGGCGGGGCCCGCGGCCACGGCCGCGCCGGTGAGCACCACCGCCCAGACGGCGTCGGACCACCCGTGGGTCAGGCGCGTGCTGCCGACCGGGTCGGAACGTCCACGGCTGGCGCCCGCGCCTGCTGTGGTGGACGCCGTCACCGCCCAAGCGGCCCAGATCGTCGCGGGTGTCAACGCCGAGCGAGCCCGGGCCGGGAAGGCAGCGCTGCGCGTCGACCCGTGCCTCACCCGGCACGGGACCGCCTGGTCCGAGCAGATGGCCAGCACCCGACAGCTCACGCACCAGAGCCTTGGCGGGATGCTGAGCGAGTGCCAGGCCGGCTCGGTCGGTGAGAACATCGGGATGACCACGCTCCCCGCCGGAACCCTGATGGCGACCTGGATGAAGAGCGGCGGCCACCGGAGGAACATCCTGGACGCCCGATGGACGTCGATCGGGGTCGGCGTCAGCCGCGCGGCCGACGGCACCTGGTACGCCACGCAGGAGTTTTCGTCCCGCTGACCCGGCAGGTGCCCGGCGCTCAGGCATGCTGCGAGGCGTGACGCTCCCAGCTCGGCGACCGCGGCTGGGGCGTTAGGGCCGTGCCGGCGATCTCGCTCGTCCTGACCCTGCTGACGCTGGCCGTCCTCGCGGCCGCCGCGCTGCACCTCGGCGGGGTAGGAATGCGGCTCGCGCCGGCCCGCGCGATCCTGCGGGCCTCGCTCCAGCTCACGGCGGTGTCGCTCGTGCTGGCGCTGGCTCTGCGCGACGGGCGGGTCGCCGCGGCGTTCGTCTTCGTCATGCTCGGCGCGGTCGCCGTCACCTCCGGCCGTCGGCTCGGCGGCGGGCTGCGACGGACGGGCCAGGTGCTGCTCGCGAGCCTGTGCGGAGCGACCCCGGTCGTCTCGCTCCTGCTGCTGACCGGCGCGTTCCCGCAGACGAACCGCTACGTGATCGCCTTCGCCGGCATCGTCCTGGGCGGGACGATGACCGTGTGCACCCTGTCCGGCCGGCGCCTGCGGGACGCGGCACACGACCGCTGGCCCGAGGTGGAGGGCTGGCTGGCGCTGGGAGCGACCGCGCGGCAGGCGATCCGGCCGCTGCAGCCGGACGCGGTCCGGGAGGCGCTCCTGCCCGGCATCGACCAGGCCCGCACGACCGGGCTCGTCACGCTGCCCGGCGCCTTCATCGGGGCGCTGGCCGGCGGCGCCTCCCCGGCGCAGGCGGCACAGCTGCAGGTGGCCGTGCTCGCCGGTCTCGTCGCTGCGCAGGCGATCAGCGCCGTCGTCCTCGTCCAGCTGATCGCGCCCGACCTCGCCGTGGGGCCGGTGGACCCGACCCCGGGACCCGTGCCGCGCTCAGCCCGCTGAGGCGTCCCACGAGAGGCAGCCACCGGCGAGCGCGGCGCGCAGGCTGCTCATCGGTGCTGCCCGCCGTCGTGCACGTCCACGACGTGATCGAGCCGCTCGCCGCGCTCGAAGCGGTCGAGCTGCGCCAGGAACAGCGAGACCAGCCGGTCGTCCTCGTGCGGCGACAGCGCGGCGGTGTGCGGGCTGAGCAGCACGTCGGGACGGCTCCACAGCGGGGAGCCGGCCGGCAGCGGCTCCGGATCGGTGACGTCCAGTGCGGCACCGTGCAGGTGGCCGCTGT
This sequence comes from Mycobacteriales bacterium, assembly GCA_038235705.1. Taxonomy (GTDB): domain Bacteria; phylum Actinomycetota; class Actinomycetes; order Mycobacteriales; family SCTD01; genus CANKBT01. The sequence continues at coordinate 2,054 of JBBSTR010000084.1, forward strand.
CGAGCGCGGCGACCAGCGCCGCCGTGTCGAGCACCGTGCCGCGTCCGACGTTGACGACGACCGCGCCGTCCGGCAGCGCGGACAGCACCGCGGCGTCGACCATCCCGTCGGTCGCCGGACCGCCGGGCAGCGTGATCACCAGCAGGTCGGCGTCGCGGGCGAGCCGCAGGACGTCCTCGGGTGCGTGCACCGCCAGCACGCCCTCCGGCGTCGGCTTGGAGAGGTCGTGCCGGACCCCGGTCACCTGGACCCCGCACGCGGCGAGCAGCTGAGCGCTGCGCGACCCGACGGCGCCGAGGCCGAGCACCAGTGCCCGCAGGTCCATCAGCTCGCGCTGCGGCCGACGCTGCGGCCAGGTCCGGGTGGCGGAGTCGGACAGCAGCCGTGGCACCCCGCGGGTGTGGTGCAGCACCCCGGCCAGCACGAACTCCGCGAGCCCCTGACCGTGCACGCCTGCTCCGGTCGTGACGACGAGGTCGCCCAGGTCACCCGCCGCACGAACGGTCCCGGCTGCACCGGCTGCCGTGGCCTGCACCCAGCGCAGCGACGGGCAGCCGGCCAGTGCCCGCAGCCCGTCGGCGCTGTCGGCCGGGATGCCGAACGTCACCTCGGCGTCGCCGACCAGGTCGACGAGCCCGTCCGGGACCTCGCCCGAGCCCGCGTGGTCAGCCACCCATCGTTGCCGGCCGAACAGCTCGGGGGCCGTACGCACACCGGGAACCTCGGCACGCAGCCGCTCCAGCGCCGCGTCGGTGAACGCCGCCGTCACCGCGACCGTGGTCACGCGCTGGACCCGGCGGCGTGCTCGACCATCCGGTCCGCGGCCCGGGCGGCCAGGGCCATGATGGTCAGCGCCGGGTTCGCCGAGCCCTGGGTCGGCAGGACGCTGTGCGCGTCGGTGGCGGACAGCATCAGTAGGCGTGTCTCGATGCTGTAGCCGGCCACCGCGACCGCCTTGGCGCGCTGCCGACGTTCGACCCCGTCGCGCAGGTACGTGACCCCGGTGGCGCGCAGGTACGTGCCCTGCGCGCCGTTCTCGGCGATCGTGATCGCGGCACCCATGCTCGGCCTGTGCCCACTTGGTCGCACACGCACCCGCGCGCCCGTCACAGGCGTGCAGGGCGGGTCGGCGTACGGTCAGCAAGCTGGGTCGGGCCGCCGCACACCGCCGTGGTCCGAAGCTCCGCTCTCCACCAGGTGTTTTCGGGAACCGCGTCTTCTGAGGTCGCCATGTCTGTCGTTCGTCGGGCAGCTCGCACGGAGCAGAGGTGACGCTGCAGGCTGCCTCGGGGCAGCGGGCGGTCGCGCTCCGCTCGACGGCGGCGCTCAAGGCCGGGATGGCGGTCTCCGGTCTGATCATGGTGCTCTTCCTGTTGGCGCACATGTACGGAAATCTGAAGATCTTCAGCGGCAGAGCCGCCTTCGACGGCTACTCCGAGCACCTGCGGACCGTCGGCGAACCGTTCCTGCCGTACGCCGGGGCGCTCTGGATCATCCGCGTGGTGCTCGTGGTCAGCGTGCTGCTCCACGCCTTCTCGGCCGTCGTCCTGTGGCGGCGCGCTCGAGGGGCCACCGAGGGTCGGGGCGGCCGGCGCTACGAGAGCACGAAGGCCCGTCGCGGCGTGCAGCGGACGTACGCGTCGTTCACGATGAGATGGGGCGGCGTGGTGATCGGGCTGTTCATCGTCTTCCACCTGCTCCAGCTGACCGCGAACACGATCCACCCTGGCGGGGCGTCCGACAGCCCGTACGAGCGGGTCGTGAACGGGTTCCAGATCTGGTGGGTCACCCTCAGCTACACCCTCGCGCTGCTGGCCGTCGGTCTTCACCTCCGCCACGGGTTCTGGAGCGCGTTCGCCGATCTCGGCGGGAACACCAGCGTGGCGCGACGTCGCCAGCTGAACGTTGCGGCCACCGTCGTCGCCTCCGTGATCACCGTCGGGTTCCTGGTCCCGCCGTTCGCGGTCCTGTTCGGGTGGGTGAGCTGATGACGGACGTGCCCGGACTCTGGACCGTCGGTGACCCGGTCGTCGACAGCAAGGCGCCGACCGGGCCCGTCGAGCAGCGGTGGGACGCACGCCGGTTCGGCGCCCGGCTGATCGCGCCGGCGAACCGCCGCAAGCTGTCGGTCATCATCATCGGCACCGGGCTGGCGGGCGGGTCGGCGGCGGCGACGCTGGGCGAGGCCGGCTACGACGTCAAGAGCTTCTGCTACCAGGACAGTCCGCGGCGGGCGCACAGCATCGCGGCGCAGGGCGGCATCAACGCGGCGAAGGACTACCGCAACGACGGTGACAGCAGCTACCGGCTGTTCTACGACACGGTCAAGGGCGGGGACTTCCGCTCCCGCGAGTCCAACGTCTACCGGCTCGCGCAGGTGAGCGGGACGATCATCGACCAGTGCGTCGCCCAGGGCGTGCCGTTCGCCCGCGAGTACGGCGGCCTGCTCGACAACCGTTCGTTCGGCGGCGTACAGGTCTCGCGCACCTTCTACGCGCGCGGGCAGACCGGCCAGCAGCTGCTGCTCGGCGCCTACCAGGCCGTGGAGCGTCAGGTTGCCGCAGGCACCGTCGAGATGAACGTCCGGCACGAGATGCTCGACCTGATCGTGGTGGACGGTCGGGCCCGCGGCGTCGTGGTGCGGGACCTGCGCACCGGAGAGATCGAGACCCATCTCGCTGAGGCGGTCGTGCTCGCCTCTGGCGGCTACGGAAACGTGTTCTACCTGTCGACCAACGCGATGGGCTGCAACGTCACCGCCACCTGGCGCGCTCATCGCCAGGGCGCGCTGTTCGCGAACCCGTGCTTCACCCAGATCCACCCGACGTGCATCCCGGTCTCCGGCGAGCACCAGTCCAAGCTGACGCTGATGAGCGAGTCGTTGCGCAACGACGGGCGCATCTGGGTCCCCGTCACGGCGGGAGACGCCCGCCGCCCGGGCGACGTCCCGGAGGCCGAACGGGACTACTTCCTGGAGCGCAGCTATCCCTCGTTCGGCAACCTCGTCCCGCGCGACGTCGCCTCCCGGGCGGCGAAGGCCGTCTGCGACGAGGGTCGCGGTGTCGGCCCGACCGGGCTCGGCGTCTACCTGGACTTCGCGGACGCGCTGGAACGCCTGGGTCGTACGACGATCGAGGACAGGTACGGGAACCTGTTCGAGATGTACGAGCGGATCACGGCGGAGAACCCGTACGAGGTCCCGATGCGGATCTACCCCGCCGTGCACTACACGATGGGCGGTCTGTGGGTCGACTACGACCTGCAGTCCTCGATCCCGGGCCTGTTCGTGATCGGCGAGGCCAACTTCTCCGACCACGGTGCGAACCGGCTCGGTGCCAGCGCCCTGATGCAGGGCCTCGCGGACGGTTATTTCGTGCTGCCGGCAACGATCGGCGACTACCTGGCGGACGGCCCGTTCGCCCCGGTGGACGCGACGCACCCCGCGGTCGGAGCGACCGTCGAGGCGGTCCGGACCAGGATCGACCGCCTGCTGTCGATCGAGGGCACCCGGACCGTGGACTCCTTCCACAAGCAGCTCGGCCAGATCATGTGGGACCACTGCGGGATGGAACGCACCCGGGCCGGTCTGGAGCAGGCGGTGGCGATGGTGCGGGAGCTCAAGGCCGAGTTCTGGCGCAGCGTGAAGGTCACCGGCGAGAACGAGGAGCTGAACCAGACGCTGGAACGGGCCGGCCGGGTGGCGGACTTCTTCGAGCTCGCCGAGCTGATGTGCATCGACGCGCTGCACCGCGAGGAGTCGTGCGGCGCCCACTTCCGGGTCGAGAGCCAGACCGAGGACGGTGAGGCGCGGCGCGACGACGAGCACTTCGGCTACGTCGCCGCCTGGGAGTTCACGCCCGGCGCCCCGGTGCTGCACAAGGAAGAGCTCGCCTTCGACTACGTCAAGCCGGTGCAGAGGAGCTACACGTGAACATCACGCTGCGGGTGTGGCGGCAACGGAGCCCGGACGAGGCGGGCCGCATGGTCGCCTATGAGGTGTCCGACGTCTTCCCGGAGATGTCGTTCCTGGAGGCGCTCGACGTGCTGAACGAGCAGCTCACGCTGGCCGGCGACGACCCGATCGCCTTCGACCACGACTGTCGGGAGGGCATCTGCGGGATGTGCGGGGTGGTGATCGACGGCATCGCGCACGGCCCGGAGGCCGCCACGACCACCTGCCAGCTCTATCTGCGCAGCTTTGCCGACGGAGCAGTGATCGACGTCGAGCCGTGGCGGGCCAAGCCTTTCCCGGTCATCAAGGACCTGGTCGTCGACCGTTCCGCCTTCGACCGGATCATCGCCGCCGGCGGCTTCGTGAGCGTGCCGACCGGCGCCGCTCCCGACGCCAACGCCGTGCTGGTGCCCAAGCAGCAGACCGACCTGGCGTTTGACGCGGCCGCCTGCATCGGGTGCGGCGCCTGCGTCGCCGCGTGCCCGAACGGCTCCGCGATGCTGTTCACCGGCGCCAAGATCACCCATCTCGGGTTGCTGCCGCAGGGTCAGCCGGAGCGGTCCTCCCGGGCCCTCGCGATGATGGCGCAGCACGACGACGAGGGCTTCGGTGGCTGCACGCAGATCGGCGAGTGCACGGCGGTGTGCCCGCAGAGCATCCCGCTCCACGTCATCTCGCGCTTCAACCGGGACGTGCTCTCCGCGCTTCTCCACGGAGAACGGTCATGACGGTCGAGCGGTCCGAGCACGACGAGCTGCAGGGCGCGGCGCAGGAGCTCATGCGCCGAGCCCGCGAAGGCCTCGAGATGACGGCCACCACGGCGCGGTATCGACAGTTCGCCCTGGCACAGCTGCTGCAGGCCGTCGCGTGCGCCGTCGAGGCGGGCGAGCCCCTCCCTGACGACATCGTGCGACACGCCTCCACGCTCAGCCGGCACATCCTGCGCTACCCGACCGCACAGCCACCGGCAGAGCGCTCATCGACAGGTCGCTGAGTCGAGGCCCACCGGATCGGCTCGAGCGGACGAACCACCCAGCCCGCCGGATCAGGCCCGGGGGTAGTGGTAGAAGCCTCGCTCGGTCTTGCGGCCGAGCAGACCGGCATCGACCATGCGGAGCAGCATCGGCGGTGCCGAGTAGAGCGGTTCCTTGAACTCTGCGTACAGCGAGTCGGCGATGGAGGCAACCGTGTCGAGCCCGATGAGGTCTGCCAGCTGCAGGGGGCCCATCGGGTGCGCGCACCCTCGGACCATCCCTGCGTCGATGTCTTCCGCCGACGCGAAGCCCGACTCCAGCATCCGGATGGAGGACAGCAGGTAAGGGACCAGCAGTGCGTTCACGATGAAGCCGGCGCGATCCTGAGACTGGATGACCGTCTTGCCGAGCTCCTCCTCGGCGATCCGCTGGACCTGGGCCACCGTGTGCTCCGAGGTGAGGATCGAGGGCACGATCTCGACCAGCGGCAGCACCGGGACGGGGTTGAAGAAGTGCAGCCCGACGACGTGCTCCGGACGGCGTGTGACGCTCCCCAGCTTCATGATCGGGATGGACGACGTGTTCGAGGCGAGGATGGCGTCGTCGCGCTCGACGACCCGGTCGAGCCTGCCGAACATCTCGATCTTGAACGCCGCGTCCTCGGTGGCCGCCTCGATGACCAGGCCCACGTCGCACAGCGCCTCGAGGTCGGTGCCCACCGTGAGGCGGGCGAGCGACTCGTGCGCCACCTGTGCGTCAAGCTTGCCCTTGCCGACGGCACGCTCGAAGGAGGTCTCGACCCGCGCACGCCCCCTGGCTGCCGCCGCCTCGTCGATCTCGTGCACCACGACGGTGCGCCCGGCGCGCGCGAAGACCTCGGCGATGCCCGAACCCATCAGGCCGCAGCCGACGATTCCCACGGCTGGCTCGGACACGCGCGCTCCTCGAGATCTGCGATCGCAGTCGGACGAGCTGCGGGGCTCACCTTAGGCCGAGGTGAGCGGCTCTCGCAGCAGGCCGCCGAGGCTGAGGACATCAGACGGTCAACCTTGGTGCAGGATGCACCGTGGGCAGAGACGCAGGACCGTGGAGAGCAGCCGTCGCGCAGACCGGGCGAGAGCGGGACGCCGACCTGGATCGGCTGGGATCACGATGAGGCTGCCCGGGGTGGTTACGGGGCCGCTCGCCGCCGCCGGGGTGGTCTTCGGCGGGACCCCGTTGCCGGACCCGTCGACGGTGGCTCTCCCGGCCGGGCCTCCCGCTCGTCGGACCGTAGCGGGTGAGCTGCTCGCGCCGTGGCAGCTGACCCGCCTGGTGGCTGCCGCGCCAAGGCTGGCGCTGGCACCGCGCGGCGACGGCCGGATCGTGCTCGACCTCCCCGGTTACGGGGCGTCGGACCGCGCAGGAACGCTGCTGCGCGCCTACCTGCGGCAGCTGGGCTACGACGCCCGAGGGTGGGGGCTGGGCTCCAACCGGGGACGTGTCGCGCAGGACGCCCGACGCCTGGCCGAGGTGGTTGTCGCGCTCGCGCGGTCGCAGGGGCGGCCGGTCTCGTTGATCGGTTGGAGCCTGGGCGGCGTCGTGGCGCGCGAGATCGCCCGCACCCATCCGGACCAGGTCGATCGGGTGATCACCTTCGGGTCGCCGGTCATCGGCGGGCCCGCCCACACCTCGCTGGCCGGCAGGTTGGGTGGCGCTGACGACCCTCGGGTGGCACAGCAGCGTCGGTGGGACGCGGCGCAGCCGATCACCACCCCGGTCACCGCGATCTTCAGCCGCGCGGACGGGGTCGTCGCCTGGCGCGCCTGCATCGACCACGTCAACCCGGCGGTCGAGCACGTCGAGGTGCGCTCCCCCCACCTGGGTCTCGGCCTGGACCCCGACGTCTGGCTGCTCGTCGCTCAGCGGTTGGCGGTCGGTCCCGGAGGGCGCCCCCGGCCCACGTGAGCCCGACCTGACGTCCGCGAGTTGATCGGCGGTGCGGGGGAAGCAGAACGCCTACCGTCCACCGCTGCACGGAGGCAACGTGACCACCCTGACCCGTCCCGTTCACACGAGCCTGTCTTTGGCGCTGGACTCCGGTGACCTCTGCGGGGTCGCCGAGCTGCGGCCCGAGGGCCGTCTCGACAGGTTCCTGACGCTGCTCAGCGTCTACGACCTGCACACGGCCCCGATCGGCGCGCTCGGCGACCGGGTCCGGCACCAGGGCCACCCGGCCGTCGCGGCGCTGAAAGCCAGGCTCGAGGGCGACTGGCTCGCCGAGCTGGAGCTGGCCTGGGCCGAGGCGGGAGCCCTCGCGGACGCCGAGACGACCGAGGACGTCGTACGGGCCATGCGTGCGATCGCCGCCCGCGACCGCCTGCCCGCGTCCTACCGCTGGCTGGCCGAGCAGGCCGACTGGGACCAGGTGGTCCAGTTCCTGGCCCTGGAGGGAGGTCCGGACGGCGGCTTCGACGACCTCGTCGCGGTCTGCCAGGTCGGGCTGACCGGCAGCGCCAAGCTCGAGCTCGGCAAGAACTACTGGGACGAGATGGGCCAGGGCGAGCCGGACGGGGTGCACACCACGCTCCACGAGCGGCTGGTCCAGGCGGTGCAGATGCCCACCGTCGCTCGCTCGCAGATGTCGGAGGCCGCACTGGAACGGGTCGCGCTCGGCGGGCTGCTGGCCACGAGCCGCTGGCTGCAGCCGGAGATGGTCGGCGCGCTCGGGCTGCTGGAGCTGCAGGCCGGGCCGCGCTGCCGGATGGTGCTCAAGGCTTTCGACCGGCTCGGCGCGCCCCGCGCCGCCTACCCGTTCTACGTCGAGCACGCCGAGGTCGACCCGGTCCACGGCAAGGACTGGATGGACAAGGCCATCGTGCCGCTGGCCACCGAGCAGCCCGGCTGGGGCGCTCGGATGATCAAGGGTGCCTGGTGGCGCTCCAC
>JBBSTR010000085.1:0-9766 GCA_038235705.1 Mycobacteriales bacterium
CCGTGAGGCGTACGCGTTCCGGATGATCTACCTGACCCAGGCCGGTTCGGCGTGGTTCATCTCGCTGCCGGTGCAGGTCGCGATGTTCCAGCGCGGCGGCTTCGGGTGGCTCGGCTACGTCGGGATCGCGGTCTGGGCGGTGGGCCTGTTCTTCGAGGCGGTCGGCGACCACCAGCTCACCGTCTTCAAGAGGGACGAGAGCAACAAGGGCAAGGTGCTCGACACCGGGCTTTGGCGCTACACCCGCCACCCGAACTACTTCGGGGACGCCACCGTGTGGTGGGGGCTGTCGCTGATCGCCTTCGCGATGTGGCCGGGGATCCTCACGATCGCCTCGCCGGTCGTCATGACCTGGTTGCTCTCCAAGGGCACCGGCGCAGCGACCCTGGAGAAAGACATCGGCGACCGCCGGCCCGGCTACACCGACTACGTCAAGAGCACCAGCGGTTTCGTCCCGCTGCCACCGAAGAGGGCCTGATGGTCTACCGGTTCGTCGTCCTGGTCGGTCGTGCCGTCCTGCGGCTGCTCGGGCTTCGACGTCACCTGGTCGGGGCCGAGCACCTGCCCGCCACCGGCGGCGCCGTGCTCGCGATCACGCACTTCAGCTATCTCGACTTCGTCGTGACGGGCTGGCTGACCTCCCGGGGCGACCAGCGGCTCGTACGGTTCCTCGCCACGGCCACCGCTTTCCGGCACCCGGTCGCAGGACCCCTGATGCGTGCGATGAGGCACATACCGGTCGAGCGCGACGGCGGTGGGACCGCCTACCGGGTCGCCGTGCAGCGGCTGCGCGACGGCGAGCTGGTCGGGGTGTTCCCCGAGTCCAGGGTCACCCGCAGCTTCACACTGCTGCCGTTCAAGGCCGGCGCAGCACGGATGGCCGCCCAGGCGGGGGTCCCTTTGGTGCCGGTCGTCATCTGGGGGACGCACCGGGTGTCGACGCGCACGCACGGCTTCTCGCTCCGGGAGGCGTACGGGACGCCGGTCGAGGTCCGGGTCGGGGTCGCGCTGCACCCCTCCGTCGACGACGACCCAACAGCCGTGACGGAGCAGCTGCGCGCCGCGATGGCAGCTCTGCTGGACGAGGCGCAGGCGTCCTACCCGGTGCGGGCCGAGCCCGGCTCCTGGTGGCAGCCGGCGCACCTTGGCGGCGGTGCGCCCACGCCCGAGGCCGCCCTGCTGCTCGACGCGCACGACCCCGTCCTGCGGCGACCGGACCCCGTACCCACGTCCCACGATCGTCCCGAGCACTCTGATCGAAAGGCATCCTGATGACCCGAGCCGGCGACAAAGCCCCTGACTTCGAGCTGCTGAACCAGGACGGTGAGCCGACGACCCTCGCGGGCCTGCTCGCCGACGGACCGGTGGTCCTGTTCTTCTACCCGGCGGCCATGACGAGCGGGTGCACCAAGGAGAGCTGCCACTTCCGGGACCTGGCGGCCGAGTTCGCCGCCGCCGGCGCCCAGCGGGTCGGCATCAGCATGGACACGGTCGAGATGCAGAAGCAGTTCAGCGACGCGAACGGCTTCGACTACCCGCTGCTCGCCGACACCGAGGGAACTGTCGCCGACGCCTTCGGGGTCAAGCGCTCGGGCCTGATGGCCAAGGTGACGAAGGTGAAGCGCGCGACCTTCGTGATCGGGCAGGACGGGCAGGTCCTGGAGGCGATCACGTCGGAGACCAAGATGGACGTGCACGCCGACGAGGCGTTGAAGGTCCTCGCCCGATAGCCCGACCGCGATCATGAGCCCCGAGCGTCAGCCGGCCGCTCAACCGTCATGATCGTGGCCGGGGTAGCCCGGCCAGGGTGGGGTGAGGTGCGTCAGCTCAGGCCCGGGCCACGCCCAGCGGGGTGTGCCGGAAGCCGGGGAAGACCGCGCTCAGGTCAGGCACGCCGCAGCGGACCCGCAGCAGCTCGCCGATCACGTCCCGGTAGTCGGTGCGACCGGCCAGGTCGCCGCGGTCCAGGCCGTCGGGTGACAGGCCCGGCCAGGTCCCGTGGACCTTCTTGCCGACGATCCCGCCGCCGAGCAGCAGCACCGCGTTGGCGGTGCCGTGGTCGGTGCCGGCGGAGCCGTTCTGCTCGACCCGGCGCCCGAACTCCGACAGGGTGACGACGCACACCCGCGACAGGTCGGGGCCCAGGTCGTTCGCGAAGGCCGCCAGCGCCTGGGCCAGTCCGGCCAGGTGGCGGGTCATGCGGCCCTGGTCGACCGTGCCCAGGTTCTCGTGCATGTCCCAGTCGCCGTAGTCGACGCAGGCGGCCTGCAGGTTGCTGCCCGGGTTCTTGATGATGCGGGCGAGGTCACGCAGGGCCGAGCCCAGCTCGGTGCCTTCACCGGAGGTCGGGTAGCCCGTACCGGCGGGGGTGCCGGTCCGGACAGCGGCGGCCCGGTCCAGCGCGGTGAGGGCGATCCCGGCGGCGCCGGGTCGACCGGAGTGCAACGAGCGCAGCGCCGCCACGCGCTTCCGGTTCGCCGCGTTGTCCGTGTCGACGGAGAAGTCGTCGAGCGAGCGCATCGCCACGTCGGGGGCCGGGCCGGCGAGCGCGAGCGCGCTGGTCCCGCTGCCGAGCGTGACGGCCTGCAGCGGGCTGCCGTTCCCGGCCAGCCCGATCACCCGGTCCAACCACCCGGTGCGCAACGACGTGCCGGGGGCCGCACGCTCGAGCTCCTCCATGGCCGCGAAGTGCGAACGGCTCCGGTCCGGGTGCCCGACGGCCTGGACCGCGCCGAAGGTGCCGGCGTCCCAGAACGGCTTCAGCGGCGCGAGCGCGGGGTGCAGGCCGAACATGTCGTCCAGGCCGATCGCCCGGTTGGCCGGTACGGCGATCGTCGGTCGGGCGGAGGCGTAGCCCGGGTCTCCGATCGGCGCGATCGCGGACAACCCGTCGAAGCCGCCACGCAGCGACAGCACGACCAGCACGTCGTGGCCGGTCGGCGGCCCGGCGGCGAAGGCGAGCTGGGTCGACAGGCCGGAGCTGAGCAGGCCGGTCAGGCCGGCGATGCCGGCCCCACGCAGCACGGTCCGGCGGGTGACTCCACCGCTCGGGCACCCGCACGGTCGGGCGGTCTGTGCGGTCATCGCTGCGTCCAGGTGGGGGTCGCGAACAGGACGGACACCAGGTAGGGCAGCTGCCAGCCCAGCGTCTCGTCGGAGGGCTGAGCGTTCTCCGGGCCGAGGAAACCGAGCACGGCGGCGCGTTCGTCCGCCGGGAGCGTCCGGTTGAGCAGGCGTAGGGAGAGCGCGTCCACCAGGGCACCGTTCGTCGTCGGGCGAGGATCCGGGACCAGGCTGACCACGCCGGGGTGCTGCATCCTCTGCGGCCACCAGTTGGCCGCGAGCCCGAGCTGCTGCCGCCACATCGTCACGGTGGTGCCGGCCCCCTGCCAGGCCGGAGCCACGTCCGGGTAGCCGTTCGGCGGGTGCCAGCCGAGCGGGGCCTGCCCGCGCTCGTAGCTCATCCAGTGGAGAGCGCCGACCACGTCGTCGTCGGTCATCGGTGGACCGATTCCGAGGGCCCGCACCTCGGCAGTGAGGTCCTCGACCGGTCGGCGGGTCTTTTGTCCCGCGGAAGCAGCGAACTCCGCGCTCGCGAACAGCTGCCGGAGCACCGGCTTGATCTCGGTGCTGCTGGCCACGTAGGTCGCCGCGAGCCGGTCGACCAGAGCCGCAGGGGGGCTGTCGGAGACGAACCGCACGGCCAGCTTCAGGGCGATCCGGCGCGCGGTCAGCGGGTGGGCGGCCAGGTAGCGCAGGTAGGACTCGGCCACTGCCAGGCCCCCCGCAGCCGAGCTGTTGGGGGACGACCAGCCGAGCACCGACAGCGGTCCCACGTGGTGCCGCTCGGAGCGGAAGCGGAACGTGCCGGTCTGGTCGTCGACGGTCATCCCTGTGAAGACCAGCGCGGACTGGCGGACCTCGGTCTCGGTGTAGCCGGCGCCGACACCGACGGTGTGCAGCTCCAACAGCTCGCGGCCGTAGTTCTCGTTCGGCGCCGTCTTGGTCGAGCTGTCGCCGTTCAGGTAGCGGAGCATGCTCGGGCTCTTGGCGCTGGCGACCAGCATGTCGCTGAACCGGCCCAGCGCGTGCTGGCGGTAGACCTCGCGGTCGTCGACGGCGCGGACGTCCCACACCTCCGAGCTGGGGCAGGTGACGTTGAGGTGGTTGCCCCAGAAGTCGACCATCACCTCGAACAGCTGCCGGCGGCTCCAGCAGGCCCGGGCCAGCGCTGCCTGCGTGAGGTCGTTCATGGCGTCCCAGGACCCCACGCTGATCCCCGCGCGCACCTGTCCGGCAGTCTTGTCGAGCCAGCGGAACTGGCTGAGCAGCTGATCGCACGTGCCGTCCGCGATGCCCGCCGGATCGAGCTGCTGCTCGAGCCACGACGACGGCCCGATCGCCGAGACCTCCTCGACGAGCTGGCGGGTGAGCCCGAACGTCGTCCGGAGCAACAGGTGCGTCGGGTCCACGGCTGCCGAGGCGGGCCCGGGCGCGGGTGCCGATCCGAGGGCCGGTCCGGGTCCGGACGCCGGTCCCGGCGCCCCGCCGCCAGGGAGCGTTCCACGGACCCGGGGGCGGCCCGCTCCGATCGTGGGACGCACGGTGCGCCGAGCCCACCGCCGCGGGAGGCGTGCCGCGCTGCCTGACTGCTGGAGGACGCTCACGGAGGGGGTGTCGTCCCCCGGGGGGCCTCACTTGACGTCGCCCCCCGGTCCCGCACCGATCGGGTGAACGCACTGCTGGGACCGTCCAGGTCACACGTGAGCCGGGCCCGTCACGGGGTAGTCACCCGGGGGCGCCCTGATACTGGGAGCGACGTACCCGATCTGAGGAGCACCCGATCAGCACCGTGCCCGGCACCGACCGCACCGCCCTGACCCGCTCGTGAGCGCCGACCTCTCTGCCGGCCCGGCGGTGCCCCGCACCTGGCCCGGCACGCCCTACCCCCTCGGCGCGACGTATGACGGCACCGGCACCAACTTCGCCCTGTTCTCCGAGATCGCCGACAAGGTCGAGCTGTGCCTGTTCGACGACTCGGGCAACGAGACGAAGGTCTCGATCCGTGAGCGCGACGCGTTCGTCTGGCACACCTACCTCCCCGGCATCGGCCCGGGTCAACGCTACGGCTACCGGGTGACCGGGCCGTACGAGCCGGAGAACGGGCACCGGTGCAACCCGAGCAAGCTGCTGCTCGACCCGTACGCCAAGGCCGTCGAGGGTGAGATCGACTGGGACCAGGCGTGCTTCTCCTACACCTGGGGCGAGGAGGACTCGTTCAACGACGAGGACTCCGGCCCGCACATGAGCAAGTCGGTCGTGATCAGCCCGTTCTTCGACTGGGACAACGACCGCCAGCCGCGCACGCCCTACAACGAGACGGTCATCTACGAGGCGCACGTCAAAGGGCTGACCAAGACCCACCCAGGCATCCCGGAAGACATCCGCGGGACGTACGCAGCCCTCGCGCACCCCGTCATGATCGAGCACTACAAGCGGCACGGGATCACGGCCGTCGAGCTCATGCCGGTGCACCAGTTCGTCCACGACAGCCACCTGGCCGACCGGGGCCTGCGCAACTACTGGGGCTACAACACGATCGGGTTCTTCGCCCCACACAACGACTACTGCTCGACCGGCCAGCGGGGCCAGCAGGTCCAGGAGTTCAAGGCGATGGTGAAGGCCTTGCACGCCGAGGGCATCGAGGTGATCCTGGACGTGGTCTACAACCACACCGCCGAGGGCAACCAGCTCGGCCCGACGCTGTCCTTCCGGGGCATCGACAACGCCGCCTACTACCGCCTGGTCGAGGGCGACCAGGCGCACTACTACGACACCACCGGCACCGGCAACACGCTGCTCATGAAGCACCCGCACGTGCTGCAGCTGATCATGGACTCGCTGCGCTACTGGGTGACCGAGATGCACGTCGACGGGTTCCGGTTCGACCTGGCGAGCAGCCTGGCCCGCCAGTTCCACGAGGTGGACCGTCTGTCCGCGTTCTTCGACCTGGTGCAGCAGGACCCGGTGGTCAGCCAGGCCAAGCTGATCGCCGAGCCGTGGGACATCGGCGAGAACGGCTACAACGTCGGCGGGTTCCCGCCGCTGTGGACCGAGTGGAACGGCAAGTATCGCGACACGATGCGCGACTACTGGCGCGGGGAGCAGGAGACGATCCAGGAGTTCGCAGCCCGCCTCACCGGGTCGGCCGACCTCTACGAGGGGGACGGGCGCCGGCCTTACGCCTCGATCAACTTCGTGACCGCGCACGACGGGTTCACGCTGCACGACCTGGTGTCCTACAACGAGAAGCACAACGACGCCAACGGCGAGGGTGGCAACGACGGCGAGAGCCACAACTCCTCGTGGAACCACGGCGTCGAGGGCGACACCGACGACCTGGACATCCTGGCGGCCCGTGAGCAGACCAAGCGCAACATCCTCACCACGCTGTTCCTGTCTCAGGGTGTGCCGATGCTGCTGCACGGCGACGAGCTGGGGCGCACGCAGCACGGCAACAACAACGTCTACGCCCAGGACAGCGCGATCGCCTGGGTCGACTGGGAGCGAGCCAAGGACTACGAGGTGCTGTCGGACTTCGTGGCCAAGCTGGCACAGCTGCGCGCCGACCACCCGGTCTTCCGGCGTCGCCGTCACTTCCGGGGCCGTCCCAGCCAGGGTTCCAGCATCGAGGACATCGCCTGGTTCACCCCGACCGGCGAGGTGATGTCGGAGGAGGACTGGGAGTCCGGCTTCGCGCAGTCGCTCATGGTCTTCCTCAACGGCGACGGGATCCGCGAGCCCGATGCACGGGGCGAGCCGGTGGTCGACACCTCGTTCTTCCTGCTGTTCAACGGCTACCACGAGCCGATCGAGTTCACGGTGCCCGACCTCGGCGCGGGCGAGCGCTGGGAGATCGCCGTGGACACCCATGCGCCGATGTACGACGAGGCCGACGCCCGGTCCTACAAGACCGGCGAGACCTTCTCGGTGGAGTCCCGTTCGGTACTCGTGCTGCGCAAGGTGTTCTGACCGTGCCCGGCGCAACTTCTCGCCAGGTCGTCAACACCTACCGGCTGCAGCTGCACGCCGGTTTCACCTTCGACGACGCGGCCGTCGTCGTGCCCTACCTCGCGGACCTCGGGGTCACGCACGTCTACTGCTCCCCCTGGTTGCAGGCCGCACCCGGCTCGATGCACGGCTACGACGTGATCGATCACCTCGCCGTCGACAGGGAGCGCGGCGGGGCGGACGGGCTGTCCCGGTTGCGCGAGGCCTGTGAGCAGAGCGGGCTCGGGATCGTGCTCGACATCGTGCCGAACCACACCGCCGTGTCGGAGCCGGAGTCGCAGAACGCGGCCTGGTGGGCGCTGTTGCGCGACGGGCAGGACGCGCACTACGCGGACTGGTTCGACGTGGACTGGGAGACCGGCAAGATCCTGGTGCCGATCCTCGGCGCACCGCTCGCCGAGGTCGTCGGGGACCTGGTCCTGGAGCAGGACCGGATCCGCTACTACGACCACGAGGTGCCGGTCTGCCCCGGCACGCTGGTCGAGGGCGACGTGCTTGCCACCCTGGAGCGCCAGCACTACCGGCTCGCGCACTGGCGGGTCGCGACCGAGGAGCTCAACGTCCGGCGTTTCTTCGACGTGACCACGCTCGCGGGTCTGCGCGTCGAGGACGAGAGCGTGTACGAGGCCACGCACCGGCTCCTGCTCGAGCAGGTCCGGGACGGCACCGTCGACGGGCTTCGGATCGACCATCCGGACGGCCTCGCCGACCCCGGCGGCTACCTCGAGCGGCTCGCCGAGGACACCGCCGACGCCTGGGTCGTGGTCGAGAAGATCCTCGAGCCCGGCGAACGGCTGCCTGCGTGGCGCACGGCCGGGACGACCGGCTACGACGTGCTCAATCGCGTGCTGGGGCTGTTCGTCGACCCGGCCGGCGAGGAGCCGCTGACCGCGCTCTGGGAGCGGCGGACCGGCAGCACCGCGACGTACGCCGACGTGGTGGACCAGTGCAAGCACCAGGTGCTCGCGAGCGTCCTGCCGGCGGAGGTCAACCGCCTCGTCGAGGTGGGGCTCCGGGTCACCGGCCCCCTGCACCTGGACGTGACACGGCGTGGGCTGCGCGAAGCGCTGGTCGAGGTGCTCGCCGGCTTCGAGGTCTATCGGGCCTACCTCTGCCCTGCCGGACCGGCCGACGCGACCGCGCGCGCACACGTCGCGCACGCGTTGGCGTACGCCCTGAAGAAGGTCCCCGCCCGGGCGTACGAGGTCGACGTCGTCGGGAAGCTGGCGCTCGCCGAGCTCGAGGGTGCTCAGGAGTTCGTCACGCGGTTCCAGCAGACCTGTGGGCCGGTGATGGCCAAGGGGGTCGAGGACACCGCCTTCTACCGCTACCTTCGCCTGGCCGCGCTCAACGAGGTCGGTGGCGACCCGGGGCGCTTCGGGACGTCGGTCTACGACTTCCACCTGGCTGCGATCGGCGCCCAGCGGGACTGGCCGCTGTCCATGACCGGGCTGTCGACGCACGACACCAAGCGGAGCGAGGACGTGCGGGCACGGCTCGTCCTGCTCTCCCAGGACCCGGCGGGCTGGGCCGAGCTCCTCGAAGGTCTTCCGC
This sequence comes from Mycobacteriales bacterium, assembly GCA_038235705.1. GTDB lineage: Bacteria > Actinomycetota > Actinomycetes > Mycobacteriales > SCTD01 > CANKBT01. Next base: position 8,626 of record JBBSTR010000085.1, read on the forward strand.
ACGTGTCCGACGGAGCGACCGACCTGCTGGTGTGGCAGTCGCTGGTCGGCGCCTGGCCGATCACCGCCGACCGGGCTTGCGCCTATGTCGAGAAGGCGACCCGGGAGGCAAAGGCGAACACGTCCTGGACCGACCCGGACCCGGTGTTCGACGCCGAGCTGGAGGCCTTCGTCCGCTCCTCGCTGGCTGATCCGGCCGTGACCGAGAAGGTCCAGGCGTACGTCGAGAGCCTGCGTCCCGCCTTCGAGACCACCCTGCTCGCGCAGAAGCTGGTGCAGCTGATGTCTCCCGGGGTCGCCGACTGCTACCAAGGCACGGAGCTGGTCGAGCTGTCGCTGGTCGACCCGGACAACCGACGACCGGTCGACTACGACCTTCGCCGGTCCCTGCTCGCCGACCTCGACCGGGCGCCCGCCAAGCTGCGACTGACGGCGGCTGCGCTGCGGCTCCGGCGAGACCACCCGGACTGGTTCCTCACCGGGTCCTCGTACGCCCCGCTCGAGGTCGGCGACGGGGCGATCGGCTACGTGCGGTCCGACCGGGTGGCGGTCGTCGCGCCCACCCGTGCGCTCGTCGGCGCGCCGACGGGTTCCGTGACGCTGCCGGACGGCACCTGGCGCGACGCGGTCACGGGGTCGGTACGGGTCGGCACCGTCGCGCTGATCGATCTGCTGGACGCGTTCGCCGTCGCGCTGCTCGTCCGGGACTGAGCTCACCCGACGCCCCCGTCCCTGATCTTCCCCCGATGGCGACGACATGTGTTGTTGGTCCAACGTGTGCGGAAGATCGCCGGCGTGCTGGGGGGGGATCTTCCCCTGATGGTGAAGGTCTGTCCCGTTTGCCGCACATCTGCGGAAGATCACCAGCTCCCGAGGGGCGATCTTCCTCCGATGGCGACGAGTTGTCCCGTTCGCCGCACGTATGCGGAAGATCACCGGCAGGGTGGGTGCCCCCTCCCGCAGATGGGCGGCAGGGTGGGGCCCCTCCCAGAACGTCGCGGTGGCGGCCGATCCGGTGGCGGCCCGACGTGGTGGTCCACGTCGCAGCGACTCCCGGTCGTGGGTGAGGCCGGGCCCGGGTAGAGGCGCACGATGACGACGTTGCGTGTGTGGGCCCCCGGCAAGAGCTCCGTCGAGGCCGA
>JBBSTR010000086.1:0-9660 GCA_038235705.1 Mycobacteriales bacterium
AGCAGACCCAGCCCGGTGGTGGGGGCGTGCCGAGCCGGGTGCCGGGTGGTTGCTGGTCGCACGCGTGGTCGGTGTCGCCGGCGCGCAGGTCTTGTTGGAGGGTGAGGTGGACGGTGGCGTCGCAGGTGAGCCGGCGTAGCGCGCCCAGGGTGAGCGGGCTGGTGGCGCCGAGGAGCAGTGGGGCGGCGGGGGTGTGCTGACCGAGCAGGTCCGCCTCGAGGAGCCCGGCGAGCCCGCCCGGTCGGTGGCACGTGCTGTCGGCCTTGCCGGTGTGGCCTGTCTCGTCGTTGCGGTCGGGGCTGCCGCTCTGGTCGGGGCTGTCGCTCTGGTGGGGGCTGCCGGTGTGGTCTTCGCGGCTGATCTGTGCGGCGGCGGCGTGGAGCTGGTCGGGGGTGACGAGTACGTGCAGGTGGGTGCGGATCGTCCGGGGGTCTTCGCGCAGGCTGTCGCCGGGGCCGTGCTCGCGGGCCAGGGCCCGGCCGGCCCAGTCCAGGATGGTGTCGGCGTTGCGGGCGGCCCGGCTGCGCAGGTCACCGTCGACGCGGGCTTTGTCGGTGCACAGGTCCAGGGCCCGGCGCAGCAGCTCCCCGGCCTCGCCGGCCAGGGTGCCGTCCAGGGCGGTGTGCCCGCCGACCTCCGAGACCCGGATGCCTTGGCGGGCCTCGGCCCGGCGGGCAGCCTCCTCGGCGAGCCGCGGGCTGATCGCGACGGCCTTGTCCCGCAGGGTGCGGCGCAGCGACGGCGGGTCTACCAGGGCGGCGAGCGCGAGGATGCCGCCGGCGGCGTCACGCACGACCTCAGGATCCAGCCCGCGGACGCCGTCCAGCGCGGCCCGGGCGTGCTCGAGCGTGATCGCCCCCTGCCGGACGGCGGTGGCGAGCGTCGGCAGCTCGTCGCGTAGTTGCACGGCCAGCCGGACCGTGGCGCGGGCGACCGGGTCCGACAGACGTAGCGCGTCGCGCAGCCACGTCGCGGTCGTCGTCCCCCGCAGGCCGCCGTTTTGGTGGCCTCCGGTCGCGTCCATCTCCGCCAGCTCCACCAGCGCCGCCGACCGGGCCTGCTCGGCCAGGCGCAGCAACGCCTCGGTGTCGGCACGCGAGCCCGACACCGCACCGCCCGCGAGCAGCGCCGTCATCGCGTCCTCCACACGCGTCACCCGAGGCGACACCGCATCCGGCACCGACGGAGGCGTCACCCCCGGCGTCGCCCAGAACGGCTCATCGACCGGGAGCACAGCAGGCGGGGCAACAGCAGGCAGGGCGAAGTCGGCAGGCTCGTCGAACAGGAGGGCCGGGTCGCTCGGCCGTTCGCGGAGCCAGCGCAGGTCGTCGTCGGTGAGCTGGAGCACGTCGACGAAAGCAGACAGCGCGTCGTCCGGATCTGTCTCGAGGCTCCAGGAGGCGATCTGCGCCGGCGAGAGCTGCGCCTCAGTGTCCGGCACGGCACCGACCCGCCACGGGTCCACAACCAGCAAGGAGAGGGCCGGATCCGCCATGAAGACCACTCCTAACTGTCTCATAGAACGCCAGTTCGATTAGTCTATAGGTGATCGGTGGGTAGTCAAGGCATCTGGCCTCTTCACAGCACCTTTCTTGTCGCTAGGATTCGTCACGCCCGGAACCCGTTCGACCCCCTGAAGCCGCACTCCCCCCTCATGCCCACGTGCGCTCAGCCGAGGTGCCGTCAGGGCCTCCTTTCACCTTCGTTCTTGCCGCCGACCTTCTTGCCGTCAGGCACCGGCACCGAGGCGGCTGGCGTCGACGCAACCGCAGGCTGGGTGGGGACAGGCTTCTCAGGGGCTCCGCAGCCGCCGGCGGGACGGCCGACAACGGCTCGTCCGACGTCGTCTCGACGGCCCAGAACCGGATGGCGTCGGACTGACGGAGAAACGCAGGTGCACGAGGAACGAGGGTGCAGCGCTCTTCGACGATCTCGGTCACCGGGGGGCACTCCTTGGCTACGCCAGAGCCCATGGAGCGGCCGGCCCACCGGGTCCGTCGACGCCTGCAGACCTCGTTCTTGAGCCGCGTACGGGCCAGGTTCAGCCCGGCAGCGGCACCCGCCAGCTGAACCGTGTGCCCTCGTCCGGCTCGGAGGTCACGACGAGCTGACCGCCCAGCTCGTCGGCCCGAGAACCGAGGTTGGCGAGCCCGCTGCGGCGGGGGCCGGGGGGCAGCCCGACCCCGTCGTCGTCGACCTGGAGCACGAGCCCGGCGTCGCGTACGGCGACCACGACCTCGACCCGGCTGGCCCGTGCGTGCCGGGCGACGTTGCTGAGCGCCTCCCGGACCGCGGCGAGCAGGTGCTCGGCGACGTCGGGCGGCACGGCGGTGTCGAGCAGGCCGGACAGCCGAAGCGACGGGGCGAACCCGAGCTGCTGGGTCGCCGCGTCGACAGCCTGCAGCAGCAGCGCCCGCAGCGACGGACGCTCGTCCTGCGGCACCTGCAGGCCGTAGATGGTCGAGCGCAGCTCGCGGATCGTCGTGTCGAGGTCGTCGACGGCGCGCTGCACGCGGGCAGAAGCCTCCTCGGGCCGGCCCGGGATCAACCGGGTCGCGCTCTCCAGCGCCATCCCGGTGGCGAACAGCCGCTGGATGACCAGGTCGTGCAGGTCGCGGGCGATGCGGTCCCGGTCGGCGTGGACGGCGTAGCGCTCCGCGTCGCGTCGGTGCTGGGCCAGCTCGAGGGCGACAGCGGCCTGCCTGGCGAAGCCTTCCAGCAGCCTCAGCGCCGTCGCGCCGAGCGGCTCCGCAAGGCCGAGGACGACGAGCACAGGGCAACCCGGACCCGGTGCGCCGAGCGGGACAGCCGAGCCGGTGCCGGGCAGATTCGGTCCCGCCAGCCCGCCGTCCGGGACGACCGGTACGGCGTGCAGCAGCTCGGCGTGCAGCAGCTCGACGACGGTGCCGTCGCTCAGCACCCGGCTCAGCTCGCCGGACCCGTCGAGCCGACGCCCCCGCAGCTGCTCGGCGCCGTCCTGACCCCCGACGACCAGTCCCCCGTCGGCCGTCGGCACCGCGACGACCGCGACCCGCGCGCCCACGAGGTCGCGGGCCAGCCGCGCGACCAGGCACAGCACCTGCTCGGTCGCGTCGCCGGACAGCAGGGTCGTGGACACCTCGGCGGTCGCCCGCTGCCAGCGCTCGCGGGCGCGGCTGTCGGCGTACAGGCGCGCGTTGGAGATCGCGATCCCGGCCGCGGCGGCGAGCGCCTCCACGACCTGCTGGTCCTGGACGTCGAAGGGCGCGCCCCCACGCTTCTCGGTCAGGTAGAGGTTGCCGAAGACCTCGTCCCGGACCCGTACGGGCACACCGAGGAACGTGGTCATCGGCGGGTGACCGGGCGGGAAACCGTACGAGGACGGGGAGTCGGCGAGCCGCTCCAGCCGCAGGGGCTGCGGGTGCCGGATCAGCTCTCCGAGCACCCCGCGACCGCGTGGCAGCGACCCGATCGCTTCGGCCCGTTCGGGCTCGAGCCCGACGAACAGGAACTCCGACAAATCCTCGCCGTTGTCGGACAGCACCCCGAGGGCGCCGTACGACGCGTCGACGAGCGACCGGGCGGCCTCCACGATCCGGCGGAGCACGACCGGCAGCTCCAGCTCGCTGCCGACCGCCATGACCGCGTCGAGCAACGGCGCGAACGCGGGCAGCGGCGAAACGGTCGGGTCGGACGCGGTCGCGCTGCCCCTGTCCTCGTTGCTCACCCCGCCAGTGTGCTCGAAGCCGGGCCTGCCACGTACAGCAGGCCAGGACCTAGGTCCTTCAGCCGGGGGACCTCCGGCCGGTGACGATCCCGGCACCCGGGGAAAGGATGAAGCATGGCGACCATCGAACAGGTACGGGACGTGGTGCGTGCGGCGACGCGGGCACCGAGCGTGCACAACACGCAGCCGTGGCGGTTCACGTCCGGCGAGCACGTCTTCGAGCTGTACGCCGACCCGGACCGCAAGCTGGCTGTGGTCGACCCCGAGGGCCGTCAGATGCACCTGTCGTGCGGCGGCGCGCTCCTGCACGCCCGGGTCGCGGCCAGGGCGATGGGGCTCGACGCGGACATGACGCTGCTGCCCGACGACGACGACCCGCTGCACCTGGCCACCGTCCGCCTGACGCCGGGAGACCCGGCGACGCCTGCCGAGACGACCCTGGCCGCTGCCGCGCGCCTGCGCCACACCCACCGCGGCCGGTTCGACGAGCGCCTGCTCGACGACGCGCTGGTCGACGAGCTGTGCGCGGCCGCAGAGGCAGAGGGCGGATGGCTCCGCCTCGTACGCGACCCCGACGAGCTGCTCCACCTCGAGGTCCTGCTGTCCAAGGCCGACCGGTTTGAGGAGACCGACCCCGACTACCGCGAGGAGCTGGCCCGGTGGGTCTCCGACGTCCCTCGCCCGGACGGTATCCAGACCGGGTTGTTGCCGGCCGACCCGGAGCACGGGTCCTCGCTCCGGCTGCGCGACTTCGCCCTGTCGGGCGCGGGACCGGCGCCGGGCGACGCGCCGGCGGCGGAGCACCCGGACGTGATGGTGATGCTCAGCCGCGACGACTCCCCCGCCGCGTGGCTGCACGCAGGGATGGCTCTCGGGTCCGTGCTGCTGCACGCCGCCGCCGCCGGGGTGCTCGCCCAGCCGCTCGGCCAGGTCACCGACGTGCCGGCGCTGCGCCAGCGCCTCGCTGCGGCCCTCGGGCTCGTGGGGTCCCCCCAGCTGGTCCTGCGCGCCGGCTACACCGAGCACACCCGTCCGGCCGCGGGTCCGACCGCTCGCCGGGGCATCGACGACGTCCTGGACCTCACCGACCAGGCCGCAGCCCATGGCTGAGACCGCGCAGACGCCCGGACCCGCTGCTACCGGGGCTGAGGACAGGCGGGTCCGGATCTTCCTGCTCGACGACCACGAGATCGTCCGGCGGGGTGTCCGCGAGCTGCTCGAGTCCGAACCGGACCTGGTGGTCGTCGGCGAGGCGGGTGACGCGGCGGGGGCGTTCGCCCGGATCCCGGCGCTGAAGCCGGACGTGGCCGTGCTCGACGTACGCCTGCCCGATCTCGACGGCGTGCAGGTCTGCCGCGAGCTGCGGTCGCGGATGCCGGAGCTGGCGTGCCTGATGCTGACCTCGTTCGCCGACGACGACGCGCTGCTCGACGCGATCCTGGCGGGTGCCTCCGGATATGTGCTCAAGCAGATCCGCGGCGCCGACCTCGTCGGGGCCATCCGCACCGTTGCAGCCGGCGGGTCGCTGCTCGACCCAGCCGTCACCCGTGCGGTGCTGGACCGGCTGCGCGCACCCGCGTCCGTCGGGGTCCTGTCCGGACTGACCGAGCAGGAACGCCGCATCCTCGAGCTCATCGGCGAGGGCCTCACCAACCGCGAGATCGGAGCACGCATGCACCTCGCCGAGAAGACGGTCAAGAACTATGTGAGCACGCTGTTGTCCAAGCTCGGCCTCCAGCGCCGCACGCAGGTCGCGGTCCTCGCGACCGAGCTGCGCACCAGCGCGAGCCCACGGTGATCGGGGTGCGGTTCGAGCCTCTGCAGGCCACCGAGTGCTGGCGCCTGATCCGCACCCAGCAGGTCGGGCGGCTCGGCGTGCTCGCCGAGCACTTCCCGCTCATCCTGCCGGTCAACTTCGGGCTCGACGGCGACGTGGTCGTCGTACGCACCGCGCCGGGGCCGCTGCTCTGGGCGGCCGACCACGCGAACGTCTGCTTCCAGGTCGACGAGATCGACGTCGACAGCAGGTCTGGCTGGACGGTGCTGGTCCGCGGGCTCGCCGAACGCGTCGGCGACGGGCACCGGCCGGTGGTCGCGGCTCGCACGGCCCGTCAGGCGTCGACACCCTGGGCGCCGGGCGAACGAGAGGAGCTGCTCCGGATCATCCCGCAGCGGGTCGAAGGGCGCCGGATCGTGGCGGCGGAGCTGCCGTTGGCCGGCGAGGCTGCGGCGTACCCCTGAGCTGAGTTCCCCTGCTCGGTACGACCGTCGCTCAGCACGTGAGACCGACCGTCCCCGTCCATGATCAACAGGGGGTGGACGTCGCGACATGCCGGCGTGTCACGACGACTAGTCCCTGTTGATCAACGGCAGCGCCTGATCGACCGCAGCGTCGGACCGACCGCAGCGTCGGACCTTGCGTCTAAGGTCCGACGCGGGGTCGAGCCCGTCGGTGGAAGGCGTACGAGGTGCTCGACCCGCCACCGCTCGACCCGCCACCGCTCGTCCGGGGCACCGCGCGCGGCTTCACCCTCGAGCCCGCCGCGGCCTGCGAGGTGGAGCGGGACGGTGCATGGCATCCCGGGACCGCGCTCGGCGGCTACGGCGACCGGCTGGTCGTGCGGTTCACGGTCGCGGTGGGCGAGACGTATCAGCAGGCCGTACCGGTCACTCGCGTGCGGGCGCCGGTCAGGTCGACCGGCGGCGCGGCCGCGGTTCAGGCCCGAACGGTCGTGCGTGAGCTCGTCGCGGCCGCCAGCACGTCTTCCCGGACCGTCACGCCGAGGCCCGGCCCGGTCGGGACAGAGATCTGGCCGTCTCGCAGGACGAAGGGCTCCGTGACGTCCTCGGCGTAGTAGCGCGCCGAGGCCGAGATGTCGCCGGGCAGCGTGAAACCCGGCAGCGACGCCAGCGCGAGGTTCGCGGCCCGACCGAGCCCGGTCTCCAGCATCCCGCCGCACCACACGGGTGTGTCGAGCGCGGCGGCCACATCGTGCGCGCGGCGGGCCTCCAGGTAGCCGCCCATGCGCCCGGCCTTGAGGTTCACGATGCTGCACGCTCGCATCTGCACGGCCCGGGCCGTCACGGCCGCCGAGGTGATCGACTCGTCCAAGCAGATCGGCGTGACGCAGCGCCGGGCCAGCTCAGCGTGCAGAGCAAGCGCGTCATGCTCGAACGGCTGCTCGATCAGCAGCAGCCCCAGGTCGTCGAGGCGCTGCAGGTGGCGCAGGTCCCGGACCCGGTAGGCGGCGTTGCCGTCGACCTGAAGAGCCAGGTCAGGACCGAAAGCCTCGCGTACGGCCGTGACCGGCTCGACGTCGAAGCCCGGCTCGATCTTGAGCTTGACCCGCCGGTAGCCCTGCTCGCGGTAGCGGCCGACCGTCTCGACCAGCTCGTCGATCGTGTCGGTGATGCCGACCGAGACGCCGACGTCGACCGCGTCGCGGGTGCCGCCGAGATAGCTGGCAAGGCTCATGCCGGCCGTCTTCAGCTCGGCGTCCAGGACGGCCAGCTCGAGCGCACCCTTGGCCATCCGTTGGCCGATGATGTGGCTGGTCAGCGTGGCGACCCGGGGCGCCGTCAGCTCGCCGCAAGCCAGCACGGCGGGCACCAGGTAGGTCTGGAGCACGTGCTGGGCGGACTCGACGTACTCCTCGCTGTAGATCGGGTCGCTCAGCGTCACGCACTCGCCGTAGCCGGTCACCCCGTCTGTGGTGCGCGCGACCACGACCAGGATGTCGCGGCCGGTCTGCTCGCCGAACGACGTACGAAAAGGCGTCACCAGCGGCATGTCCAGACGCAGCAGGTCCACCGACTCCAGCTTCATGCGGTCTCCTCGTTCTCCTGTGCCAGCTCCACGATCAGGGCGGCGATCAGGGCTGCGCGCTCCGGCATCGCAGGTACGAGGACCCACTCACCCTCGGCGTGCGCGCCGCCGCCGACGGCGCCCAGCCCGTCAAGCGTGCGGATCCCGAGCGCGGCGGTGAAGTTGCCGTCCGAGGCGCCGCCGACCCGAGCAGCCTCCAGCGGCGAAAGACCGCAGCGGGTCGCCGCGCGCCGGGCCAGGTCCATCAGCCCGGCGGCAGAAGATTCTTCCAGCGGCGGACGGTTGACGCCGCCCTCGACCGACACGGCGGCGCCGCCGGCGACCGTCAAGGCGCGCACGGCTCGGTCCACCCGCTGCTGCTCGTCGACGGTGCTCGCGCGCACGTCCAGGGAGACCGAGGCCGAGGCAGGAACCGTGTTCTGGGTCGTCCCTGCGCGCGCGAGCGTGGGCGTCACGGTGGTGCCGAGGTCTGGTGCGGCGAGGGCCTCAACGGCGAGGACCAGGTGGGCTGCCGCGACCAGCGCGTTGACTCCTTTCTCAGGTTCGAGCCCCGCGTGCGCCGCACGACCGGTCACCTCGAGCCGATAGCTGCCCACACCCTTGCGGGCGACCTTCAGCGACCCGTCGAGCGAGGCCTCCAGCACCAGGACCGCCGAGGCGCCGCGCGCCGCTTCCTCCAGGACCGGTCGGCCGGCAGCCGAGCCGATCTCCTCGTCCGAGGTGACCAGCACGACGATCGGCGGTCGAGGGAAGTCCGTCTCCACGAGCTCGGACACCGCGAACAGGGCCTGCACGAGGCCGGCCTTCATGTCGAACGCACCCGGGCCCGTCGCTCGATCACCGTCCACGGTGAAAGGCCAGCGATCGACGGTCCCGGCCGGCCAGACGGTGTCGAGGTGCCCGAGCAGCATCACCGGACCCGACGTCGACCGGACGGCAGGCAGGTCCCAGCGCAGCACCAGCGGCTGCTCCGGACCCGTCCGCTTAGGCGCGACCCCGAGCAGACGGGTGCCGCGATCAGCCAGCAGGTCGACCATCGCGGCCAGCCGCTCGGCGTCGGCCGACGGCGACTCGCACGTCACCAAGGCATCCAGCAGCTCGACCATCTCGTCCTGCTGCTCTCGGAGCCTGGTCAGCAGGTCGGCCGTCTCGGGCATCAGGCTGACCCCAGCACATAGCCGGCCGGGGTCACGGCCACGATCTGCAGGCCGGCATCGTAGGAGGAAGCAAGCACCTGCCGTACGGCCATGCGCCACTCCAGACTGAGCGTGGGATCGGTGGCCCGCATGCTCTCGTAGTCGTGCGGGACCTCGATCACGGCCCCCGTCGTCGGCCGGGGGTCCAGGAGGACCGGCCGTCCGTGCCGGTCCGCCAGCAGCACCGGTCCGGTCAGGTCAGACGCCTGCGAAGGGACCGTCTGCAGCAGGTCCCAGACCGCGAGGACCCGGTCGGAGCGGTCACCGGCGTTGACGGTGTCGCTCATCGCGCCGTAGAAGTCGGCGTGGAAGCTCACCGCTCGGGCGCCGAGAGCGTGCAGGTTGAAGGCGGTGTTGCGACGTACGAGGGGATCGAAGGTCCAGCGCATCTCGGTGATCCCGTGCGCCAGGCAGGTCTCCCGTTGCGCCAGCTTGAGGGCCAGGCCGATGCCGCGCCGACGGGCCTCGGGCACGACCGCGGTCTGGTGGGAGTGCACGTGCAGCCCTGGGGACCAGCCAAGGAAGCCGATCGAGAAACCGAGCACCACTGCCTGATCGCTCTCCGGCGCCGCGAGCTCCAGGGCCAGGTGGACCGGGTTGCCAGAAAAGGCCAGAGCCTGCAGCTCGGCCGGGGCGAGCGTGCCGGCCGGGCCCCAGACCTGCTCGCCGACGTCCGCCACGAGCCGGGCGGTCTGCTCGTCGGTCGCTTCCAGCACCGTCACCCGCGCGGCGTCCGCGGCACGACGCGCGTCAAGGAGGGCGTCCTGCGCTGCGCCGGGTGCCCACGCCGAGCTGGACGGAGCCGGGGGAGGCAACGGGCGGCCGACCGCTACTCGCGCGTGACGCGAGTGCTGCCGCCGGCGTTGTCCGGGGGATCGACAACGACCGGCGCGTCTTCGCGGCTGACGGGATCGACGTCGCGCTGCTCGACG
>JBBSTR010000087.1:0-9543 GCA_038235705.1 Mycobacteriales bacterium
ATCATGGCCCAGCGGCCCGCGGAACCCGGGAGGGGGGTCAGGTCTCGCTGACATGACCCGCCTCGACGCGCCAGGTGCGGGTGACGGCGACCGCGTCCAGGAGTCGTCGGTCGTGGCTGACGAGCAGCAGCGTCCCCTCGTACGCCGCCAACGCCTCTTCGAGCTGCTCGATCGCTGGGACGTCGAGGTGGTTGGTGGGCTCGTCGAGGACCAACAGGTTGACCCCGCGGGCCTGCAGGAGCGCCAGCGAGGCGCGGGTGCGCTCGCCGGGGGAGAGCGAGACGGTCGGGCGGTCGGTGTGCGCCGCTCTGAGGCCGAACTTGGCCAGCAGGGTGCGGGACTCGGCGGCGGTCCAGCCGGTCGCACGCTCGACCGCCTCGACGACGGTGCCGGCGCCGACGAACGCCGATCGGGCCTGATCCACCTCGCCAAGCTCGACCGAGGAGCCCCAGGTGCGGCGACCACCGGCCAGCGGGACCCGGCCGAGCAGAGCCTTCAGCAGGGTCGTCTTGCCGGCCCCGTTCGGTCCGACGACCGCGACCCGGTCGCCGCGGGCCAGCTGCACCGTGGCCGGTCCGAGCCGAAAATCGTCCTGCTCGACGACCGCGTCCGACAGCGCGCAGACCACCTCGCCGGATCTCGGCGCCGGGGCGATCTTCAGCTGCAGCTGCCACTCTTTGCGCGGCTCGGCGACCTCCGCCAGCCGGTTCAGCTGCGACTCGATGGTCCTCACCCGGCCGGCGGCGTGCGTGGCGGCCTCGATCTTTGCGCCCCGGCTGACCTTGTCGCCGTCAGGTGCCTTGCGCTTGGCCCGGAGTGCTCCTCGCACGCTCTGCTCGCGCTGCCGCTGGGCCTGGGACGTGAGGCCGGCGCGCTTGTCGTCGTACTCCTCGTAGGCCTCGCGAGCCTGCGTGCGGGCCAGCGCCCGCTCGGCCAGGTAGGCGTCCCAGCCGCCCGCGTAGAGCCGGGCGGTGCGCAACGGCCCGTCGATGTCGAGAACCGCGTCGACGGTACGAGCGAGGAACTCGCGGTCGTGGCTGACCACCACCAGTCCGGCGCGCAGCCCGAGCACGAACTGCTCGAGGCGTTCGAGCCCGGCGAAGTCGAGATCGTTGGTGGGCTCGTCGAGCAGGAACACGTCGTACTGGGCCAGCAGCACGCTCGCCAACGACGCCCGAGCAGCCTGGCCGCCCGACAGCACGGCCGTCTCGGCGTCAAGGAGTCCCAGGTCGAGCCCGAGATCGGTGAGCACCTGCTCGGACCGGACGTCGAGGTCGGCGCCGCCGAGGTCGAGCCAGCGCTGGAGCGTCTGGTCGTAGTCCGGGCCGTCGTCGCCGGTGGTCAGCGCATCCGTCGCAGCATCCAGGGCTTGCTGGGCGGCCGCGACGCCCGTCCGCCGGGCGAGGAAGTCGGTCAACGTCTCGCCGGCCCGGCGGTCGACCTCCTGAGGGAGCAGCCCGACGGTAGCCGTGGCGGGCGCGAGCCGGATCGTGCCGGTGTCGGGGGTGAGCGCGCCGGCGAGGGTCTGCAGCAGGGTGCTCTTGCCGACCCCGTTCGGCCCGACGATGCCGGTGCGGCTGCCCGGGGCGACCGTCAGGGACACGTCGGACAGCACGGTGAGCGGACCACGCAGGACGGTCACGCCGGACGCGACAAGAGTGGCACTCACGCAGGGCAGGCTAGGGCTCAGGTCGTGCCGGCAGCACGGTCCTCAGGTGTCCAGCACGTCCGCCAGGTCAAAGCTGACCGGCTGGTCCAGCTGGGCGTACGTGCAGGAGCCCGGCTCCCGGTCAGGGCGCCACCTGACCCACTGGGCGGTGTGCCGGAAGCGTGCACCTTCGAGGTAGTCGTAGCGGACCTCGAGCACGCGCTCGGGCCGCAGCGGCACGAAGGACAGGTCCTTGCCGCCGTTCCATCGGCTGCCGGCGCCCTTCTCCGGGGTGCGCTCGGACTGCCCCCAGTCCCACGGGTGACCGGCGAGCCCGGTGACCAGGGGCTGCAGCTCGACCATCAGCTCCCTCCGGCGGGCCATCGTCATGGCGCCGACGACGCCGACCGACGCGAGGACGCCGCGGTCGTCGTACAGGCCGAGCAGCAGCGAGCCGACCGCGTCCGGGCCGGAGGTGTGGACGCGGTAGCCGGCGACGACGCAGTCGGCCGTACGTTCATGCTTGATCTTGCTCATCACCCGCTTGTCCTGCTGGTAGGTCAGGTCGAGCCCCTTGGCGATCAGGCCGTCCAGGCCGGCGCCCTCGAACTGGGTGAACCACCGCTGGGCCGTCTCGGGGTCCTGGGTGGCCGGGGTGAGGTGGACCGGAGCGTCCGCGTCCTGCAGGGCTCGTTCCAGCAGGCTGCGACGCTCGTGCATGGGTCGGCCCGTGAGGTCCTCGTCGCCGAGGGCGAGCAGGTCGAAGGCCACGAAGCTCGCGGGGGTGCGCTCGCTCAGCGTGGCCACGCGAGAAGCGGCCGGGTGGATCCGCTGCTGCAACGCCTCGAAGTCGAGCCGGTTGCCGGCCGTCACGACGATCTCGCCGTCGACCACGCACCGGGGTGGGAGGTTCGCCAGGACCGCCTCGACCACCTCGGGGAAGTAGCGGGTCATCGGTTTGGTGTTGCGGCTCCCGATCTCCACGTCGTCGTTGTCACGGAAGACGATGCTGCGAAAGCCGTCCCACTTGGGCTCGTACAGCTGGCCGGCGGGGATCTGCTTCACCGGCTTCGCGAGCATCGGCTTCACGGGCGGCATCACGGGCAGTCGCATGCGGTTCCTCTGCCCGTTGCGCTGCTGCGGCACCCGTCCCGTCGCGGCGACCCTTGCTGCCCGGGCGCTTGCGCACCCACCTCCGGCACGCCACGCAGCGTTCGTCTGCCCGAGTGCCGGCAGCCGGGCACCTCGGCGCTGGTCCCGACGGCGACGAGGGCAGGCCGGGTGCGCAAGCTCCCGGCCGGGATGGGGGAGAGTGCGGACATGTCTCGGCTGCGCACGGCTTCCCCGTACGTGCTGGGGTTGGGTCTGGTCCTTGCCGGGCTGAACCACTTCGTGAACGAGGGGTTCTACGAGCCGCTCATCCCCTCCTGGCTCGGCTCGGCGCGTTTCTGGGTCGTGAGCAGCGGCTTCGTCGAGGTGATCGTCGGTGCGCTGGTCCTGCCCCGCCGCACCAGGGTGCTGGGCGCCACGCTGGCCGTGCTCCTGCTGATCGCCGTCTTCCCCGGCAACCTGACCCAGGCGGTGAACGCCGAGACCGGGCTGGAACGCACGCTCGCCTACCTGCGGCTGCCGCTCCAGGTGCCGTTGGTCCTGTGGGCCCTGAGCGTGCGCAAGGGCGCGAGGATGACGCCGTGAAACGAGGCGAGCGACCCCCGGCGTGATCTTCCTCGTACGTCGTCCGGTGCGGCGTGTCCTCGACGTGGGAGGAAGATCGTCGGCGGGCGGTGGGGGAGCCGGATCAGGGCAGGTCGGCGACCCCGGCGACCTGGAGGCCGCCGGCGAGGTGGACGACCCGGACACCGGGGGCGTGGCGCCGGAGCACCGCCCGACACTCCGCGCACGGGGCCTCCACCACAGTGGTGTCCTCCCCGGTGTGACGGACCGTGACGAGCGTCGCGACCTCCCCGCCGGCACCGAGCACCGCGGCCACGGCGGCCGGCTCGGGGCAGCGGTCACCCAGCCCGAGGGTCGTGACCACCTCGCCGGTGCGCGTCCTTGCCGCGCAGGCGCGGGGGTGCAGCGAAGGATTCCTGCCCCGTCGCAGCGCGCGTACGGCCTCGCCGACCAGCTCCAGCTCGGGCGTGGTCGGCCGCACGGCTACTGCAGCTCGCCCGAGGCGAGCGTGGCGCGCCCCAGCTCGGTGAGCGGGCCGATCGAGGCGCCGATCCCCTCGAACCCGGACCCGACCATCGAGCCACCGGCAACCCGGGCGACGATCCCGGCCACCACGACGGCCAGCTTGTAGAAGCCGAACGCCTGCGCCCACGGGAGGGCGGACAGGTCGGCGCCGGTGCGGCGGGCGTACAGCTCGGCGACCTCGGCCCGGGTAGGAAAACCGGCGAGCGAGGTCGCGGACTCGACCACGGTCGAACCGTTGCGGGCACCGCCGTCGCCGGCCTCGCGCCAGTAGACGAGCAGCAGCCCGAGGTCGGCGATCGGGTCGCCGAGCGTCGACATCTCCCAGTCCAGCACCGCCGCGACCCGCCCGGGGGTCGTCGGGTCGAGCATCGTGTTGTCGAGCCGGTAGTCACCGTGGACGATCCCGGTGCGTGAGGTCGCCGGGACGCTGGACATGAGGTCCTGCGACAGCTGGTCCAGCGCCTCGTGCCCTTCCACGCGGGTCGCTTCCCACTGCTTGCCCCAGCGTCGGACCTGACGCTCGAGGTATCCCTCTGGCCGACCGAACTCACCGAGCCCGACGGAGGCAGGGTCGACCTGGTGCAGGTCGGCCAGCACGCCGATCAGCCCCTCGCCGACCTTTGCGCGCTCCGCGGGAGTGTCGGCGTAGCCGGCCGGCAGGGTCTCCCGGCAGATCAGACCCTCGATCCGCTCCATCACGTAGAACCGTTGCCCGAGCAGCTCCGGGTCGTCGCAGAACGCCAGCATCTTCGGGACGGGAACGTCCGTGCCGGCCAGCGCTCCCATCACGGTGTGCTCGCGCCGCATGTCGTGCGCGCTCGGCAGGATGTTGCCGAGCGGCGGACGGCGGAGCACGACCGAGCCGGCCTCGGAGGCGACCGTGTAGGTCAGGTTGCTCTTGCCCCCCGAGATCAGCTCGACCGTGCAGCCGGTCCAGCGCGGATCGTCCAGGGCAGTGGCGAGGTAGGGGCCGACGACCGCCGGGTCGGCTCCCTGGGTGGTGGAGGTCACGGGCTCACCCTAACGACCCCGTACGGTGGGGTCGTGGCCCGCCGTCGTCTGCTGGCGGCGCAACCGGTCGCCGCGTCCCCGTCCCTGCACCTCCCGCGCTCGCGGCGCAGCCCGCTGCTCAGCGTCGCGCGTCGACTGCTGATCGCGCTGGGCATCCTGTTCCTCGTGACGCTGCTGGTCTATCTCGACCGGGACGGCTACACCGACAACAGCGGTGGCGAGATGGGGTGGGTGGACTCGCTCTACTACGCCACCGTGACGCTCTCGACCACCGGTTACGGCGACGTCGTCCCCGCCAGCGACCAGGCCCGGCTGGTGGACGTCCTGGTGGTCACGCCCCTGCGCATCCTGTTCCTCATCATCCTGGTCGGCACCACCGTCGAGGTGCTCGCCGAGCGCACCCGAGACCAGGTCCGACAGTCTCGTTGGAGGTCGTCCTTGCGCTCCCACACCGTCGTCGTCGGATACGGCACGAAGGGCCGCAGCGCGGTCGCGGTGCTCGTCGAGAACGGGGCCGACCCCGCGCAGTTCATCGCTGTCGACACCGTGCAGGCCCACATCGACGAGGCGACGGCCGACGGGCTCGCGGCCATCCTCGGTGACGGCACCCGAAGCCAGGTGCTCGCACAGGCGCAGGTCGCCACGGCCCAGCGGATCATCGTCGCCGTGCCGCGCGACGACACCGCGGTGCTGACGACCCTCACGGCCCGGGCGGCGAACCGTACGGCTCGGCTCGTCGTCGCCGTCCGTGAGGCGGAGAACCTCCCCCTGCTGCAGCAGAGCGGCGCGGACCAGGTCATCATCAGCAGCGAAGCGGCCGGGCGCCTGCTCGGGGTCGGCGTCGCGTCACCGGCGACCGGGGCGGTGCTGGCAGACCTGCTGCAGCCCGGCAAGGGCCTGGAGCTGGCGACACGCCGGGTGACCGACGTGGAGGTGGGCAAGGGCGTCGACGACGTGCCGGAGCGGGTCGTCTCGGTGGTCCGTGGTGGGGAGGCCCTGCCGTTCTCCTCGCCCGCGTGCGCCACGCTCAGGAAGGGCGACCTGCTGGTGCACGTCCAGCAGGCGCGCGGGTGACCCTGCACCTGGTCGACCGATCGCCGGTCGTCTCGGTGGACACGCTGATCACGTCCCTGGTCCCGCCGCCGGCCTTCGCCGAGGCCCGGTTCGACACCTACCGGCCGGACCCGGAGCAGCCGACTCAGGCCGACGCCGTGCGTCTGCTGCAGAACTTCGCCGGCACGCTCGAGGCGCCTCGCAAGAAGCTGTTCGGCAAGACCGAGCGCCCGGGCAGGCCGGGCGTCTACCTCGACGGCGGGTTCGGGGTCGGCAAGACGCACCTGCTGGCGTCGCTGTGGCACGCCGCTCCGGAGCCGCGCGCGTACGGCACCTTCGTCGAGCTCACGCACCTGGTCGGTGCGCTCGGTTTCGCCGAGACGGTGACGGCGCTGTCCGGGCACCGGCTCGTCGCGATCGACGAGTTCGAGCTGGACGACCCTGGCGACACCGTCCTGGTCTCGACCCTGCTCGGCCGGCTCGTCGACGCCGGCGTGCGGGTGGCCGCGACCTCGAACACGCTGCCCGGCTCGCTCGGCGAGGGCCGGTTCGCGGCCGCCGACTTCCTGCGCGAGATCCAGGGTCTGTCGGACCGGTTCACGTCCGTCCGGGTCGACGGCGAGGACTATCGCCACCGCGGACTGCCCGCGGCGCCGCCGCCGGTGCCCCTGGACGAGCTGGCGCGTCGCTCGGAGGCGGACGGGGCCTCTTTGGACGACTTCGACGACCTGCTCGAGCATCTGCAGACCCTTCACCCCAGCCGCTACGGGGCGCTGGTCCGTGACGTCTCGCTGGTCTGCCTGTCCGGCGTCCACCCGGTGAGCGACCAGAACGCAGCACTGCGCCTGGTGGTGCTGGCCGACCGGCTGTACGACCGGGACGTGCCGGTCGTGGTCTCCGGGGTGGCGCTTGACGCGCTGTTCCCGGACGAGCTGCTGGCCGGTGGTTACCGGAAGAAGTATCTGCGGGCGGTCTCGCGTCTCACCGCCCTGGCCAGGCAGGCCGGCTGACGCTGCCCTCCTTCGGCGGCGGGTCTGCGGCCGGTCGACGGCGGTCGTACGGCTGATGTCGCAGGGGGCCGCCACACTGGACGCATGGACGACCCCCGCCCCCGGATCACCGAGCTGGCCGAGCAGGTGCAGCAGCTCAACGACGCCTACTACGGCCACGGCGAGTCGCCGTTGCCCGACGCTGAGTACGACGCCCGCAAGGACGAGCTGGCCGCACTGGTCGCCGAGCACCCAGACCTCGCGCCGCCCGACAACCCGCTGGACAAGGTCAACGCCCCGAGCACGCTGCAGGGACCGACGGTCCGACACGCCCGACCGATGCTGTCGCTCGCCAAGGCAACCACCCCCGAGCAGATCGCCACCTTCTGCGGACGGTTCGGCGGCCAGGAGTTCGTCGTCTCGGAGAAGCTCGACGGGATGTCGCTGTCGGTGGTCTTCCAGGACGGCGTCCTGCAGCACGTCGCGACCCGGGGCGACGGGACCGAGGGCGAGCTGGTCACGGCCAAGGTCGCGTACGTCCTGCCGTCGATGCCGCGGCGGATCACCGAGCCCGGCCGGGTCGAGCTGCGGGGTGAGGCGGTCATGGAGCGGTCAGCGTGGCGCGCCTACAACCAGGCGCACCCGGAGAAACCGCTGACCAACCCGCGTAACGGTGCGGCCGGCACGCTCATGCAGAAGGACCCGAGGGCAGCCGCCGAGGCCGGCCGCGTGCTGCGGTTCTTCGTGTTCACGGCCGACCGGGACGGCGCCGGCATCCCGACCCCGGCGGGTTTCGAGGACGTCGCGAGCATCGGGTGCGAGGACGTGGAGCAGGTCCAGAGGGCGATCGTCGTGATCGGTGAGCGGCGGGACGGCCTGGACCACGAGATCGACGGCGCCGTCGTGCGCCTTGCCTCGGCCGCCGCCTTCGAGGCGGCCGGCTACAACTCCGCCGAGCCGCGCGGGGCGATCGCCTTCAAGTATCCGCCGGAGGAACGCACGACCACGCTGCTCGCGGTGGAGTGGCAGGTCGGCAAGATCGGCCGGGTCGCTCCTCGGGCCAAGGTCGCGCCGGTCTTCGTCGGCGGGGTCACGGTCGAGAACATCACCCTGCACAACGCCCGGATGATCGCCGAGCGTGACCTACGGGTCGGGGACACGATCGTCGTCGTGCGACGGGGCGACGTCATCCCGTTCGCCGCCCGATCGATCGCAGAGGACCGCGACGGCAGCGAGCAGGTCGTCCTGCCGCCGGAGCGCTGCCCGTCGTGCGACTCCGAGCTCGAGGTGCGGGGGACCGGCGAGGACCGGTTCTGCCTCAACCTGCAGTGCCCCGCCCAGGCCGGGCGGCGTCTGATCCACTGGGCCTCCCGACCAGCCGCCGACATGGAGGGCTTCGGCGAGACCTGGATCCTCAAGCTCGCGGAGGACGGCCTGCTCACGAACCGTGCCGACTTCTACGCGCTGACCGCCGAACAGCTGCTGACGTACGAACGGATGGGCGAGACGTCGGCGACGAACCTGGTCGCCGCCGTCGAGACGTCCAAGGGGCTGGGGCTGCGACGCGCCTTGATCGGCCTGGCCATCCCGATGGCGAGCGACGGGACCGCGAAGCGTCTGTGCCTGGCCGGGTTCACGCGGATCGAGGACCTGATGGCCGCGTCGGTCGAGCAGCTGGAGGCGATCCGCGACATCGGACCCAGGGTGGCGGCGTCGCTGGTGGAGTTCTTCGCGCGCCCCGAGACGCGGCTCGAGATCGAGCGGCTCCGTGAGCACGGGGTCGACCTCGACGTCCGGCCCGAGGACCGACCGGTCGACGTGGCTGCGGCCGGTGACTCACCGTTGAAAGGGGCGACCGTCGTGGTCACGGGTGCGTTCACGCATGTTGCGACCGGGGCGAAGATCAGTCGGCCGGACCTCACGAGGCTGGTGGAGCAGGCGGGCGCGACCGCGAGCAGCGCGGTCAGCGCGTCCACGACCTATTTGTTGGCTGGCGCCAACGTCGGCGCCGCCAAGACCGACAAGGCGGAGAAGCTCGGCGTCCGGGTGGTCGACCCCGACGAGCTGTGGTCTTGGTTGGCCCAGGCCGGCCTCGCCTGAGGTGGGACGGACGCAGCGCGGTTGTCAGGGTCGGGCGCTGTGCGTGGCCGCCTCGGTGGACTGCGCCTGTTTCTCCGCCGCGAACAGCGGCGGCAGGTAACGCAGCATCAGCGCCGACCAGGTGAGGTGGGTCAGGATCGGTGCCTGGATGCCACCGGAGGCGCGGCGCTGGAGGCCGAACAGGCTCCCCATCACCCCGGACGCGAGCACGAGCGCGGGGTTGCGGGTCGCGGTCGTGGCGAGGCCGTAGATCACGGTCGAGGTGATCACGGGGTGCTTCTCACCCACCGCAGCGTAGAGCGCGCCGCGGAAGAACACCTCTTCCGCGGCGCCGTTGGCAAGGGTGGTGCCGAGCACCAGAGGGGGCGAGCCTTGGTGGGCGTAGCGCATGATCTTGCTGATCGCGTCGTTCAGGATCGGCACGCGTCGTGCGACGAGCGCGGCCCCGTAGAAGCCGCCGAACGCGGCCGCCCCGGTGACCACGGGCGTGACGATCGGCCGGTGCAGGGCTCCGCCGACCTTGATCCAGCCCAGGTGCAGCGG
>JBBSTR010000088.1:0-9498 GCA_038235705.1 Mycobacteriales bacterium
CCTGGCCGACGATGTCGGAGGAGACGATCGGGTCCTCGGTGTAGTCCAGGATCCCCTTCAGCTCACCGTCGGCGGCCGCCTTGAAGGCCGCGTTGATCTCATCCACGCTCGCCTCACGGCCGAGCGTCACGACCAGGTCGGTGACCGAGCCGGTCGGGATCGGCACCCGCAGCGAGATGCCGTCAAGCTTTCCCTTCAGCTCCGGGAGCACCAGCGCGGTGGCCTTCGCGGCACCGGTGCTGGTCGGCACGATGTTGATGGCGGCGGCGCGGGCCCGGCGCAGGTCCTTGTGCGGCATGTCCTGCAGCTGCTGGTCGGCGGTGTAGGCGTGGCACGTCGTCATGAGACCGCGCTCGATGCCGAAGCTGTCGAGCAGCACCTTGGCCATCGGGGCGACGCAGTTGGTGGTGCAGGAGGCGTTGGACAGCACGGTCTGGCTGCCGTCGTACGCGCTGTCGTTGACGCCCATGACGACGGTCAGGTCCTCGCCGCTGGCGGGCGCCGAGATGATGACCTTCTTGGCCCCGCCCGCGTCGACGTGCTTGCGCGCGTCCGCTGCCTTGGTGAAAAAGCCGGTCGACTCGATGACGACGTCGACGCCAAGGTCGCCCCAGGGCAGCGCGCCCGGGTCGCGCTCGGCCAACGCCCTGACCGTGCGACCGTCGACAACGATGCCGTCGCCGGTGGTCTCGACCGTGCCGGGGAAGCGGCCCAGGGTCGAGTCGTAGCGCAGCAGGTGCGACATCGTTGCAAGGTCAGCGAGGTCGTTGAACGCCACGATCTCGATGTCCTGCCCGCTGGCCGCGACGGCCCGGAAGAAGTTGCGGCCGATACGGCCGAAGCCGTTGATGCCCACACGTACGGTCACTGGTGCCCTCGCGTTTCCTCGACGGATGCTGTCCCCGCGCTGCGGTTGTGTCACAGCGAACCTAGCGAAGCCCTCAGACGATCCGCGTCGGGGCTCCTGTGGAGCCCGAGGTCCGCAGCGCCGCGAGCACCTCCGAGGCGGCGACCAGGTCCCCGAGGTCGGCCGGCCAGGGCCAGGTTGCGTCCTCGGGCCGCACGGTGCCGACGTCGAGGATCTCGCCGCCCGGGACGGCTGTCGCCAGAGACCGTGCGCTCGCGACCAGGCCGGCGTCCGCACCGAGCGCACCGAAAGGCAGCGTCATCGCAGGTCCGCCGTCCCAGCGCACCTCGTCCGGCGAGGCGTCGAGCCGTGCGGTGCTCGTGGTGAGGCGCACCAGGGGCACCGGCGACCCCTCGTGGCTGACCAGGACGGTCGCCCCGGACGCGGTGAGCAGCGAGAACGCGACCCGGGAGCCGTCCGGCAGAGCGGCGGCAGCGGCAGCGCGCCCCGCGCCCGCAGCCAGGATGTCGCCGCACCAGCCGCGGACCAGGTCGACCAGCTCCACGGTCTCCCGCTCGCCGGTCGGCCAGCCGCGCATCGTCGCCTGACGGACCGGCTCGTTCGCGAGCGGCAGAGCAGCGGCGACGACCACGCACCACGGCTCCCACCGGCGCGACAACGCGACGGCGAGGTCGACCGGTCCGGTCCGGGCTCGGCGCAGCAGCCCGGCGTCGGTGACCGGGCCGGTCAGCAGCACCAGCAGGCCGGCCTCGCGGATCGCGGGCACGTGCTCGGCCTGCTCCGGCACCACGGCAACGGCGTCGACCCGGTCGTCGTCGAGCAGCTCGTCGATCCCGAGAAAAGAAGGGGCGTCGCCGGGGTCCTCGTACGGCGTACGGGGAAGGCGTCCGTGCACGTGCCAGCCCGCGGCGCGCAGCAGAGCCGGGTCGAGCTCGCCGGTCAGCGCGATCGTCGGCCGGTGCCCCGGCGGGCGGGCCCGGCGCGCCTCTGCGGGGGTCAGGGCTCGAGCAGCTCGTCGTCCAGGCCGGTCTCGAGGTCGAGCCCGGCCTCGGTGTCCGGGATCCCGAGGTCGGCGGCACGCTTGTCGGCCATCGAGAGCAGCCGACGGATCCGGCCCGCGACGGCGTCCTTGGTCATCGGCGGGTCGGCGAGGCTCCCGAGCTCCTCCAGGCTCGCGTTCGCGTGCTCACGACGCAGCCTCCCGGCCTGCAGCAGGTGGTCCGGGGCGTCCTCGCCGAGGATCTCCAGCGCCCGCTCGACCCGCGCCGAGGCAGCCACGGCAGCCCGGGCGGAGCGACGCAGGTTGGCGTCGTCGAAGTTGGCGAGCCGGTTGGCGGTGGCCCGCACCTCGCGGCGCATCCGGCGGTCCTCCCAGGCCAGGACGGCGTCGTGCGCGCCCATCCGGGTCAGCAGCTTGCCGATGTCGTCGCCGTCCCGGATGACGACGCGGTCGATCCCGCGCACCTCCCGGGCCTTCGCCGAGACGTCCACCCGTCGCGCTGCGCCGACCAGGGCCAGGGCGGCCTCGTGGCCGGGGCAGGTGATCTCCAGGCTCGAGCTGCGGCCGGGCTCGGTCAGCGAGCCGCGGGCCAGGAAGGCCCCGCGCCAGGCGGCGACGGCGTCGCACTGACCGCCGCTGACCACCGCCGTCGGTAGACCCCTGACCGGCCTCCCGTGGCCGTCGAGCAGCCCGGTCTGGCGGGCCAGGCCTTCACCGTCCTTGGTCACCCGCACGACGTAGCGCGACCCCTTGCGCAGGCCGCCGGAGGCCAGCACGCTGACGTCGCTGGTGTGCCCGTACAGCTCGGCGATCTCCTTGCGCAGCCGCCTCGCCGTCGAGCCCGCGTCGACCTCGGCCTCCACCACGATCTGCCCTGCCACCAGGTGCAGCCCTCCGGCGAACCGGAGCAGCGAGGCGACCTCGGCCCGTCGGCAGCAGGACCGGCCGGGAGCCAGCCGGCTCAGCTCGTCCTTGACGGACGCCGTCATCGACACGTGCTTCCCCTCGTCATGCAAAGACCTCACGGTAGGCCCGCGCCAGCAGCGCCGGGTCGTGCGTCGGGCTGCCGTCGCCCGCAGCGACGGGGGCGAGGACCAACCGGGCACCGTACGCGTCCGCGCTCGCCTCGAGCGCAGCCGCGTCCTCGACGGCGCCGGGGTCGGCGAGCACCACGTCCAGCGACAGCTCGGGCGCGTGCGCGAGCAGCACCTCCAGGTGGGTCTCCGGGGCGAACCCGTCGGTCTCCCCGGGCTGCTCGGCCAGGTTGAGCGTCACGAGCAACCGGGCCTCGGTCTTGGTGAGCGCAGCGCGCAGCTCCGGCACGAGCAGGTGCGGCAGCACGCTGGTGAACCACGAGCCGGGGCCGAAGACCACCCAGTCGGCGTCCAGGATGGCCTCCACCGCCTCAGGGCAGGCGGGCGGGTCGGCGGGGTCCAGCGCCACGGCGACGACCTGGCCGGGCGTCGTGGCCACGGCGACCTGGCCGGTCACCCGGCTCGTCCCGGTCGGTTGGCCGGGGTCGTGGCCGAGCACGGTCGCCCAGATCTCCAGCGGCACCTCCGCGGCCGGCAGCACCCGGCCGGTGCCACCGAGCAACGCGCCCACCAGGTCCAGCGCGTGCACCAGCGAGTGCTGCTGCGCGAGCCCCGCGAGCAGCAGGTTGCCGACCGCGTGGCCGGCCAGCGGGCCCTCGCTCGCGTAGCGGTGCTGCAGCAGCGCCGCCCAGGCCCGGTCGCCGTCACCGTCGCCCGCCAGAGCGGCAAGAGCCATCCGCAGGTCGCCGGGCGGCAGCATCCCCAGCTCCTCGCGCAGCCGTCCGCTGCTGCCGCCGTTGTCGGCGACGGTGACGACCGCCGTCACGTACGAGGTGACCTGCTTGAGCGCAGTGAGCGTGGCCGCGAGCCCGTGACCGCCGCCGAGCGCGACCACCTTCGGGCCTTCGGGTCTCACGTCGCCCTCGCGCCGGTGCGGCGCGGCGAACCTCACTCGCGCCCCAGGTCACGGTGGGTGAGAGTGACGTCGGCGGCGCCATCGAGACGGGCCGCCAGCGCGGTCGCCATCGCGACGCTGCGGTGCTTGCCGCCGGTGCAACCGACCGCGAACAGCCCGAACGGCTTGTCCTCGCGCAGGTAGCCGTCCAGCAGCAGCCCGAGCAGCCGGGCCCCGCTCTCCAGGAACTCGGTCGCGCCGGTCTGCGCCATCACGAAGTCGCGGACCGGCGCGTCCAGCCCGGTGTGCGGCCGCAGCTCGTCGACCCAGTGCGGGTTGGGCAGGAACCGGCAGTCGAGCACGACGTCGGCGTCGACCGGCAGACCGTACTTGTAGCCGAAGCTCAGCACCGTCAGCTGCACCCGCAGCGGCTCCACGCCGCCGAAGGACTCGACGATCTTGGCTCGGAGCTGGTGCACGTTGAGCCGGCTGGTGTCGATCACGAGGTCGGCGTCGCCCCGCAGGTCGCGGAGCAGCTCGCGCTCGGTGCTGATGCCGTGGATCAGCCGCCCCTCCCCCTGCAGCGGGTGCGGGCGGCGGACGCTGTCGAAGCGACGGAGCAGGACCTCGTCGGTGCTCTCCAGGAACAGCAGCCTCGGGGTGACCCCGCGGGCCTTGACGTCCTCGATCGCGGTCTGCAGGTCGGACGTGAAGGCTCGGCTCCGGACATCGGCGACCACGGCGATCCGCTCGACCGCCCCGTTGCTGCGCAGCCCGAGGTCGACCATCGTCGTCAGCAGGCTGGGCGGGAGGTTGTCGACCACGAACCAGCCGAGGTCCTCCAGGCTCTTGGCCGCCGTGGACCGGCCTGCTCCGGACAGACCGGTCACGACGACGAGGTCGAGGCTCATGCGAGCACCTCCCCCGTCGCAGGGTCGAAGGCGGGCGTCGGTGCCGGGGCACCGGCGAGGGCGGCCGCGACCGTCTCCGCCGTACGCCGTCCGACCCCCGGCACCGCCATGATCTCGTCCACCGTCGCCGCGCGCAGCTTCTTCAGCGAACCGAAGTGCGTGAGCAGTGCCTTGCGGCGGGTGTCCCCGAGCCCTGCCACCCCGTCCAGCTCGCTCGCCACCATCGCCTTGCTGCGGCTGCTGCGGTGGTAGCTGATCGCGAACCGGTGCGCCTCGTCGCGCACCCGTTGCAGGAGATAGAGCGCTTCTGACGTACGAGAAAGAATCACCGGCTCCGGATCACCCGGCAGCCAGACCTCCTCCAGCCGCTTGGCCAGCCCGCACAGGGCGACGTCGGTGACGCCCAGCTCGTCGAGCGCAGCCTGAGCCGCGGCGACCTGCGGCTGCCCGCCGTCGACGACCACCAGCTGGGGCGGGTAGGCGAACCGGCGGGCTCGACCGGTCTCGGTGTCCAGCGCCGGCGCCTCGGCGAACGGGTCCTCCGGGTCCTGCGTCTGGACGGCCTGGTCGGTCACGTGCCTGGCGAAACGACGCCGGATCACCTCACGCATCGAGGCGGTGTCGTCGTTGCCGTCCACCCCGCGCACGGCGAAGCGGCGGTACTCGCTCTTGCGGGCCAGCCCGTCCTCGAACACGACCATGCTCGCAACGACGTTCGTGCCCTGCAGGTTGCTGATGTCGAAGCACTCGATCCGCAGCGGCGCGTCGTCGAGGCCGAGCGCCTCCTGGATCTCCGACAGCGCCAGCGAACGGGCCGTCAGGTCGCTGGCGCGCTTCGTCTTGTGCAGCGCGAACGCCTGCTTCGCGTTGCGTTCGACGGTCGCCATCAGGTCCTTCTTGTCACCACGCTGCGGCACCCGCAGGCTCACCTGGGCGCCCCGCAGACCGCGCAACCAGTCCTGGAGGATGTCGGCGTCCGGCGGCAGGGCGGGGACGAGCACCTCCCGCGGCACGTCGTCGGTGTCACGCAACGTCACTCCGGCGCCGGGGCTCATCCGGCGTCCTGCGAGCACCGCCTGCCGGCCGTGCTGCTGGGTCGGGGTGTCCTCGGGGTCGGGCGGCTCGCCGTAAGCCTGCGCGAGGAACTGGCCTACCAGCTCGCCGGTCGTCAGGTCCTCCACCTTGTCGAGCACGTAGCCCCGCTGGCCCCGGATGCGACCGCCGCGGACGTGGAACACCTGGATGGCCGCCTCGAGCTGGTCCTCGACCACCCCGATCACGTCCGCGTCGGTAGCGTCGGCGAGCACCACCGTCTGCTTCTCCAAGGCCCGCTTCAGCGCCCCGATGTCGTCCCGGAGCCGCGCCGCCTTCTCGTACTCCTGCTCGGCCGCCGCCGCCGCCATCTGCTTCTCGAGCTTGCGCACCATCGGCGCGGAGTTGCCGGCCATGAAGTCGCAGAAGTCGTTCACGATGTCGCGGTGCTGCTCGGGGCTGACCCTGCCGGTGCACGGCGCCGAGCACTTGTCGATGTAGCCCAGCAGGCAGGGCCGGCCGATCTGCCCGGCCCGGACGAACGTGCCCTTGCTGCAGGTCCGCGCAGGAAACACCCGCAGCAGCAGGTCGAGCGTCTCCCGGATGGCCCAGGCGTGGGAGTACGGGCCGAAGTAGCGGACCCCCTTACGTTTCGGACCGCGCATCACCTGCAGCCGCGGAACTTCTTCGTACAACGTGACGGCCAAGCTCGGATAGCTCTTGTCGTCGCGATACTTGACGTTGAACCGCGGGTCGTACTCCTTGATCCAGGTGTACTCCAGCTGCAGCGCCTCGACCTCGGTGCCGACCACCGTCCACTCGACGCTGCTGGCCGTCGTGACCATCTGCCGGGTGCGCGGGTGCAGCGCCGTGACGTCCTGGAAATAGCTGTTCAGCCGGCTCCGGAGGCTCTTCGCCTTGCCGACGTAGACCACCCGTCCCTGCGGGTCACGCCACTTGTAGACCCCCGGCGCATCAGGGATGGTGCCGGCCGCGGGGCGGTACGACTGCGGGTCCGACACGCTCAGCAGTCTAGGTGCGGCCGAGAGCGATCAGTGTCAAGGTGAATGCGAGAAGAGGTGGTTCGATGACTGTGCGTAGCGAGATCGTGATCGACGACCTGTCCGGCCGTGGACGACACACGGTGCTGGCCCTGACCTGGGACCGCTCGGACCCGTTGGCTGTGCTGCTGACGCTGACCTGCCAGCCCGATCACCCCTCGTTGCCTCGTGGAGAGTGGGTGGTGCTGCGGGACTTCCTCCGCTACGGGCTGAGCGAACGGACCGGCGACGGGGACGTCCGGATCCTGCCGGCCGACGGCCTCGTCTGGCTGTCCCTGTCCCGGGACGTGCGGCCGGCATCCGTCTCGGTGCCGGCCCCCTGGATGGCCGATTTCCTGGATCGTACGGACGCGCTGATGCCGCTGGACTCCGACGCTGCCGTGGACGACCTGCTCGATCGCCTCCTGCGCAACGCCTGACCCCCTGCCTCGCCACCCTTACCTCCCGCGCCGTCCTGGCCCCCCGTGCCAGCCGTGCCGCACTCGCCACCCGCGCCACCCGTGCCGCACGGCTGTGCCACCCGCACCCGTGCCACCCGTGCCGCACTCGCTGCAAGATCACCGGAGCCTCCGCCCGCGGGCCGAATCCCCCGACAAGATCACCGGAGCCTCTGCCTGCTCAGACTCGGGGGAACGGCACCTCTGACGGCCAGATCCTCCGTTGATCTTGTGCACGGACCAGCGCACCGAGAGAGCCCACATCAGCCCGGCGCCGCAAGATTGCCGGGTAGTGCCCGCCTGCGGAGCAGCCCAACAAGATCACCGGAGCCTCCGCCTGCCCAGACCCGCGGGAAACGGCACCTCCGAGGGCCAGATCCTCCGTTGATCTTGTCGCCCTGAGGTCCACCCGTCGCCCCCGTGCTGTCGATCAGGTGAGTGAACAGCGCGGCAACGTCGTCCACAGAATGGTCCGCAGAACTCGCGCGGAGACCCACCGGACGTCTGCTCGTCCCATGAGACACGACGAAGGACCCTGACAACACCGAGCCGGACGACAGAGCCCATGGCAACATCGATCCGAGCGCCATCGATCCGGGCGCCCTCGATCTAGGCGCCTTCGAACCGGACGGCAGCGACCATGGCGACATCGATCGGGACGACATGGATCCGGGCGCCCGCGATCCAGGCGACACCGACGACGTCGATCGGGAGGACATCGATCCGCTGACCAGCCCCTCGTCTCGGCGCCGCCTTGTCGCTGCAGGGCGAGACCGCGCGTTGGGCGATCGACTGGTGACCGCCGGGCGCGTCGTCCGAGCCGCGCCGTCGGTCTACCTGCCCGTGAAGGCGTCGCTGCGGCAACGGATCGGAGCCGCGCTGGAGCACACCGGTCCGGAGGCCGTGATCACGGGATGGGCCGCGTGCGAGCTCTACGGGATGCGCTACGTGGAGAAGCAGCTCGCGATCCCCGTGATCGTCAGCGAAGACCGGCGTCTGGTCAGTACACCGTGGGTGCAGGTGCTCCGCTCGAGGCGACGACCGAGGTGGAGGAGGTACGGCGACGGCTTCATGGTCTCCTCACCGGCGCGCGCTGTCATCGACACAGCCCGTCAAGCCGCCGACCTGAGGACGGTCCGTGCGCTCGTCCTGGCCGCGATCGGCGACAAACACGCCACCGAGGTTGAGCTGCGCCGAGAGCTTGATGCCGGACCCCGGCACGGGAGCGGCCTCTGTCGGCGGGCGTTGGACGATGCGCGGCGGGGCGCGGCCTCGTCACCGGAGTGCGAGATGGCCGACGAGGCATCCCGAGGTGTCCGCCAGCGGCGCCTGCCTCCTTTTCTGCTGAACGCCGAGCTCTGGGTCGGTGGGGTCCGGATCGCCATCCTGGACGGCTACCTGGTCGGGGCCGGTGTCGGTTGGGAGACCGACTCCGACGAGTTCCACGCCGGCGCCGAGAACGCTGACGCCACACGTGACCGCAGCACCCGGGTTGCCGGGATCGGGGTGCAACTGGTGCATGCCTCACCCCGGCAGATGCGGCGCGACCCGTCACACTGGCTCGACGGGCTGGTTGCTGCAGTGCGGGCCAGGCAGTCAGCGGGTTACGTGGAGCCACCGCAGCTCGTGGTCGTGCCCCGGGGACCCCTGTGTCCGATCAGTGCGCGGCAGCTGAGAGTGCTGTCGGATGGCGTGCTGCTCGGAGCCGAGGCGTCACGCCTCGCTGCATGATCATCGGAGTCATCGGGCCTTGACCGAGAAAACATTCTGGGCTGCTGACGATCATAAACTCCGACGATCTGGCCACCTGAGGTTGGGGTCCAGGCGCACTGATTGTGCAGCCGGGTCGGAGGTGCCCCCCCGGGGTGGCACAGCGCAGCCGGGCACGACGTAGGAAGGCACGGCGAAGCCGGGCACGACGTAGGAAGGCACCGCGAAGCCGGGCACGACGTAAGAAGGCACCGCGCAGCAAGGCACAGCTCGGGAAGGCACCGCGCTGAACGGCGCAGCTCAGGGGCGGTCCTGCTGGGCGTGGGTGCAGTCGAACGACGTCGCAACTGGTAGCCGTACGGCGCAAGGCGACGGCTGAGGGGCAGCCAGCAGTCTGAGCGGCACCGCGGTGCCTCAGCCCAAGGCGGCGACCGGCTCTGCTGCCGACGCCCGGGCGGCCTTCTGGCGGGGGGTTCGGGGGCGGGCTGCACCCGGCGCCTTGGCCGCGTGACGCCCCGACAGCACGTCGGCGAGGAAGCGGCCGGTGTGC
>JBBSTR010000089.1:0-9421 GCA_038235705.1 Mycobacteriales bacterium
GCGCTCGCCGTGCTCGAGACGCTTCCCCACCACGGCGCCGTCGTCTCCCGGACGGAGCCCGAACGGGCCGGCCGCCTGCTCCGCCGGCTCGTCGCCGAGGTCGGCCGTCGTCAGCAGCTGCTGGCCGCCGGTGGACACGCCGGGCTCGCCGAGCTGCTCGAGCCACCGCCTCACCTGGTCCTGCTCCTTGACCGCTGGGAGGGCTTCACGAGCTCGCTGGCCGAGCTGGACGGCGGGGCGCTCGCCGAGCTCGTCCTGCTGCTGCTGCGGGAGGGCGCCTCGGTCGGCGTGCACCTGGTCATCACCGGTGACCGCAGCCTCGGCCTGGGTCGCGTCGGCTCGACGACCGAGCACAGGCTCGCACTGCGGCTGCCCGACCGGGCCGACTACTCGCTGCTCGGGATCGACCAGAGGCAGGTGCCGGCCGAGCCACCGGCCGGCAGGGCCTGGTCGGCCGACAGCGGTCTCTGCACGCAGGTGGCGCTCCTGGACCCAGACCCGAGCGGGGCCGCGCAGGCGGCCGCCCTGACGAGACTGGGCGCACGTCACGGCCCACCCCGGGCAGCGCCGTTCCGGGTGGCCGTGCTGCCGAGCACGGTGGCGCTCACCCAGGCGCTCGCCCGGGTCAGCCCCCTACCGTTCCGAGCCCTGGTCGGCATCGGTGGCGACGAGCTCGCGCCGCTGCTGGTCGACCTCGCCCGCACCCCGAGCCTGCTGATCGCCGGCCCGGCGCGGTCCGGACGCAGCACCGCCCTGGTCGCGGTGGCCCGCAGCCTGATCGTCGGTGGCGTACGGCTGGTGCTGGTGACTCCCCGGTCCTCCCCTCTGGAGCGGCTGCCGGGCGTCAGGCTGACCGGGCTCGACGCGCACCTGCTGGAGGAGCACCTCGCAGCGCCGGGGCCGGTCGTGGTGGTGGTGGACGACGCTGAACAGCTGCGCGACTGCGGCGCCGCTCCGCTGCTGCGACAGATCGTCGCGGGCGCTGTCCCGGGACGGGCTCTGGTGCTGGCGGGCAGCGCCAACGAGGTCGGGGCCGGCTTCACCGGCTGGCAGGTCGATGCCCGCAAGGCCCGGCACGGTCTGCTGCTGTCGCCCCAGGACCCGGCGGACGGCGAGCTGGTGGGCCTTCGGCTGCCACGCAGCGCCGTCGGTGGCCCGGTGGTGGCCGGACGGGGGCTGTTGCACGTCGGGGACGGCCTGCTGACACCCGTCCAGGTCCCCTGCTGAGTTGTCCACAGATCTCACTCGCCGGACGGCGAGACCCGCTCAGCAGCCCAGACTCGGACGCGGCCACCCGACCGGGTGGACGCGTCCTCTCGAAAGGCAACAACATGGCGAACGTCAACGTCACCTACGGCGACATGCACAGCGCAGCCGACCGGCTGTCGACCGGGCGCACCGACATCGAGGCCCAGCTCAGTGCGCTCGAGCGGCAGATCGAAGGGCTCGTGGCCAGCGGCTACGTGACGGACTCGTCCTCGGGGGCGTTCCTGGACTCCTACCGCGGGTTCACCCACGGCTGCAAGCAGACCATCGAGGGCCTCAACGGCATGGCCGCCTACCTCAAGCACGCCGCGTCGACGTTCGAGCAGGCCGACCAGCAGCTCGCTGCGGCCGCGCGCTGAGCCCGGTCGCCACCACGCCGCTGCACCGTCTGGCGTGCCGACGGCCCTGCCGTGGGCCACCCGGGTGGCAAGGGTCGGCAGCCCCGTCACGAGTCGGGGACGATCTGATCGGTACAGCGCGCAGTCGCGCTGACCGATGACAGGATGAACCGTCCGCGCAACCCGCGAACACCCGCACCGCACCCTTGGAGCCTCTCGTGCCCCTGCGCACCCATCCCGCCGCCCGACCCTCGCGCCGCCATCGGCTCGGCCTCACCCTGACGGCTGCCGTCCTGCCGCTGACCCTGGCAGCCTGCGGCTCGACCGCCTCGACGACCGGCTCGGGTTCCTCCGGGAACGGCTCGGCAAAAGTGGCCAGCACCCCCGGCGCCGACATCAGCAAGGCGTACGACAACCTCATGAAGGCCAAGAGCGCAACCTTCACGCTGTCGCTCAAGGACGCCGACGGCAACCTCAAGAAGGCAGCCTCTGAAGGTAAGGACGGGCTGAGCCCCGCGGCCGCGGACGCGCTCCTGAACGGCACGGTCTCGCTCACCATCGACCCGTCCGGTGACCTGACCCTGGGTCAGGTCACCGACGCCGACCCGGGCGCCTCGCTCCAGGACTCGCTCTCCCGCGTCAACATCGCGGTGGCCGTCAAGACCGGCGACAAGGACCTGCTCGGACTGCGGCTCGTCGACGGGACGTTGTTCGCCCGGGTCGACTTCGGCACCCTCGACCAGATCGCCGCGGCCACCGGCAGCGACCCGATCAGTCCGTCCCTGGACGAAGCCGGCCAGTCCCTGCCGCAGCTCGGGGCAGCCATCACCGACCTGAAGGCCGGCAAGTGGCTCAAGCTCGACCTCGCACCGCTGGCCGGGCAGCTCGAGAGCCTGACGGGCGCGGCGGGTGGCGCCAGCCCGAGCGCGATGCCGCAGCTCGACGGTCAGAAGCTGGCCACCGATCTGGTCGCCGCGGTCAAGCCCTTCACCGAGGTGACGGGTGGCAAGGACGGGAAGTACGACGTGTCCGTCAAGGCGCGCGGCGCCGTCACCGCTGCCGCCAACGTGCTGGCCGACTCCCTCGGCGGGCTCGGCACCTCGGTCGGCATCTCGCCCGACACACTGCGCAACCCCGACCTCGGCGGTCTGCAAGACGGCCCGCTCACGGGCACCGTCGAGCTGGACGGCGACAGCTTCAAGCAGCTGACGCTGGACCTGTCGAGCATCAAGGACGTCGTTCCGGCGACCGAGAACGTGCCGGATCTCGCCGGCGGCACGGTCGTGCTCGACATTAAGGACGACGCCGATCAGATCAAGGCCCCCGACAACGTCTCCGCCGTCGACCTCAACGCGCTTCTCACGCAGTTCCTCGGCGTTCTCGGCCAGGGCCTGACCGGTGGCATGGGCGGGATCACCCCGCCTCAGCCCAGCTAGACCTCAGCGCGACGAAGGGCCCGACAGCAGGTGCTGCCGGGCCCTTCGTCGTCCCGTCACCGAGCTTCTGTCAGCCCACCGTGACCGTGCGGATCGACGCGTCCGCGTTCGGTTTTCCGTCGACCGGCGGGGTCGAGCCCTGCGCGGCGAGCGCACGTACGGCGTCCAGGCCTGCGGTGATCTCTCCGAACGGGGTGTAGCGCGCCGGCAGCGGCGTGTCGCCGAAGACGAGAAAGAACTGGCTGCCGTTGGTGTCCGGGCCCGAGTTGGCCATCGCCACCGTGCCAGGCGGATAGCTCGCCCCCTTCAGGTTCTCGTCCTTGAAGGAGTAGCCAGGGCCACCGCTCCCGTTGCCGTCCGGGTCACCGCACTGCAGCACCTTGATGCTGCCCGTCGCCAGCCGGTGGCAGCTGGTCCCGTCGAAGTACTTCTGCCGGGCCAGTGACAGGAAACTCTCGGTGGCGCAGGGGGCGTCGCGGCCGTTCAGCAGGAGCGTGACCTTCCCGAACGCGGCGTCGATCGTCACCGTGACTGCCTCGGGCGGCGCCTGGGACGGGAGGTCGACCGGTCGGGACGCCGCGCCGGCGGGGGTGAAGGTGCAGCTCGCCGTGCTGATCTTGCCCGGGTCAGGCGCGTCGGCGCCACGCGTCCCGAGGTAGACCAGCCCCGCGACCACGACCAGCGCAGTCACCGCCACCGCCGCGACGACCGGCGTCCTGCTGGCGCCCCTGGTGCTGCGGGCGGGCTCACTCATCCAACGTCTCGCGGCCTCGATGTCATGGGCACGACGGTAGCGATCGCGCCCTTGGACCGGGACGTA
Organism: Mycobacteriales bacterium; assembly: GCA_038235705.1. Classification (GTDB taxonomy): domain Bacteria; phylum Actinomycetota; class Actinomycetes; order Mycobacteriales; family SCTD01; genus CANKBT01. The sequence goes on from JBBSTR010000089.1 coordinate 3,861, forward strand.
CGGGGTAGGCGGCACTTGAGCGTGCGTCCACCAGCGGCGCGCCCGATCTTCGAGGAGTGTCATGAGCGAGCAGCCCGCCACCAGCGTCGGCAGCACCGAGGCGGCCGGAGCCGGCGTCAGCGACGAGGAGTTCAGCGAGGAGGTCGGGGACAACACCGACCCCAACCTGAAGACCGAGGACGTCTTCGAGCGCGAGGCGGACGGCGCCGCGTCCGAGACCGAGGCGGCGAAGGCGACCGGTGACGAGCTGAAGTAGGTCGCGCATCGTGAAGATCGCCGAGACGTGACCGCAGCGTCCGCGATCATGAGCGCTGGGCGACGTGCAGTCGCTCAGCGGTCATGATCGCGGTAATTCGCGGAGGACGACCGGCGAGGGAGCCGGTGATCCGGGCTAGAGACCGAGCCGCTTGCTGACGACCTCGTCCATGATCTCGTCCGTACCGCCGCCGATGCGCAGGATGCGCGAGTCGCGGTAGTGGCGCTCGACCTCGGCCTCGCGCATGTAGCCGAACCCGCCGTGCAGCTGCACAGCCAGGTCGACGACCTCGTCGCAAGCCTGGCAGGCGATGGTCTTGGCCATGGAGACCTCGGTGACACCCCCGTCGAGGGCGTCGCTGGTGAGCCAGGCCTCGTACGCCGCGTGCGTGGTGACCTTCGCGGTGAAGCACAGCCGGGCCATCAGCGCGAGCTTGTGGCGCACGACCTGCCGGGCCGCCAGCGGCTTCCCGAAGGTCTCCCGGTCGCGTACCCAGCCGATCGTGAGGTCGAGGCAGCGCTGCGCGGTCGCGTACGCCTGGACGGCCATCGACAGCCGCTCGGACTGGAACTGCTGCATGATCGCCAGGAACCCGTCGCCCTCGGCGCCGACCAGGTTGGTCGTCGGCACGCGGACGTCGTCGAAGGCCAGCTCGGCCGTGTCGGAGCAGCGCCAGCCCATCTTGTCCAGCGGCTTCGACACGGTGAAGCCGGGGGTGCCGGTCTCGATGACGAGCAGCGAGACGCCACCGTGGCCGGGCCCTCCCGTCCGCACTGCCGTTGTCACGAAGTCGGCGCGCGTACCGCTGGTGATGTAGGTCTTGGACCCGTTGACGACGTAGTCGTCGCCGTCCCTTCTCGCGGTCGTGCGCAGACCCGCGACGTCGGAACCGCCACCCGGCTCGGTGATGCCGAGCGCACCGATCATCTGGCCCTGCAACGTGGGACGCACGTAGCGGTCAACGAGCTCCTTCGAGCCGGAGCGCGCGATGTGGGGTGTCGCGATGCCGTGCGTGAACAGGCTCGCGACGAGGCCGCTGGAGCCACCGCCGAGCAGGATCTCCTCGGTGACGATCGCCGCGTCGATGACGTCGCCGCCGCTGCCCCCGATCTCCTCGGGGAAGCCGACGCCCAGCAGCCCGCAGTCGGCGAAGGTCTTGTGCAGCTCGCGCGGCAAGAGACCGACGCGCTCCCACTCCGGCATGTGGGGAGCGACCTCCTTCGCGACGACGTCACGGGCGAGGCGTCGCAGCGCCTGGCGCTCTTCGGTGTCCCAGCGATTCATCCGCGTCCCTTTCCCGATGGTCCGGCGAAGCACTGTGCGAGCTCGAGCCAGGCGTTCGCCGTGGGGCCTTCTGCCTTGAGGGTGAGGTCTGCGCGTGCACGGCGCTGGGTCACGAGCAAGCAGAAGTCCAGCGCCGGCCCGGTCACCGTGTCGTCCCCGCTCCCCCACGACCAGGTGCTGCCGTCGGGCGCTTCCAGCTCCACCCGTACGTCCTGGGTGGGCACGTCCTGCCCGGCGTTCGCGAACGCGAAGCCGCGGGTGCGTACGCCGAGATGCGCGATGTTCTTCAGCCGGGCGGTCGGCTCGCGCTGCTGACCGAGCGCGTCGACGCAGTCCTGGCCGTGCGCCCAGTACTCCATGAGCCGCGCCGTCGCGCAGGACGTCAGGCTCATCGGCGGGCCATACCAGGGGACCCGGACGGCCGGATCCGCCGTCCGCAGTGCGGCGAGAAGCGCGTCGAAACCGTCATGCCAACGCTGCCGCAGCTCAGCCTGCGCGACCGCCCGCCGTTGCTCGGTCATCCGCTCGACGAAGCTCAACGGGTCGTCGCCGAGGGTTGTCGCAAGATCGCGAGTGAAGGCGTCGGGGTCACCCGCCGCTTTCGCCGCCTCCCCGTCGAACGCCTGCAGGTGCGCGACGGTGTCGTGGATGTTCCAGCCCTCGGCAGGGGTCGGCAGCTGCCAGTCCTGCCCGTCCAGGCGCTGCGCGAGGTCGTCGTGCTCGGCACGTAGGTCTGCGAGCAGGGGTTCCAGGTCCATCCCCGCGACCTTACGGGCCGTTCGACTTCTACGAGAAGCGCTCCTGCGCCAACTGCTCGGTCGCGTACGTCACGCCGGACACGAGCGACGATCGGTCGTGGTCGGCCGTACGGTGGCGGCATGGCGGAGTGGAGACGGTGCGACAGGTGCCGTCGGGTCCTGCCTGCGGAAGATTTCGACGGTGACAGCCCGACCTGTCGCGCCTGCCTGACGACGCCGGTGAAGGCGCCTCGTGCGTCGACCCGGGCCTCGGGCGTGACGACCCGGCGCAAGCCGCCGGCCGCCCCGGTCGAGACCGGACCGCGTGAGCCGCTGCGTGGCGTCGCCGGCAGCGGCGACCTGGAGATGCGCGAGCGCAGGGCGCGACGAGCGGCGCTAGACACCCTTGCCGAGACGTACGCCGAGGACTTCGAGCACCTGCTCCACCAAGCGCGGCGTGACGAGGGGCTGCGCGCCTAGGGCTGCTAGTGTCGTCCACCGAGCAAGGCATGCGCCGCTAGCTCAATTGGCAGAGCAGCGGACTCTTAATCCGCGGGTTCGGGGTTCGAGTCCCTGGCGGCGCACTACGGATCAAGCCCCCGACCAGGGGCTTTTTCGCTTTCTGGGGTTCACTCACGTTCATGAGGGCCTCCTTGGGGTCCGATTGATAACCGATTGCTAACGCGGCCGCGTGGGGGCGTGTGCGGCTGACGCTGGAGAACACCGCGGCGACCGATTCAGCCGCGGCTGCGGCGACGGCTGGCAGGACGCTCGTGTAGGTGTCTGCGGTGATGGCCATCGAGCTGTGACCGAGCTGCTCCGACACGACCTTCATGGGCACCCCGGCGGCGAGCGCGAGGCTGGCGGCGGTGTGGCGCAGGTCGTGCAGACGGATGGGCGGCAGGTCGCCCTCACGCTGGATGCGCTCGAACAGGGTCGAGACCTGGTCGGGGTGCAGCTGGGTGCCGTCCTCCCGGGTGAACATCAGCCCGCTGTCCTGCCAGGCGCTCCCCCAGGTCTCGCGCTCGTGCGCCTGGGTCGAGCGCCAGATCCGCAGCACGGCGGCCGTCTCGCGGTCAAGGGTGACGGAGCGCTGGCCGCTGTCGGTCTTGGGGTCGCCGATCTCGGTGGCCCAGCCGAGCTGCACTACCTGCTGGGTGATGCGCAGGACGCCGGCGTCGAGGTCGGCGTCTTGCCAGCGCAGCCCGACGGCCTCGCCGCGACGCAGCCCTCTGTAGGCGATGAGGTGGAACATCGGATAGAGCCGGTGGCCGCCGGCGTGCTCAAGGAAGTCCCCCGCCTGTTGGGCGGTCCAGACCGCGACCGCGGGCCGGAGGCCGGTGCGCTGCCACTCGGCGATCCGGTCGTCGGTCCACACGACCGCGCGTGGCCGGCGGCCCACCGCCAGCTCGACGTGTGAGGCCGGGTTGTGGCCGACCAGCCGGCGCTTCACGGCGCTGTTCATCGCCGACATCAGCGTCGCGTGGACCCGTCGGATGCGGGCGTCGCTGAGCGCACGCAGCACCGGAGCGCCGCGTGCGGCGGTGAGCCGGTCCAGCTCGTACGACGGCCCCGGGTCGGTCTGTCCGAGCTGGGTCATCGCGGCGTAGAGCCGTTCAAGGTGGACCTCACGCAGCTCAGTGAGCCGGACGTGACCGATGCCGGGCCGCAGGTAGAGGTCGAGGTGCTCCTGGTAGGAGCGTCGGGTGCTGGAGCGCAGCCGGCCCTTGCCGTCGAGCCACTGGTCGAGGTACTCCCCCACCGTCTGACGGCTGGGCGCTACGTAGGTGCCGTGGTCCATCTTCGCCAGCGCCTCGGTGAGCGCCGCCTGAGCCTCCCGCTCGGTGGCGAAGCCGCCGCGGGTGCTCTGCTTGCGGCGGCTCTTGCCGTCGCTGGGCAGCTCGTGCACGAAGGACCAGGTGCCGTGCCGCTTGTTGCAGTTGACCCGCTTACCCTGGGCGTCGCGAACGGCTCCGCAGACGCACCGCTTGAAAACGTGGCCCTTCACCGCGTCGACCCGGTCACGGCGGCGGTGGCGGTCGCGGTCGCGGTCGCGGCGGCTATCACGCGGCCCCGACCACGGTGTGGGCGCGATCGTCGGCCTCGGTCATGCCGAGCAGGGCGAGGATCGGCGCCGTGGGGATGCGGATGAGCTTGCCGAGCCGCAGCACCGGCGTGGGCCAGGCTCCGATCTTGATGAGCTCGTAGGCCGCGGTCTTGCCGATCCCAAGGGCCTGCGCGGCGGTCGGGACGTCGACGACGGCCGGCAACGCGAGCAGCTCGTCGCGGTTCATCGAGGGCCTCTGTCGTTCCGAAGAGTGGGCATGGTGCTCCTACCTTTGGTCGCGCCGGTAAGTTGCAGGCGTACCAAGACTGGTCCTCAACCTCAGTAGGCCACTGCCGAAACCTTACTGGCGTTGAACCACCCTGGCAAGCGCTGGGACCACCCGGGTCCCGCCAGGACAGCCGGAGGAGGCAGCGGACGTGGCGGATGAGCCGGAGCAGGCCAAGGGCGAGCCGTGGTCGGACCCCTCGTTAGCGCGCAAGCTCAACCGGCTGTTCGAGACCATCCATCCGGCGGGCCGCGGGCCGTACAGCCCGGAGGAGGTCGCTAAGGCCATCAACGCGACCGACCCGCAGGGCGTGTCCCCGGCATACATCTACATGCTCCGGAAGGGCCAGCGGGACAACCCCACCAAGCGGCACCTGGAGCTGCTGGCCAACTTCTTCGGCGTGCCGGCCACCTACTTTTTCGACGACGACACGTCCGCGCGGATCGAGGCGGAGATCGACCTGGTCGCAGCTATGCGTGACTCTGACGTCCGGCAGGTCGCGGCCCGGGCCAGCAGCCTCTCGCCGGACAGCCTCAAGGGGCTGCTCGACATCATCGAGACCCTGCACGGCATCGAGGGACGGGGCCGCAATAAGGGCCCGGACGCCGGCTGAGACCGAAGCTCAGAACACCGAGACGTGCACGTGGTCGTAGTGCCCGCCGGTGATGCTGGCGGGGTCGTAGACGCCGCCGCCGCCGTAGGGCTTCCACCGGTCGAACGGATCGCCTGTCTTCCACCAGCGGCCGTACCAGATCAGGTACTTGACTCCGGTCTGCGCGGCGCTGGCTTGTAGGGAGGCAGCGAGGCCGTCGCCGCGGGCCTTTTGCTCCGGGGTGGGCAGGACGCCGCCGCGGCCGGGGGTGGCATCGCAGGCCTTGCCCTTGGGGTGGTCGCTCTTGGGGTTCCAGGCGTGCGCGTCCCAGCAGGCGAGCCTCCAGCCCTGAGCCATCA
>JBBSTR010000090.1:0-9067 GCA_038235705.1 Mycobacteriales bacterium
CGAGATCCCGAGGTGGAACCCGACGAACATCTGCAGCTATCACCTGCAGGAGGCCGGAGCCACCCCGGTGCAGGAGATCTCGTACGCGCTGTGCACCGCGATCGCCGTGCTCGACGCCGTGAAGGCCGCGGGGCAGGTGCCGGAGGAGCAGTTCGGCGAAGTTTGTGCGCGTATCAGCTTCTTCGTCAACGCCGGCGTGCGCTTTGTTGAGGAGATGTGCAAGATGCGCGCCTTCACGCAGCTATGGGACACCTTGCTGCAGGAACGCTACGGCGTGGAGAACCCCAGGCACCGGCGGTTCCGGTACGGCGTGCAGGTCAACTCGCTCGGTCTCACCGAGGCGCAGCCCGAGAACAACGTGCAGCGCATCGTGCTCGAGATGCTCGGCGTGACGCTGTCCAAGGACGCCCGCGCCCGAGCTCTGCAGCTGCCGGCCTGGAACGAGGCGCTCGGACTGCCGAGACCGTGGGACCAGCAGTGGTCGCTCCGGCTGCAGCAGGTCCTCGCGTACGAGACCGACCTGCTCGAGCACGAGGACCTGTTCACCGGGTCCGTGGTCGTCGAGAAGCTGGTCGCGGACCTGGTCGCCGAGGTCAACGCGGAGGTCGACCGGGTGCAGGCGATGGGTGGCGCCGTCGCGGCGGTCGAGAGCGGTTACATGAAAAGTGCGCTGGTCGCCTCCCACGCCGAGCGTCGTCGTCGGATCGAGGAGGGCGAGGACGTCGTCGTCGGCGTCAACAGGTTCACGACGACCGCCCCGAGCCCGCTGACCGCCGACGTGGCCGGCTCGATCATGACGGTCGACGAGGCGGTGGAGCAGGCCGCGATCGACGCCACGGTGGCCTGGCGCTCCGCGCGTGACTCCGAGCGCGCCGACGAGGCTCTGGCGGCTTTACGTGATGCTGCGAAAACCGATGCCAACCTGATGCCGACGACGCTCGACTGCGTTCGCGCAGGGGTCACGACCGGGGAGTGGTCCGGGGCGCTCCGTGAGGTGTTCGGCGAGTACCGCGCGCCGACCGGGGTGTCCGGCGCAGGTGCGCACGGTCCAGCGGGCAAGCAGATCGCTCGGGTCCGGGCCGCGGTCAAGCAGACCAGCACCGAGCTGGGTTCCCGCTTGCGCTTCCTGGTCGGCAAGCCGGGGCTCGACGGTCACAGCAACGGCGCGGAGCAGATCGCCGTACGTGCGCGCGACTGCGGCTTCGAGGTGATCTACCAGGGGATCCGGCTGACCTCGGCGCAGATCGTCGCGGCCGCGGTCGAGGAGGACGTCCACGTGATCGGGCTGTCGATCCTGTCCGGCTCCCACATGGAGGCGGTGCCTAAGGTGCTCGCAGGCCTGCGCGAGGCGGGCGCCGGAGACGTGCCCGTCGTGGTTGGCGGGATCATCCCCGAGGGTGACGCGGTGCGGCTGAAGGAGGCCGGTGTCGCTGCGGTCTACACGCCGAAGGACTTCGAGCTGACCGAGATCATGGCCTCGGTCGTCGAGGTCGTCCGTCGGGCCAACGACCTCCCGGTCACGACTTGACCGAGCACCCTGATCAGACGAGGCGCTGGTTCGACCGCGCTCCGGCGTGTTGCCGGGACTTCTGGCCGACGTCCGCCGCCGAGCGCCGTTCACGCGTCGTGGCGGTCCTGTCCGCCCCAGGGGTCTGAGCCGGCGACGTGCAAGGCTCGGGCATGTCGCGCTCGTCCTTCCGACCGGACGAATCGTGACGTCCCCGGGTGACGGGCCCCGCCGCTCGCGCGGACGCCCTCGCCGGGCCAGCGGCAGCGACGGGCGCGAGGCGATCGTCGCCGCGGCCGCGGTGGCGTTCGCCGAGGAGGGCTACGCGGCGGTCTCGATGCGCGCGGTCGCCCGGTCGGCCGGCGTCGACCCGGCTCTGGTCTCTCACTACTTCAACGGGAAGTCGGCGCTGTTCGCCGCCAGCATGGCGCTGCCGCTGGACCTGGACGCTCTGCTCGGCGGCATGCTGGGGGAGGGGCTCGACGGTTTCGGTGAGCGGCTGGTCCGCTTCTTCCTCGGCGTCTGGGACGACCCCCGCACCTCACCGAGCATCCGCGGGCTCGTGCGCGGCGCCGCCGGCGACGAGGCGGCGGCCGGGCTGCTGCGTGAGTTCATCGCCGCGACCGTCGTCACGCGGGTCGCTGCGGCCCTGGACCGGCCGGATGCTGCGCTGCGTGCCGCCCTGGTCGGCTCGCAGCTGGTCGGCCTCGGCTTCGCCCGCTACATCGTGGCCGTGCCGCCGCTGGACACCGCGAGCACCGAGGAGATCGTCGCGGTCGTTGCTCCGGCCGTACAGCGGTATCTGACGGGGCCTTGACGTCGGTCAGTGATCGAGCGCACTATTCAGCGTATGAAGAATAACGCGGTCGAGATCGACCGGCTCACTGTGCGTCGGGGCGGACGACCGGTGCTCGACGGGCTCTCGGCCGCGGTCGGCGCGGCCACGGTCACGGGGCTGCTGGGACCGTCGGGCTGTGGCAAGACGACGCTGATGCGCGCCGTCCTGGGCGTGCAGCGGATCGAAGCCGGCAGCGTGCGCGTGCTGGGGCAACCGGCCGGAAGCCGGCCGCTGCGCGACCGGGTTGCCTGCATGCCGCAGCGCGCGAGCGTCTACGCAGACCTCAGCGTGCGGGAGAACCTCAGGTACTTCGCGGCCATGCTCGGCCTCGGGCACGGTGCGGTCGTGCGAGCGCTCGCGGAGGTGCACCTGGAGAGCAGCGCCGACACCCTGGTTGCTCGACTGTCGGGTGGGCAGCAGGCGCGGGTGTCGCTGGCCACCGCACTGCTCGGCCAGCCGGAGCTGCTGATCCTGGACGAGCCGACCGTTGGCCTCGACCCGCTGCTGCGCCAGGACCTGTGGCAGCTGTTCCGGAGGCTGGCCGACCAGGGCACGACGCTGCTCGTGTCCTCCCACGTGATGGACGAGGCGTCCCGGTGCGACCAGCTGCTGCTGCTGCGCGCCGGCCGGTTGCTGGCCACCGGCACACCGTCCGCGATCCGGGAGCGCACCGGCCAGGAGGACCTCGAGCAGGCCTTCATCAGGCTCGTCGATCAGCCGGGCAACGAGACCGCGGTCCGGGCATGAGCGCGCGACGCACCTTTGCGACCTCCCGCCGGGTGCTGGCCCAGCTGCGGCACGACCCTCGTACGGTGGTGCTGCTATTGCTCGTCCCGTGCATCCTCATCACGATTCTGCGCTACGTCTTCGAGGATCAGCCGGACACCTTCGGCCGGATCGGCGCGCCCGTGCTGGTGCTGTTCCCCTTCACCGTCATGTTCGTCGTGACGTCGATCGCCACCCTGCGTGAACGTTCGAGCGGCACCCTCGAACGACTGCTCACGATGCCCACCGGCAAGCTCGACCTGATCGCCGGCTACGCGCTGGCCTTCGGGCTGCTGGCGGTGGCCCAGGGGGTGCTTGCTGCCTCGCTCACGCTCGGGCCGCTGGGACTGTCCGTGCAGGCCGACGCCTTCTGGCTCATCGTCGTCGTCGTCGCTACAGGTCTGCTGGGCATGGCACTGGGGCTGTTCGTCAGCGCCTTCGCCGCCACCGAGTTCCAGGCGGTGCAGTTCCTGCCCGTCGTGGTGCTGCCGCAGGTGCTGATCTGCGGGCTGCTGGTGCCACGATCGCAGATGGCCGGCTGGCTGGACGTCCTCAGTCGGGTCTTGCCGCTGTCCTACGCGGTCCAGGCCATGACGCACGTGACGACCGGCGACCTCGACGGCGTCTTCGTCAAGGACCTGCTGCTGATCGCCGGCTCGGCTGTGGTCGCCCTGGGCCTGGGCGCCCTGACCCTCCGCCGGCGCACGGCGTGACCGGCTGGCGCGGTGCTTCACCTCGCCGGGCCTAGATGCGCCAGACCGTCGCGAGACACCGCCCGCGGGAGATGACTCGGCCCGGGCAGCCAGCGTCAGGCGCGAACTTCTGGCACCGTGGAGCTCATGGCCGGGTCGAAGAGTGCAGTGAAACGGGTCGCCGTCGAGGGGTCCGGGTGGGTGCTGACCCTGGCCGGCCTCGCGGCGCTGGTCCTGCCGGGGCCTGGGTTGCTGCTGCTGTTCGCCGGGCTCGCGGTGCTGTCGAACCAGTACGACTGGGCAGCCAGGCGGGTCGAGCCGGTCAAGGAGAAGGCGTTCGAGACGGCGGAGCAGAGTGTCCAGACGTGGCCCCGGATCGTGGGTTCGACGCTGGCCGCGCTGCTGCTCGCTGCCGTCGGCGTCGTCTGGATCCTGCAGCCTGCCGCGCCCGGCTGGTGGCCGGTCAGGGACAGCTGGTGGTTGTTCGGCGGCTGGGCCGTCGGTGCCACGTTGATCCTGTCGGCGCTGCTGGCGCTCGGCATGATCGTCTACAGCTTCCGCAGGTTCCGTCAGGCCGAGAGCCCGACCCGAGCGGACAGCACCACCTGAGAGGCCTGCGCGCGTCTCACTCAGCAGAGGTAGGCGTGACCAGCCGTCAAGCCTGGGGGAGAGGCCGGGGGCGGCCGATCCGGACCGGGACACCGGAGGACCACAGGACGTGGGGCGGCCCGACCGGCTTCGGCAGCCCGGCGACCTGCACCAGGTCGTCGGACAGCTCCAGGAGCTCGGCGTGGTGGACCGGCCAGCTCGGGTGGTCGACCGGGGCGTAGGCGGTGCGTCCGCCGTACCAGGTGGAGAACAGGCCCCAGCGCGCGGTGAGGAAGCTGGTGAGCGGGTCGGCCTCGTACGCCGGACCGACCTTCACCCTGATCGTCCCGCCTGCGCCGCGCGGTCCGGGCCAGCGACGAGCCGTGCGGTAGGTGATCTCGTCGCCCTGGTGCGCGATGGACATGCGCGCCCACTCGTACGGCAACCGATAGCTGGCCCGAGCAGCCAGGACAGGAAGCAGTCTGGATGCTTCCAGCGAGGCGAAGACAACACCTCGCCGACCGGTCCCGTCGACCGCGTAGAGCCGGACGTTGGTCTCGGCGAAGCGCGAGAGGTAAGGCAGCGGGGGGGTGCCGAGGATGCCGACCCGGGTCATGTGGAACGGGATCAGCCCCACCCAGGTGGACCCGTCGAACAGGTCCGGGGTCGTCCCGGCCGGGAGCAGCGGCGCAACGAGCTCGGGCGCGACGGGCCAGTGCAGCATCGTGAGGTCGCCCCAGTGCTGGCTGAACACCGCACGTCGCACCGGACGCGTGGTGACGGGGGTGATCGGCTCGGCGGGCACGTCCCCATCTTCCCGCCCGGCGGTTCAGGCTGCCTGTCGGACGGCCGACGCACCGAGGGACGCCCCCTGCGCCGAGGAGCCCGCATGACCCAGACCCTGCCTGTCGCCGCCGACCCGCTGGGGGTCCAGGCAGCTGCGGCCGTGGCGGCGCGGGTGGTCAGGAACGTCGAGCAGGTCGTGCACGGTCGTCGCGAGGTGGTCGAGCTCGTGGTCTGCGCGGTGCTGGCGGGCGGGCACGTGCTGGTCGAGGACGTCCCGGGCAGCGGCAAGACCACGCTCGCGCGAGCGGTCGCGGCAACGCTGGGCGGTACGTTCCGTCGCGTCCAGGGCACCTCGGACCTGCTCCCCGGCGACATCACCGGCAGCGGTGTGTGGGAGCCCGAGAGCCGCACCTTCGCCTTCGTGCCCGGGCCGGTGTTCGCCCACGTCGTGCTCGCCGACGAGCTCAACCGCACCCCGCCCCGCACCCAGTCGGCGTTCCTCGAGGCGATGGAGGAGGGCGCGGTCACGGTCGACGGCGTACGCCACGCCCTGCCCCGGCCCTTCCTCGTGCTCGCGACGCAGAACCCGCTGGAGCAGCACGGCACCTACCCGCTGCCCCAGGCGCAGCTGGACCGGTTCGCGGTCGCGCTGACCCTGGGCGCGAACGACCCGGCGACCGAGCGGCGGGTGGTCCGTGAGCAGCTGCTCGGCGCCACCGTCGAGGCGTTGGCGGCTGTGACCCACCCGGATGAGCTCTCGGCGGTGGCGGACCAGGTGCGACGGCTGCACGTGGCCGAGCCGGTGCTCGACCACGCGCTGCGGCTCGTCGCCGCGACGCGCGACGACCCTCGGGTGGCCCTCGGGGCGAGCACCCGTGCGGCGCTCGTGCTGGTCCGGGTCGCCCAAGCCCGGGCGCTGCTGCACGGACGCGACCATGTGCTCCCCGACGACGTCAAGGCGGTGGCTCCGCCGGTGCTCGGGCACCGGCTGGTGCTACGAGGCGGCCGGGGCAGCGCCGCCGAGGGACGCGCCCTGGTCGCCGAGCTGCTGGACGCCACCCCCGTACCGCTCCGGTGAGGTCCACGCGCACCCGACCGACCCTCGCCGCCCTGGTCTGCGTCGCGTCTGCGGGCGGGCTGCACGAGCTGAGCCGGCAGACCGGCGGCGGCTGGCTGGCGGTGTTCGCCGGCCTGCTGCTGGCGCTCCCGCTCGTCTCCTACGCGCTTCGCCCCCGGCTGGGTGACGTCACCGCCGATCGGCTCGTGCACGGTCAACCGGCGGTCGGGGCCGACACCGAGACGACGCTGCGGATCCACAACGCAGGCTTACGGCACCTCGGTCGCTTCGTGGTCGAGGACGGGCTGAGGGGGCACGCCCCGGTCGAGGTCGCGTTCCGCGGGCTCGCACCCGGCGGGGTCGTCGAGGTCTCCGTGCCTCGCCAGGCCCTCGCGCGCGGGGTCGGCGCGGCCGGCCCGCTGTGCCTGGTCGCGCCGGGTCCGTTCGGCTGTCTCCAGGTCCGACGCGAGCTGGAGATCAAGGCCATGCTCACGGTGCACCCGCAGGTGCTCGCGGTCCCCGGGGCCCGGTCGCACGCACGCCCGGCCGCGAACGGTCAGGCCGGCGACGGCACCGACGTGCTGGGCCTCCGGGACTGGCGTCCCGGGGAGGCCCTCGGCTCGATCTCCGCCCGGGCGACGGCGCGTCACGGTCGGCCGGTCGTGCTGGCGCGGGAGCGCGAGGAGCCGCCCGGGCTGTACGTCCTGGTGACCGCCGGCGAAGGCGCGACCTGGGAGCGCGCCCTGTCTCAGGCGGCCGGCCTGCTGCTCGAGGCCTGGCGCAGCGGTACGCGACCGGTGCTGCTCGGTCTGGGCGAGCAGACCGCCCGCACCGGTCCGTCGATGCTGGACCTGCTTGCCGCCGCAGATCGCGCAGCCCCGTACTCGACCGGGTTGCTGGACGAGGCTCGGCGCCGCGCCGGCACCGGCCTGCTCGCGCTCGTCGTGGCGGCGCCGCCCACCGACCTGGTCCGCGGCTCCTGCCTGGTGGTGCTCGGTGACTGACCCGACACCGGTCGCGCTACCGGTGGGACTGCGTCGTGCCGTGATCGGTGCGGGTGCGCTCGGGCAGCTGGCGGCTGCGTCCTCGGGCGTGCTGAGTCCCACCCTCGTCCCGCTGACGATCGTCGCCCTGGTGGGGTTCGACCAGCTGCGGGCCCGGGCCCCGCGGCACCGGGTGGTGGTCGGCAACGTCGCCTCGGGCGCGGTCGCTCTGGCCGTGCTCGTGGCCGCCCCGATGCTGGTGGGCGGCGGCTCAGGCCTGCGAGACGTGCTCGGCCCGCTGCTGCTCGTGGTCCAGCTCGGGCAGGTGCTGCTCTGGCGCACGGTCCGGGACGTGCAGACCGGTCTGCTGGTCGCGTTCGCATGGTTGCTGCTTGGAGCCTCGTTCGCCCCCGACCTCGTGGCCGGTGTGCCGATCGTCCTCGGGGCCGCCGCATGCGTGGCCGGGGTGGCGCTGCTCGTCCAGCACCGTGACCCGTCAGGGCAACAGGTCGTGCGGGTCACCGGGGTCGCCCCGGCCCGCCCGGTCGTTCCCGTCGCCGCAGCCCTGCTCGTCGGGCTGCTGCTCTTCCTGCTGGTCCCGGTCCCCGAGGGCGCGGGGCTCGCGTCCAAGGCCGGGCTGGGTGACCGCGGTGCGACCGGTGCGCCGAGTGCCCGCGCGCAGGGCCTGTCCGACCAGCAGCAGCTCGACCTGTCGGTGCGCGGCCGGCTCGGCGACCGCCCGCTCGCCCGGGTGCCGGCCGACAGCCCGCAGCTGTGGCGCGGGCAGGTCTTCGACACCTACGACGGGCGCGGATGGACGGCGCCCCCGCTGTCGACCCGGGACGCCCGCCCCCCGCCCCCCGAGGGGCCCACCCGGACGGACCGGGTCGAGGTGCTTGCACCGACGCCGGTCCTGTGGTCGCCCGGCGAGCCCGTGAGCGTGACCGGGGCACGGGTGTTCTACGACGACGACGCCATCATCCGGCCGTATGCGCCGACCCGCGGCTACACCCTCGTGAGCGTCCCGCGGGCGGACCCCGGGGTTTCTGCCGCGGGAGCCGCCGACCCTCGCTGGCTGCAGCTGCCGGACCGGCTGCCGGAGCGGGTCCGCGAGCTGTCCGCCCGGCTGACCCGTGACGCGGGCAGCACGGCGCAGGCCGTCCAGGCCGTGGAGTCGTTCGTCCGGGACAACGCCCGCTACGACCTCGACAGCCCGGTGCCGACGCCGGGTCGGGACGCGGTCGATGAGTTCCTGTTCGACGACCGGGTGGGCTTCTGCGAGCAGTTCGCTTCCGCAGAGGTGGTGCTGCTGCGGGCGGCCGGGATCCCGGCGAGGCTCGCGACCGGGCTGGGCTACGGCGACGACGCGGGGCCGAGCCGCACCTACCTCGAACGCAACCTGCACGCCTGGGTCGAGGTGTCCTACGCCGGGGTCGGGTGGGTCTCGAGCGACCCGACGCCCGCGGCTGCCCGGACGCAGGACCCCTCCCTGCGGGCACGTCTGGCTGGCCTGATGCAGCGGGCCCTGTCCGCGGTCACCTCGCTGCCGGGCGGCCGGCTCCTGCTGGCCGGCGCCCTGCTCACCGTCCTCGCGTCCTTCGTCCTGGGGACACGACTGGTCCGTCGGACGCTCGACCGTCGGCCCGTCCCGCCTCCGGTCGACCGACCGGCACTCGCGGCCTTTCTGCGGCTGGACGTCCGCCTGGGTGCGGACGCGCGGCGTCCTCACGAGTCGCTCGCGGAGCTGCGAGAGCGGCTCGACCTCCCTCGCGAGCCGTTCGTCGTCCTCGAGGCCGAGTGCTACGGCGCGAGACCGCCGAGCGACGGCGTGGTCGCCGCTGCCCTGCTGGA
>JBBSTR010000091.1:0-8949 GCA_038235705.1 Mycobacteriales bacterium
ACAAAGCGCCACGTCTCCCCGTCGACCTCGACGAGGCTGTCGACCGGGTCCCGGGTGGTGCCGGCGACGCTGTCGACGAGCACCCGCTCCTCGCCGACCAGCCGGTTGAGCAGCGAGCTCTTGCCGACGTTGGGCCGCCCGAGCAGGGCGACCCGTCGGGGCCCGCCCGCCTCCGGGTCACGGTCCGGCGGCGCCTCGGGCAACGCGTCCAGGATCGCGTCGAGCAGGTCACCGCTCCCCCGGCCGTGCAGGGCGCTCACGACGTACGGCTCACCGAGCCCCAGGCTCCACAGCGCGGCGGCGTCGGCTTCCGCCCGCTCGTCGTCGACCTTGTTGGCGGCGAGCACGACCGGCTTGCCGGAGCGACGGAGCACCTTGACGACCGCGTCGTCGGCGTCCGTCGCACCGACCGAGGTGTCGATGACGAACAGCACCGCGTCGGCCGCGGCGATGGCCACCTCGGCCTGGGCGCTTACCAGGGCAGCCAGCCCGTCGGCGTCGGGGTCCCAGCCGCCCGTGTCCACCAGGGTGAAGGCCCGCCCGCGCCACTGCGCGTCGTAGGTGACCCGATCACGGGTAACGCCGGGGACGTCCTGGACGACGGCTTCACGGCGGCCCAGCAGACGGTTGACCAGGGTCGACTTGCCGACGTTGGGCCGGCCGACGACAGCGAGCACGGGTTGCGGTCGCGTGGTGCTCGTCGACTCGGTGGTGCCAGGTGTCTCGGGGGTGCTCATGGGTGTGCCTATCCGCAGGTCGGCGCCGTCTGCCGGCGGGTCAGGTGGCGTGCTGGCGACCAGGTGGGCCAGCAGCGCGAGGCGCAGCTGTGAGCCGGCCTCTCCTACGGTACGGCGCAGCCGCAGGTCCCCGGTCTCGGCGACCCTGACCCAGACCCGGGACGGGGCCCTAGGACGCTTTGGACCCCGGCCTTGGCGAGGACGCCCGCCGTCAGCACCTCAGCCCCGACGAGCGGGGCCGACCGGGTCGCTCAGCCGGCTGTACGGGCGGCTTCTGCCACCAGGCCCGCTCGCTCAGCGAGGCTCAGCACGACCTCGGCGACCTCGGCGGCGGACAGCTCGGTGGCGTCGACGTGAAAGGCGCCGTCGGCAGCCACCAGCGGGCTGGCGGCCCGCGAGGTGTCCAGACGGTCGCGGCGCGCGAGGTCGGCGGCAACCGCGCGGACGTCCGGCGGGCCCGCCACCCCGGCGTCGGTGTCGGCGGCCCTGCGCGCGGCCCGCACGGCCTGGTCCGCGTCCAGGTAGACCTTCACGGCAGCGTCCGGCAGCACGACGCTCGCGATGTCGCGACCCTCGACCACAGCCGCGGGCCCTGCGCACGTCCGCTGCAGCGCGACGAGCAGGCTGCGTACGCCTGGGTGCGCGCTCACCGCGCTGACCGCAGCCGTGACGGCCGCGCCGCGCACCTCCTCGCTGACGTCCCGCCCGTCAAGGCGTACGGACGGAGCGGTCGGGTCGGTGCCGAGGGTCAGGCCGCCGCGGGCCGTCAGCAGCGTGACGAGGTCGGTGACGGCCGGCTCGTCGGCGGGGTCGACCCCGGCCTCGAGCACCGCCACGGTCGCCGCACGGTAAGTCGCCCCTGTGTCGACATAGCGCCATCCCAGGCGCACGGCGACCGCGCGCGCCACCGTGCTCTTGCCCGACCCGGACGGGCCGTCCAGGGCGATGTGCCCGCCGTGCGACTGGTCGTCGCCGGCCGCGACTGGGGAACCGATGTGCGCGATGTCCCGGCTCCTGTCTCGACCTGATGGTCCGCGGACGCTACCCCCGTCGGTGCCGACGGCGCCTGCCTCCGCCGCCCCGCCCCCCGCGACGGGATCACGACCCGCCCCGACCCGGTCTCACGATCATGAAGCTCGAGCGCAGGCAGCGCGCTCAGCGCCCATGATCGCGCCGGGGAGCCGGGGAGCGCGGTGCGGGCCTTCGGTGCGGGGGCGCGGGGGCGGGTTACCCGAGGACCGCCCAGCCCGCTGCGCGCAGCACCGCCTTCGCCTCGTCCTGCGTCTCCGTGCGTACGACAAGCTCGATCACCCCGGTGGGTCGGCCGGTCAGGTGCTCGACCCGGACGTCCTCGACGTTCACGCCGCCGGCGCCCGCCGCCGTCAGCAACGCAGCCAGCCGGCCCGGGGCGTCGGCGACCGAGACCACGACGGTCGCGAAGGCCGCACCGCGCTCGCCGCGCTTGACCGGGACGAGCTCGCGCCCGGCCCGACCTCGTCGCAGCAGGTCGTGGACGGTCTCACCGTCGTCGTTCCCCGCCTGGAGTGCGCGTGCTGCCCGGGCCAGGTCCTCGGCGAGCAGCTGTAGCACCGGAGCCACGTTCGCGGCGTTGAGGAGCAGCACCTCGCGCCACAGGTCGGGGTCGCTGGCGGCCAGCCGGGTGCTGTCCTGGAGCCCCGGCCCGGCCAGCGGCAAGGCGGTCGGAGGGGCCGGCTCGCGCGGCTCGTGCAGGCCGGGCTCCGGGTCGGGGACGTGTCGGGGCACCAGGCGTGCGGCCAGCGCACTGGCGGCAAGCTGAGGGACGTGGCTGACGAGCGCCACGACGGCGTCGTGCTCGTCAGGACTCAGCTGCACCGGCTCGGCGCCGACGGCGCGCGCCAGCGCCGTGAGGTCGCCCTGGGCGCGACCGGTCGTCCGCGGCCCGGGGCAGATCGCCCACGGCCGACCGAGGAACAGGTCACCGCTGGCCGCCTCTGGACCGCTCTGCTCCTTGCCCGCCATCGGGTGGCCGCCGCACAGCGTTCGCAGCTGCCCACCCAGGGCCTCGACCTCCCGTTGAACCGGAGCCTGCACGCTGCAGACGTGGGTGTAGCTAAGCCCGACGCCCTGCCGCTCCAGCCGCACCAGCTGGCCGGCGACGGTCCGCGGCGGGGTGCAGACGACGACGATGCCGACCCGTTCACGGCCGTCCCAGGCACGACCGGCTCCCCTCGCGACCGCTCGCTCGAGCGTGACCGGGTCGGCGTCCGCGAGGAGCACGTCGCGGCTAGGCGTCAGAGCGAGACCGAGCGAGGTGCCGATCAGTCCGCTGCCGACGACCAGGACGTCCGCCGTCACGACGAGCCCGGGGCCCCGGCCCGCCGGCGTGCTGGCAGGGCCGCGGCCCGCCGGCGTACTGGCAGGGCCCCGGCCCGCCAGCGTGCTGACGTCGGGTCTGCGCTCCGTCCTGTCGTCACAGCCCGACGAGCTCGTACAGCGAGGCGAGCTCCTGACGGTTCAGGGCCCGAGGGCGGCCCGGCTTCTGAGCGCCGAGCTGGATCGGCCCGACCGCGGTGCGGACCAGCCGCTGCACGGGGTGATCGACTGCCTCGAGCATGCGGCGCACGATGTTCTTGCGGCCCTCGTGCAGGATGATCTCCACCAGGACGCGGTTGGCGTTGCTGTCGACGAGCCGGAAGGAGTCGACGGTGGCAGGCCCGTCCTCCAGTTCGATGCCGGCCCGGAGCCGACGTCCGACGTCTCGGGCCAGCGGCCCGATCACCTCGGCAAGGTAGGTCTTGCTCACCTGATAGCTGGGGTGCGCGAGCCGGTGGGCCAGCTCACCGTCGTTGGTGAGCAGCAGCAGCCCCTCGGTGTCGGCGTCGAGCCGCCCGACGTGGAACAGCCGGGTGGCGCGGTCCTTGACCAGCTCGCCGACGTGCGGGCGGCCGTCTGCGTCGCTCATCGCGGTCAGCATGCCGGCCGGCTTGTTGAGCGCCAGGTGGACCTGGCCGGTGGCGGTGGTGATGCGCATCCCGTCGACCCGCACGATCTGCTTCTCCGGGTCGACCCGACGTCCCTGCTCCAGGACCGGGTCACCGTCGACAGAGATGCGACCCTCGTCGATCATCACCTCGCAGGCACGCCGTGAGCCCACCCCGGCGGCGGCCAGCACCTTCTGAAGGCGGATGCCCTGCGGCAGATCATCACTGGCAACGTGCGTCATGTTTCAACCTCTGGTCGAGGACGAGACATTGCAGCCTCGTCCAATTCTTCCTCGCTGAGCTGCGGCAGCATCGGGGCCAAGGACGGTAGGTCGTCCAGGCCGGCGAGACCCAGCTTCTCGAGCAGCAGCGGGGTGGTGCCATACAGGGTCGCAGGTGAACCGTCCTCCGTGCCGACCTCGGCGATCAGACCCCTGGACAGGAGCGTGCGGACCACCCCGTCCACGTTGACGCCGCGGATCGCGCTCACCCGGGAGCGGGTGACCGGCTGCCGGTAGGCGATCACCGCCAAGGTCTCGAGACCTGCCTGGCTCAGCCGGCCGTGCTGGCCGTCGAGCACGAACCGCTCGACGTAGGGTGCACAGTCCGCGCGCGTGAACAGCCGCCAGCCGCCAGCCACCTCCCGCAGGCTGAACCCGCGTCCCGAGGCCGCGTACTCCCCGGCGAGTCGAACCAGAGCCTGCTCGACCAGCGCCGTCGGCTGCTCCGTGACCTGCGCGAGCAGGAGCGGAGAGACCGGCCGGTCGGTGACCAGCAGCACGCTCTCCAGGATGGCAGGGAGCGAGGGTCCCCCGAGCTCATCCTCGACGTGAGGCTCAGTCATCGACGTTCTCGGGATTCAGCACCCAGTGCACGTGCAGCTCGCCCATCGCCTGCGCCTGCGCGAAGGACACCCGACCGTCCCGGAACAACTCCAGCAACCCCAGGAACCGCGCCACCACCTCGAGCGTGTTCGCGCAGCCCGAGGTCAGAGCCCGGAAGGAGGCGGTCCCTGCGCGACCCAGCAGCTCGCGGAGCACCGCCGTCTGCTCGGGCACGCTGACGTGCGCCCCGTGCAGGTGGGTCAGGCCGACCCGAGGCTCCGGCCTGGGGGTCAGCGCCTCGGCGGCGACGGCAGCGAACCTCTCGGGGTCGACCCCGAGGACGATCTCGGGCAGCAGGGCTGCGAGCGCCGGGTCCAGCGGGACAGCGCGCGGATAGCGCTCTGCCTGCTCGGCCACCAGCTGCTCGAGATGGGCGGCCGCAGCCTTGTAGGCCCGATACTGCAGCAGGCGCGCGAACAGCAGGTCGCGCGCCTCCAAGACCGCGAGGTCCTCCTCGTCCTCGACGTCGGTCCCTGGCAAGAGCCGGGCGGTCTTGAGGTCGAGCAGGGTGGCCGCGACGACGAGGAACTCCGTCGCCTGCCCCAGGTCCCAGGCAGGGCCCGCAGCACGGATATGGGCGATGAACTCGTCGGTGACCTGCGACAGCGCCACCTCGGTGACGTCGAGCTGGTGCTTGCCGATCAACGTCAGGAGCAGGTCGAACGGTCCCTGGAACACGTCGAGGCGCACCTCGAACGGTGCGGGCGTCAGCGTCGTGCGGCTACGCGTCTCGTACGGGACCGACGTCGCCACGTCAGAAGCCTGTCACCAGGGCGACGAGCGGGGACAACACCGCGTCCAGCACGATCGGCAGCAGGGCTCTCGCGCCTCCGAGCGGCAGCAGCAGCAGCGCGAGGACGATCGCGATGCCGATGTTGCGTTCGACCAGCTGCAGCTCGGCCTTCTGCCAGCCGATCGTGCGGGGCGCGGCGGCGAACAGCACCTGACCGCCCGGGAGCGGCGGGAGCGGGATCAGCGACAGCGCCCCGGTGTAGGTGCCCGCCAGCCCGGCGAGCACGAGCGCCCGTTCACCGAACGGGGTCACCCCCGCCCCCTGCTCCAGCACGAGCGACCAGGGCACCCCCGACGACAGGCTCGCTCCGCTGACCAGGTGGAACGTGACCAGCAGTCCGAGGCCGACCAGGAGCACGAGCACCGGCCCGGTGAGGACCGTGAACGCGACCGACCAGGCACCACGCCGACGAGTCGTACGCTCCACCGGCTTCGCCCAGCCGACCCCGGCGATCAGCGCCGCCACGGCCCCGAAAGGGTCGATGTGGTGTCGCGGGTCCGGCACCAGCCGTCCTTCCGCCCGCAGCGGCGACCTTCCGCCGGCGGAGCTGTCCTGTCGCGAGGCGAGCAGAGCCGTCACCCAGCCGGACAGGGTCAGGAAGGCCAGGGACGCCAGCAGCAGCAGGACGAAGGACTGCGGGTCGCCGAGCGAGCGCAGCATGTCAGGGCCCGCTCAGTCGTCGTACGAGGACGCTGGCCTCGCCGTGCTCCTCCAGGTCGCCGAGCACGCTCGCGAGCGCCTCACGCACGATCCGCCCCCGGTCGACGACCACCCCGTGCTCGCCGCGGAGCACCAGACGGGCCCGCTCGAGATCGAGCAGCTCGGAGCGGGAGACGTAGACGGTGATCTTCTCCTCGTGACGCTCGCGGCCCGACGGGGCGCGCACCACGTCACGCTTCTTCGCGCGTCGCACCGGACGTCTCGTCGTCGGCCTTGCCGCCACGGTGTGTGTCGGCTCGGGGACGGGCGGCAGGGCCGAAAGGCCCTCCAGCCCGTCCAGCACGCCCTGCTCGTTGCTCACCTCCCTGGGCACAGCGGGCGGCGATGTCGCTCGGAACAGCTCGTCCGCTCCCGGCAACGGCTTGCGGCTCACTTCCTCGCCCTCGGCGGCGTGCGGGCGAGCAGCTCGCGAGCCAGGTCGCGGTAGGCCCGAGCCCCCAGCGAACTGCTGGCGTACGTCGTGATCGGCTCCCCCGCCACCGTGGTCTCCGGGAAGCGCACCGTGCGGTTGATCACGGTGTGGAAGACCTTGTCGCCGAACGCCTCGACGAGCCGCGCGAGCACCTCCCGACCGTGAAGGGTCCGGGAGTCGTACATGGTGGCGAGCAGGCCCTCGACCTCCAGGTCAGGGTTGAGCCTTTCGCGCACCTTCTCGATCGTGGTGATGAGCAGAGCTACACCGCGGAGGGCGAAGTATTCACACTCCAGCGGGATGATGACGCCGTCCGACGCCGTGAGAGCGTTGACGGTCAGCAGCCCCAGCGAGGGCTGGCAGTCGATGAGCACGACGTCGTAGTCCTCGACGACCGGTGCGAGCACCCGCTTCAGGGTCTGCTCCCGGGCGACCTCGTTGACGAGCTGGATCTCCGCCGCCGACAGGTCGATGTTGCTCGGCAGCAGGTCCATGCCGGGGATCTCGGTCTCCAGCAGGACGTCGGCGACGGTGACGTCAGGGTCCATCAGCAGGTTGTGCACAGTGGTCTCCAGCGCCAGCGGGTTGACCCCGAGGCCGACCGACAGTGCCCCCTGCGGATCGAAGTCGACCAGCAGGACGCGTCGCCCGTACTCGGCGAGGGCCGCCCCCAGGTTGATCGTCGACGTGGTCTTGCCGACCCCGCCCTTCTGGTTGCACATGGACAGGATCCGTGCCGGCCCGTGGCTGCGGAGCTTCTTCGGCTCTTGGAAGACCGGGAGCCTGCGACCGGTCGGGCCGACCCCGGCGGCTTGTGCCGCAGAGAGGCTGGGGGGTATCCCGCCCTGCCCGACCGGGGTGGATGTCGACACGTCGCTAGGTCTCCTCGTCGCTTCGCAAAGGTGTTCCCGGGGACCCTACCGAGCCCGCGGGTGGCTGGCGGCGTAGACCTCGCGCAGCCGATCGACCGTCACCAGGGTGTAGATCTGCGTCGTGGTCACCGAAGCGTGGCCCAGCAGCTCCTGCACCACCCGGATGTCGGCGCCGCCGTCCAGCAGGTGCGTCGCGAACGAGTGCCGGAGCACGTGCGGCGAGACCCGTTTCCCGAGCCCGGCCCGGTCCGCCGCCGCCTGCAGCACCGCCCAGGCGCTCTGGCGGGACAGCCGCCCCCCACGCTGGTTGAGGAACGCCGCCGGGGTCTTCCCCTGCGACAGAGCGGGACGGCCGCGTACCAGGTAGGCATCCAGCGCCTCCCGCGCGTAGGAGCCCACCGGGACGAGCCGCTGCCGCCCGCCCTTGCCCGCGAGACGGAGCAGCCCCTCTGCCCGGACGAGGTCGTCGACGTCGAGCCCGACCGCCTCCGAGATGCGCGCGCCGGTGCCGTAGAGCAGCTCTAGCAGGGCGCGGTCCCGCAAGGACGACGAGGTGTCCCCCGCCGACGCAGCGGCGAGCAGCGCCTCGACCTCCGTGACGTCGATCGCTTTCGGGAGACGCCGTTCGGCTGACGGCGGCGACACCTCCCGCGACGGGTCGTTCGGGGTCAACCCCTCCCGGTGCGCGAAGCGGTGCATCCCGCGCACCGCGACGACGGCCCGGCCCGCAGAGCTGGGCGACAGCGGCTGGTGCCCTTGCGAACCCTCCCGCAGCCGTACGAGGAACGCGGCCACGTCGCTCTCGTGCACGTCCGCGAGGTCCTCGACGTCCAGGTGATCGAGGTAGCGGCGCAGGTCGCGACGGTAGGACAGCAGAGTGTTGGCCGACAGGCCGCGCTCCACGGTCAGGTGGTCGAGGTAACGCTCGGCGACCTGGGCGGGGGTCAGCCGAACGCCTCGGCCAACGTGGTCCAGGTCAGTCCGTGCGCCTCCGCCACAGGTTGTGAGATCAGTGCGCCGTCGACGGTGGTCACCCCGAGCGCGAGCGCCGGGTCGCGCCCGGCAGCATCCCGGACGCCGTGGTCCGCCAGCTCCAGGACGTAAGGCAACGTCACGTTGGTCAGCGCGTACGTCGAGGTGTGCGGCACCGCCCCCGGCATGTTGGCGACGCAGTAGAACAACGACCCCTCGACGGCGAACGTCGGGTCGGAGTGCGTCGTGGGGCGGGTGGACTCGAAGCATCCGCCCTGATCGACCGCGATGTCGACGAGCACCGAGCCCGGCTTCATCCGGGCCACCAGCGCGTCGGTGACCAACGTCGGGGCCTTGGCCCCGGCGACGAGGACGGCGCCGATCACCAGGTCGGCGTCCAGCACCGCCTTCTCGACCTCGTAGGCGTTGGAGGCGACCGTCTGCAGGTGCCCCTGGTAGATCCGGTCGGCCTCACGAAGCTTGCGGAGGTCGCGATCGAGCACCAGCACCTCGGCCTGCATCCCCAGCGCGATGGCGGCGGCGTTCATCCCGGAGACCCCAGCACCGAGCACGACGACCTTGGCTGCGTAGACGCC
>JBBSTR010000092.1:0-8891 GCA_038235705.1 Mycobacteriales bacterium
GCCGGTCACTGTCCCGAGCAGATGGACGGCGGAGGCGTCGGTGAGCGAGGCCACCTGGTCGACCACGGCGCGGAGCCGGGCCGCGTCGTCCGGCGCCGCCCGCCAGGCCGCGGCGGCCAGCGGGTCGAGCGCCTCGGGCCGCGCGCACAGCCGCTGCACGAGCTGCGTCACCCGCTCGCGCTCGCGTTCCTGAGCTGCACCGACTCCCGGGCGAGCCATGACATACACCGCTGCGACCGCCTTGAGCAGCGCGCACTCGGCCCGGACGTCTGCGGGCACGATCAGGTCGGCGACGTAGCGGGTGAGGTCGCCGTCGCCGTGCGCCGCCCGTGTCGCCTGCTCGGCACTGACGCAGAACCGGCCGATCAGGTCGCTGGTGACGGCCTTGAGCCGGCCGGTCGTGGCCGCACCTCCGTCGAACCGCACCGGCAGCCGTGGCACGAGCGTGCGCGCGACCTCGCGTAGGTCGGGGTCGTCGCTGTAAGCCCGCGCCGCCTCGGTGACCCGCTCCCAGTCGGTCGTCGCCGGGTCGATCAGCCCGGCGAGGACGCCGTCCTCGTAGTCGTGTACCGAGTAGGCGACGTCGTCGGCCCAGTCCATCACCTGCGCCTCGAGGCACCTGCGCTCGCCCGGAGCACCGTCGCGCACCCAGGCGAAGGCCTGGAGATCGTCGTCGTAGGCTCCGTACTTGGGCCCGCTGCCCCGAACCCACGGGTATTTTGTCGCGGCGTCGAGCGCGGCCCGGGTCAGGTCGAGCCCCGCGCGGTCAACCTTGACCTCCAGCCGGGTCAGGACCCGCAGCGACTGCGCGTTGCCCTCGAAACCGCCACAGGGCTGCGCGACCGCGTCGAGCGCGGTCTCGCCGTTGTGCCCGTACGGAGGATGCCCCAGGTCGTGCGCGAGGCAGGCCGCGTCGACGAGATCGGGGTCGCACCCGAGCGAGCCGCCCAGCTCCCGCCCGACCTGCGCGGTCTCGAGCGAGTGCGTCAGCCGGGTGCGAGGCGCGGCGGGCGACGCCGTGACGGGCTCGACGACCTGCGTCTTGCCGGCGAGGCGCCGGAAGGCCCCGGAGTGGAGCACCCGCGCGCGATCGCGTTGGAACGGGCTGCGGCCCGGCCGCTCGGGCCCGCCCACCCTGCGCTCCCGGTCGCGCTCGTCATACCCGGCATGGCCCACCCGACGACCCTAGAGGCGTTGGCGTCGTTCGCGGGTGCGCCGCTTCCACACGGCGCGCTCTTCCTGCCGCAGCCGCACGTCGCTGCGTCGCGCCTGGTAGGCCGCCTCGCGCGCCACGTGCTGCCAGTCGGCAAGCCGGCTCTGGGTCAGCGAGCCGTCCGCGAGCGCGGCCGCCACCGCGCAGCCCGGCTCCCCGCCATGACCGCAGTCGGCGAAGCGGCAGAGCTCCGCGACGGCCGTCACGTCGCCGAACGTCTGTTCGACCGCTAGGGACCCGGCCCGGACCGCGACCTCCCGCAGGCCCGGCGTGTCGATCACCACCGCACCTGAGGGCAGCACGAACAACTCACGGTGCGTCGTGGTGTGCCGCCCCTCGCCGTCGGTGGCGCGTACCGCACCGGTGAGCATCACGTCCTCGCCGGCGAGCGCGTTGAGCAGCGTCGACTTACCGGCGCCGGACGCGCCGAGCAGGACCAGCGTCCCCCGGACGTGAGGGGTGAGCTCGTGCAGCTCGCTCCGGGTGGCGCTCACGGCGACGACCGGTGCGCCGGGAGCCTGGGCGGCCACCTCGTCCCGTACGAGCTCCAGGTCAGCGCAGAGATCGGTCTTGGTCAGCACGACCACCGGCCGCGCGCCGCTGTCCCAGGCGATCACCAACAGCTCTGCGAGCCGACGGCTCGGGACCGGCACGTGGAGACCGAAGCAGAGCAGCACCACGTCGACGTTGGCCGCGAGCGGTTGCGCGACCGCGTGGCCGGAGGAGGCTCCCCGGGCCAGCAGGCTGGTGCGGGGCTCGAGCGCGACCGCCCGGTCGTCGTCGAGCACGACGCGGTCTCCCACCGTTGCCACGACCCCGCGCGGGAGCGCCCGCACCCGACGGGGACCGTCCTCGGTGAGGACGTCGTACGCACCGCGGTCGACGCGGCAGACCAGAGCCATGGACCGGGACCGTACGGGCGTTCGGCTCGGTCGTCACGTGATTATCGCCAGGACTGAAACAGCTCGTAGAAGATCAGGCCGGCCGTCTCCCGGGCGACGTAACGGACCTCCACGCTGCGGGTGGCCACCGACGGGCCGGAGCGGGTCGGTGAGGTGACCGCGTCGATCCCGAGGTCACGGGCCATCGAACGGGACCGCAGGCTGTGCCACGGGTCGGTGACCAGCACGGCGGACGACCAGCCCTCCGCCTTCATCTTCATCGACAGCGCCTCGAGGCTCTGCAGGGTGTTGCTGCCCTCGCCGACCGACACCGCGTTCGTGACGCCGTGCGACTCCAGGTATCTCTTGCCAGCCGCACCCTCGGTGAACCGGTCGTTCGGCTGACCGCCGCCGACCGTCACCACCCGGGGGGCGACGCCGGCGTCGAACAGGGCCTTGGCGTGGTCGAGCCGCGCCTGCAGCACGCCGAGCGGTTTTCCGTTCGCCTGGCTGGCGCCGAGCACGACGATGACGTCGCTACGTGTCCGGTCGTCCTGACGAGCCGTCCACCAGATGCTCCCGGCCGTCGCCCCAACCCCGAGCAGGACCAGGAGCACGAGTGCGCCGACGACGCGTCGGACAGTTCGGGAGAGCAGCAGCACGCCACCAGTGTCGCAGCGGTTGCGGTCAGGTGCGGGACCGTACGGCGGCGCGCCCCGCCTCCAGCCGAGCGACGGGCACCCGGAACGGCGAGCAGCTCACGTAGTCCAGGCCCGCCTCGTGGAAGAAGCCGATGCTCGCCGGGTCACCTCCGTGCTCGCCGCAGACCCCGATCTTCAGGTCGGGCTTCGCGCCTCGTCCCGCCTCGACCGCCAGCCGTACGAGGGCGCCGATGCCGTCGACGTCGATGCTCTCGAAAGGGCTGACCCCGAAGATACCGAGGTCGAGGTAGCGGCTGAAGAACGAGCCCTCGACGTCGTCCCGGGAGAAGCCCCACCCCATCTGGGTGAGGTCGTTGGTGCCGAAGGAGAAGAAGTCGGCCGCCCCGGCGATCTGGCCGGCCGTGACCGCCGCCCGGGGGATCTCGATCATCGTCCCGACCTGGGCGGACACCCCGACATCAGCGAGGATCCTGAGGGTTTCCTCTCGGACCGCCTCCAGCTCCTGGACCGCACCGACCAGCGGCACCATCACCTCGGGCCGAGGGTCGAGCCCTTCGCCCTGCAGCGTCCTGGTCGCCTCGGCGAGCGCCCGGACCTGCATGCCGAACAGGCCGGGGATGACCAGTCCGAGCCGGACGCCGCGCAGCCCGATCATCGGGTTGCTCTCGTGCAACCGCCTTACCGCTTCCAGCAGGGTCTGCGTCCTCGGCTCGACCGGGTTGCCCAGGGCCTCGGCCACGGCCACCTCGACCGACAGGTCGGTGAGGTCGGGCAGGAACTCGTGCAGCGGCGGGTCGAGCAGGCGGACCGTGACCGGCAGCCCGTCCATCGCGCGCAGGATGCCCTCGAAGTCCTCCCGCTGCAGCGGGAGCAGAGCGTCCAGCGCCCGACCTTGGTCCTCCGGCCCGTCGGCGAGCACGAGATCCTCGACCAGCTGTCGGCGCTCGCCGAGGAACATGTGCTCGGTGCGGCAGAGCCCGATGCCGGACGCCCCGAACCGGCGGGCGCGCGCGGCGTCCTCGGCCGTGTCGGCGTTGGCCTGCACCCCCAGCCGGCGGGCGGCGTCCGCGTGCCCGACCAGCCGGTGCACGGCCTTGACAAGGTCGTCGCCGTCCTCGGGCGCCAGCTCGCCCTCGAAGTACTGCACGACCGGGCTCGGACGTACGGGGACGGCGCCGAGGTAGACGGCTCCGTTCGTACCGTCCAGGCTGATCGTGTCGCCCTCGCGCACGACGGTGCCGTCCGGGGCGGTCACCGTGCCGGCCTCGAGGTCGACCTCGAGGTCCTCGGCCCCGCAGACGCACGTCTTGCCCATCCCGCGGGCGACGACGGCGGCGTGACTGGTCTTGCCGCCACGACTGGTCAGCACGCCCTGCGCGGCGATCATCCCCGCCAGGTCGTCCGGGGTGGTCTCACGGCGTACGAGGATGACGTCCTCGCCCCGGCCCGCGCGCTCGACCGCGTGCTCGGAGGTGAACACCACCGCGCCCACCGCAGCCCCCGGGCTCGCGCCCATGCCCCGGCCGAACAGCGTGCGGCTGCCGTCGTCGGTGGACCCGAACGCCGGGAACATCAACCGGGCCAGCTGCGCGCCGGTGACCCGGGTCAGCGCCTCGTCCTCGGTGATCTTCCCCTCGTCGACGAGCTGGGTCGCGATCCGGAACGCGGCCCCGGCGGTGCGCTTGCCGACCCGGGTCTGCAGCATCCACAGCTGACCGCGCTCGACCGTGAACTCGATGTCGCAGAGGTCCCGGTAGTGCCCTTCCAGCGTCGCCATGATCTCCAGCAGCCGGTCGTAGCTGGCCTTGTCGATCTGCTCGAGGTCAGCCAGCGGCACCGTGTTGCGGATCCCGGCGACGACGTCCTCGCCCTGTGCGTCCTGCAGGTAGTCGCCGTAGACACCCGGCGTCCCGTCGCCCGGGTCGCGGGTGAACGCGACTCCGGTGCCGGAGTCCGGACCGAGGTTGCCGAACACCATCGAGCACACGTTGACCGCGGTCCCGAGATCGGACGGGATGCGTTCCTGCCGGCGATAGAGCCGGGCCCGCTCGCCGTTCCAGCTGTCGAAGACCGCCCGGGTGGCTAGCTCCAGCTGCACCTCCGGGTCCTGCGGGAAGGGCTTCCCGCTCTGCTGGAGGACAAGATCTTTGAACGTGCTGACCAGGGCCTTCAGGTCGGCCGCGTCGAGCTCGTTGTCGGTACGCACGCCCTTGGCCCGCTTGGCCCCCTCGAGCGCCTCGGCAAAGCCGTGGACCCCGAGCACGGTCCCGCCGAACATCGCCAGGAGCCGGCGGTAGGAGTCCCACGCGAACCGCTCGCTGCCGGACTGCCGCGCCAGGCCCTCGACGCTGCCGTCGTGCAGCCCCAGGTTCAGGACGGTGTCCATCATCCCCGGCATGCTCGCCGCAGCACCGGAGCGGACGCTGACCAGCAGCGGGTCGTCGGGGTCACCGAGCCGCTTGCCGACCGTCTCCTGCAGGGTGTTCAGGTGCTCGCCGACCTCGGCCGCGAGCTCGGCGGGCACCTCCCCGGTCTGCAGGTACGCCTTGCACGCCTCGGTGGTGATCGTGAAGCCCGGCGGGACCGGCAGCCCGAGCAGGGTCATCTCGGCGAGGTTCGCGCCCTTGCCACCCAGCAGGCCCGAAAGTTCGCGCCCGCCTTCTGCGAAGTCGTACACGAGCTTGACCACGAGGGCTCCCCGGGCTGTACGACCGTCAGTGCGGCGGCCGGTCGCGGAAAGGTACCGGATGTGGCGCCCGGCCTACCCGGTCCGACGGGTCCGGACCGCCACGAGCACCCCCGCCAGCAGGGCGACGACGGCCGCACCACCGGCCAGCAGCAGCGAGCGGTCGGGCGCTGCCGCTGCCGGGGGCGACAAGGCCGTCGACGACGGGCTCAGCGTCGCCGGCGCCCGCACCGGAGGGGCCGGGGTCTCGTACACCGGGGTGCCCTCCCCCTCGCCCGTCGTGACCAGTGCCTTGCCGTCCGGCGTCCAGGTGATCGCCTCGCCCTGCTCGGTCGGCGGCAGCGCGAGCACCGTCGGCGTGGTGGCCAGCGCCGCGACCAGGTCGTCGCCCGGCACCTCGTACACGTAGGCGTCCGTGTAGGTCCGGACCACGACACGCCGTCCGTCCGGGGAGACGTCCCCGCCGGTGACCAGCACCTGCGCGGCCGGTCCGGCCCGCTCGGGCCCACCGGCCGTGCCGGTGAAACCGACCCGCAGCTGCCCGACCCGGGTCATCACGCCAGGTCCGAACGGCTGGGGGGCGGCGAAGACCAGGGCGGCGAACTTCGTCACGACCAGCACCTGGCCGGTGCGCGGGTGCACCAGCAGCGTCTCGGCGTCGCGCGGCCCGTCCTCGTACGTCAGGCGCACGCTCCGGGTCGGCGGCGCCTTCGCGGTGGTCGGGTCGGGAAGCACGCGCACCAGCAGGCCGCGATCGCGCTTGCTGCTGTTGTCGCCGATGTCGGCGACGTAGAGCCCGTCCGGACCCTCGGCGATGTCCTCCCAGTCCCGCGCGTCGACCCCGAGGTCGTGGCGACCGAGGATCTTCCCGGTCGTCGGGTCGAGCCCGGTGACGACTGCTCTGCTGCCGCTGTCCTCGTGGACGTACAGGACCCCGTTCTTCCCGTACGCAGCACCGCTGACCTCCGCCAGCCCGGCCGGCAGGTCGAACAGCGCCCGGCTCGCCGGCAGCTGCGCCGCCACCGGCCCGGCCCCTGCCAAGACCAGCACAGCGACGACCGCGCCCTCCGCCCACCGTGCCACCTACCGACCGTAGCGGGGCCCGGCTCGATGAAGATCACGAGACCACCCGTGCAGCGAGGGTCACGGCCCTTCCGTCGCGACAGGGGGAGGTTCGTGATCATGTCGTTGGTGGGGGTCGAGCTGTGGACAACTCGGAGCGGGGACCACCGTCAGAGAACCTGCTGGCAGGGAGCTGGAGACGGCGTACGCGCAGGCCCGCCGCGTCGCCCGTCGTCAGGCGGGCGTCCTCAACCGGCAGCAGGCCCTGGACTGTGGCCTCACCCCGGCGCAGCTCGTCACCGCGGTGCGGCGAGGTGACTGGACCGCGCTGGGCCGGGGGATGCTCGCCCCGGCCCGGTGCGACGACCCCCGCGACCGTCGTGCCCGTCACGTGGCGGCTGCCGTCCTCCGCAGCGCGCCGGGCAGTCCCTCGGGGCAGACGCGGTGGGTGGCCGTCGGACGTACGGCAGCCGCGATCCACGAGCTGCCGCTGCTCACCAGAGCCGAGCCCGCCGTCGTCCTGCGCGACCGTGGTCCCGCACCGCGACCGCCTGGCGGCCCGTGGATCCCCGGACGCCCAGGTCGTGCACCACCGGGACGTGGCGCTGACGAGCCTGGCCAGGACCGCGGTCGACGTCGCCCGCGACGACGGCCTGCTGGCCGGGATCGCCATCGTCGACGAAGCCCTCCGCCGGTGCGTGCCCCGGACCGAGATGGAGGCGATCGTGGCCGCCGGTGGCCGCGCCAGGGGGAACGCGGCCGCGTCACGGGCCGTCGCGCTGGGCCGCGACACCGCCGAGCCGCCGCTGGAGTCCCTTGGGAGGCTGCGCATGGTGCAGGCCGGGACCGAGGAACCCGAGGGCCAGGTCGAGGTCTTCGACGGCCGCGGATGCATCGGCCGGGTCGACCACCTCTGGAGATCGTCTCGCCTGATCGCCGAGGCAGACGGGATGATCAAGTACTCCCGGCGCTTCGAGATCCCGCCCGATCAGGTGGTCCTCGCCGAGAAGCTGCGCGAGGACAGGCTGCGAGACGCAGGTTGGACAGTCGTCCGCTACACGTGGCGCCTGGCCCTCCATGACCCGGAGCAGCTCGTGGACCGGGTGCGCCGGGGGTTCGCCCGCGCCGCACGCGCTGCTGGTCGATGATCACGAGATGCCCCGTGTAGCGGAATCGGGGCCCTCTCGATCGCTACAGCGGGCGGCTCGTGATCACCCGACGAGTCAGACGGGGCCGAGGGCGTCGTTCAGGTAGCGCTGCACCGCGTCCAGCGAGACCCGCTCCTGGGTCATCAGGTCGCGCGACCGTACGGTCACCGCCTGGTCCTCGAGGGTGTCGAAGTCGACCGTCACGCAGAACGGCGTGCCGACCTCGTCCTGCCGGCGGTAGCGCCGCCCGATCGCGCCCGCGTCGTCGAAGTCGGTCGACCAGACCTTGCGCAGCGAGGCGGCCAGGTCGCGGGCGACCGGCGACAGGTCGACGTTGCGCGAGAGCGGCAGCACGGCCACCTTCACCGGAGCGAGCCGCGGGTCCAGCTTGAGCACGACGCGCTTGTCGATGCCGCCCTTGGCGTTGGGCGCCTCGTCCTCGGTGTAGGCGTCGAGCAGGAACGCCAGCGCCGCGCGGTCGACGCCGGCGGCGGGCTCGATGACGTACGGCGTCCAACGCTCGCCGGACTCCTGGTCGAAGTAGTCGAGGTTCTCGCCGGAGGCCTTCGCGTGCACCGACAGGTCGTAGTCGGTGCGGTTCGCGACACCTTCGAGCTCGCCCCACTCCCCACCGGTGAAGCCGAACCGGTATTCCACGTCGACCGTGCGCTTGGAGTAGTGCGACAGCTTCTCGGCGGGGTGCTCGAACAGGCGCAGGTCGTCCGGGTTCACCCCCAGGTCGACGTACCAGGAAAGGCGCTCGTCGATCCAGTACTGGTGCCAGGTCTCGTCCTCGCCCGGCTTGACGAAGAATTCCATCTCCATCTGCTCGAACTCGCGGGTGCGGAAGATGAAGTTGCCCGGCGTGATCTCGTTGCGGAAGCTCTTGCCGATCTGGCCGATCCCGAACGGTGGCTTCTTGCGGCTGCTCTGCTGCACGTTGGCGTAGTTGATGAAGATGCCTTGCGCCGTCTCCGGTCGCAGGTAGGCGAGCCCCGAGCCGTCGTCGACCGGTCCCAGCGAGGTCTTCAGCAGCCCCGAGAAGTTTTTCGGCTCGGTCCACGTGCCGCGGTTGCCGCAGTGCGGGCAGGCCAGCTCGGCCAAGGGCTTGCCGGCGGACTCCTCGAGGTGGTCGGCGCGGAACCGGTTGTGACAGCTCGTGCACTCGACCAGCGGGTCGGAGAAGGTCGCCACGTGCCCGCTGGTCTCCCAGACCTCACGGGCGAGGATGACGCAGGA
>JBBSTR010000093.1:0-8808 GCA_038235705.1 Mycobacteriales bacterium
CGGCTGTGTCGCTGCCGCTGAACACCTCGACCGGCGGCCTACCGGTCGGGATGCAGCTGGTCGCCGGACCCTGGCGCGAGGACGTCCTGGTCCGGCTTGCTTCTCAGCTGGAGTCGGCTCACCCCTGGGCCGACCGGAGCCCGGCCAGGCAGTCCCGATCTGGCAGCTAACGCCTGCGACTACATGACCTGATCGGTGGGGCGGATCAGGATCTCGTTGACGGCGACCCGACGAGGCCGGGTCACGACGTAGGTGATGGCGTCGGCGATGTCCTGGGCTTCGAGCCGCTCCATGTCGGCGAAGCGTGCTCGCATGCTCTCGCGCACCTCGGGCCGGTTGTGGCTGCCCAGCTCGGTCGAGACCGCACCGGGCTCGACCAGCGAGACCCGGACGTTCTTGGGCGACAGCTCCTGTCGGAGCGACTCGCCGACGGCACCGACCCCGAACTTGGTCGCGTTGTAGACCCCGCTGCCGTTCCTTGCCACCCGGCCCGCGACCGAGCTGATCAGCACCAGGTCCGCCACCTCGCGGGGACTGTCGGCCGCGGCCGCGACCAGGTGCGGCAGCGCAGCGTGAGTGACCTGCAGCAGACCGGTGACGTTGAGCGACACCATCTTCTGCCACTCCTCGAGCGGAGCCTCGAGCGCGGGCCCGAGCAGCATGACTCCGGCGTTGTTGACCAGCGTGTCCAGGCGACCCAGCTCGCGGACGGTGGTCTCCACGGCCGCGGCGGCGGACGAGGGATCGACGACGTCCCCCGCATCCCCGCCGATCACCAGGGCGGTCCCGCCCGCCTCACGGATGCGGCCCGCCAGCTGTTCGAGGCGGTCCGTTCGCCGGGCGACCAGCGAGACGGCGGCGCCCTGAGCAGCAAGGTCGAGGGCGGTGGCCTCGCCGATCCCGGAGCTTGCTCCGGTGACGAGGGCGACGGTCCCGGTGAGTCGGCTCATGGCGGGCTCGTTCCCCGACAGGCTCCGGCCACGCGCCCCCGGCCTGCTCAAGGTCGGGAGCAGTCCTGAAGAGGTCAGACCGGCAGGCGCCGGCTGCCCCCGCGGGGGGCCGGGCCGGACTCGCTCACACCCTGCTCCTGGAGCAGCCGGCCGGGGCCGAGCGGCCCGGCCGCGCCGATCTGGGCCAGCGCGTTCCGGGCGACCACCTGCTGCTGGGTTGCGACCCGCTCGGACCGGCCGCGGCCCAGGAAGCTGACGGACCAGCCGATCACGGTGGTGAGCCGGCTCTTGAAGCCGACCACGTAGACCAGGTGGACGGCGAGCCACATCAGCCAGGCCAGGAACCCGATCAGCTGGATGCGCCCGACCGAGGCGACGGCGCTGAACCGCGAGATCGTCGCCATGTTGCCCTTGTCGTGATATTCGAAGGGCGCTCGTGAGCCGCCCTTCTTGATCGCGTCGGCGCTGTAGCGGCCGGTCTGGATCGCGACCTGCGCGACGCCCGGGAGCCCGAGCCCGACCATGTCGCCGGTGACGTGGATCTCGGGGTAGCCGGGCAGGGTGAGGTCCGGGAGCACCTTGACGCGACCGGCGCGGTCGGTCTCGGCGCCGGTCTGCTCGGCGAGCTGCTGCCCCAGCGGGCTGCTCTGCACCCCCGCCGCCCAGACCTTGCACACCGCCTCGATCCGCCGGATCGATCCGTCCCTGTCCTTGACGGTCAGACCGCGCTGGTCGACGCCGGTGACCATCGCGCCGAGCTGCACGTCGATCTGCAGCTTCTGCCGCAGGTGCGCCACCGCCCTGGTCGACAGCTTCGGACCGAAGCCGCCGAGGACGGTGTCGGCGGCGTCGAGCAGGACGACCCTCGCCGTACGCGGGTCGAAGTTCCTGAAGTTGGTCTTGAGAGCACGCCGTGCCAGCTCGGAGATCTGCCCGGCCATCTCGACCCCGGTCGGGCCGGCGCCGATCACCACGAAGGTCAGGAGCCGGTCGATCTGGTCCGGGTCGCCGGACAGCTCGGCCAGCTCGAAGCAGCCGAAGATGCGGCCGCGCAGCTCGAGCGCGTCGTCGATCGTCTTGAGGCCCGGTGCGTGCTCCGCGAACTCCTCGTTGCCGAAGTAGCTCTGCGAGGAGCCGGCGGCGACGATGAGCTGGTCGTACGGCGTCACGGTCTCGCCCAGCGCGCTCTCGCTGAGGACCGTCCGGTTCGCGACGTCGATCCGGGTGACTTCCCCGAGCAGCACGGTCGCGTTCTTCTGACGGTGCAGGATCTCGCGGGTCGCTGGGGCGATCTCGCCCTCGGACAGGATGCCGGTCGCCACCTGGTAGAGCAGCGGCTGGAACAGGTGGTGCGTCGTCCGGGCGATCAGGGTGACGTCGACCTTGGCCCGCTTCAGACGCTTGGCGGCGAATAGCCCTCCGAAGCCGCTGCCGATGATCACGACGTGGGGCCTGGTCGCGCGCTCGGTCATGTGTGGTCCTGTCCGTCGAGATCGGGATGCCAGCTCGTCCCGTGGAGTACCCACACGATCACTTCGGCAGGCGTCGAGGCGGTCAACCTCACACGACCCTCACCGGTGAGGTGCAGCGCGTCCCCGGCCCGGAGCCGCTCTGCGTCCGCGTACGTCAGGCTCCCGTACGTGACGAACGCGTGGACGTACGGCGCCTGCGGCACGTCGACGGACTCCCCGGGGTCGAGCCGGGCGACCAGCAGCGAGCCTTCCCGCAGGGCGAGCACCTCGGTCAGCGCCGGCGTGAGCAAGGGCTGCCGCGACCGGTAGGCCGGCGGGCGACCTGCCGCGTCCGGCAGCAGCCAGCACTGGACGACCTGCGCCCCGCCGGCCCCGGCGTGCTCAGCGTGACGCACCCCGGTGCCGGCTGTCAGGTGCTGCACCGTGCCCGGCCCGAGCGGGACGAGGCTGCCGTCCTCACCGAGGTGCTCGAGGCGGCCCGACACCACCCACGTGACGATCTCCAGCTCACGATGCTCGTGCGGCGCGAAGCCGCACCCGGCCTGCAGCGTGTGCTGGTCGTGGAGCACGAGCGCGCCGAGCGAGGTCGGCCCCGGGTGGTGGCCGTACGCGAACCCGTGCGAGGTGTGCACGCCTTGGCTCTCGTCCTGCCCCCGGGTCTGCGCCTGCAGCCGCAGCAGCGTCACCGACAGCCGATCAGGTGTCGGTCTGATATCGACCTGCGTCCGCGTTCGTCCGCTGTGCCGCGCGTCTGGCACCGTCGGACCGTGCCTGCCGTCACCGCGATGTCCCGTCGTCTGCTCCTGCTCGTGCCGCTCATGGTCGTGGCGGTGGTGGTCATCGTGCTCGCCGGGCTCGTCGCGGCGCAAGCCGACGAGGCGCTGCCAGGCACCCGGGTGGGTGCGCTGGAGGTCGGCGGCCTCGGCGCAGCCGACCTGCGGCAGCAGCTGGGTGACCGGCTGGCGCCCGCCTACTCCCGGGTGCTGGTGGCCGAGGCGGGCGACTCCCCGGTCGGACCGGTGCCGATCGACCCGGCGGCGCTGGGCGCCCGGCTGGACCTCGATGCAACGGTGGCCGCGGCGCTCTCGGCCGGGCACGACAGCCTCGGAGCCCGGCTCGGGGCCGTCTTCGGCGGCGACCGGTCGGTGCCCCCGGCGGCCGTGCTCGACGAGCCGGCTCTGGCTGCGCGGGTCCGGGAGATCGCGCTCGCGGTCGACACGGCCCCCGACCCGGGCGGGGTCAGCATCACCCCGGCCGCCACGGTCACGGAGACGGCGCCGGTCCCGGGCCGTCAGCTCGACCAGGACGCCTCCGTGTCCACGCTGCGCACCGCGCTGCTGTCCGGAGTCCAGGCCGTGGTGCAGCTGCCGGTGACCGTGCAGGACCCACCGGACACCGGAGAGCAGGTGGGCGCGCTGGCCGACCGGGCCCGCGCCGTCCTCGCCCAGCCGTTCACCCTGACCTCACCGTCCGCCGACGTCCCGGCCGTCACCCTCGCGCCCACCGAGCTGGCCGGTCTGCTGTCAGTCCAGCGGGGGTCGCTCCAGGTGGACCGGGCCGCGGCCGTAGCGCTGCTCGAACCCCGACTGGCCGAGCTGCGCCAACCGGCCCGCAACGCGAGCCTCCAGGCGCCGACGGCGGAGCCGCTGCTCACCGACAAGCTGGACACGTCCTTCTCCGCGCGTCCTGCGAGCACCGGGCCGCCCCGACCGGGCCAGCCGGGCCGGGCGATCGACACCGGTGCCGCCGTCGACGCGCTCTCTGCCGGGATCACCGCCGGCGCTGCCCAGGCGGCGTTGCCGCTGACGGTTCAGCAGCCCGCCGTCACGGAGGCCGACCTCGCCGGGATCGACCAGGTGATCGGCAGCTTCACCACGAAGTTCCCCTGCTGCCGTCCGCGAGCGACAAACATCCGGCGGATGGCCGAGATCGTCGACGGCACCGTGGTCGGGCCGGGCGAGACCTTCTCCCTCAACGGGCTCGTCGGGGAGCGGACCCGCGCCAAGGGGTTCGTCGCCGACGGGGCGATCGTCGACGGTGAGCTGGTCGACGAGGTCGGCGGCGGGGTCAGCCAATTCTCGACCACGATGTACAACGCAGCGTGGTTCGCCGGGCTGCCGATCGTGGAGCATCAGCCGCACAGTCGCTACATCTCGCGCTACCCGCCGGGCCGCGAGGCGACGCTCTACTTCAAGCAGATCGACAACCGATGGAGCAACGACACCGGCAAGCCGGTCCTGGTGACGTCCCATGCGACCGGCAGCTCGGTGACGGTCACCCTGTACGGGCACACCGGCGACCGCCGGGTGGTCTCGGTCACCGGCCCGCGCTCGCCCCGTCCGGACGGCGGCTTCCGGGTCGCCTGGAGCCGTACGGTCTCGGACGCGGGTGCCCAGGTGAGGAAGGACAACGACTCCTGGACCTACCAGGCGCCGCTGGAGCACTGACGCACCTCACCAAGGCACGAGAAAAGGCCCCCTCCTGGCGGAAGGGGCCTTTCTCAGGTGCTGGGATCAGCCAAGCTTCTGGACGGCCTCGGCAGCGGCGCCGCCGGCGGCCTCGACCGCGTGCTCGGTGTCCTTGACCGCACGGCGCCCGCGGGTGCGGGCCCGCTCGGCCAGCCGGATCGCGCGCTGGGTCGAGTCCTGCTTGCGCACGGACGTCACCAGGCTCTGACCGTCCTTGGCGACCTCGGTGTAGTTCTGCTGCAGGCGCTCCGCAACATCACCGGCGGTGGCGAAGGTGTCCACGATCCGGTCCTTGACGGCGCTCGGGGTGGTGCGCAGGTTGTTCGGCAGGTCCTTGACGCTCTCCACGTAGCGGTCGACGATCCCGAGGGCGAAGAACAGCGGGCGGGTCGGCTGCTTGCTGACCGCCTTGACCTCGGCCTGCGCCGCGCCGGAGACGCGCTTGCTGTGCTTGACCACGCCGTCACGGATGGCCTCGCTCTGGTTCTTGGCCTTGCTCGCCGCGCGCTTGGCGTCGGCGGAAGCGCTGCGGGCACCAGCGGCCGCGTCGGTCTTGGCCTTGGTGACGTCGTTCTTGGTCTTCGTGACCTGCGCCTTGGTGGTCGGGCTGACGGTGGCGGTGCTCATGTCTGGCTCCTCTTGGGGGTGGTGTGTGAGTCGGGGGCGGCTCGTCGACTGGGTGCCGGTGACGGTGCGCTGCCACTAGTGTGGTCCCCGTTGCTAACTAAAGCAAGCACCCAGCAAGCGTGCGCTCCGTCACAGCCTCAGACCTGACGTCCGTCGCGCACCCAGCGACCGGCCAGGGCCTCGTCGGCCTGGTGGGCCAGGTCGCGCAGCCACCGGGTCTCGCTGTCGTCGAACTCCTGCTCGGCCGCGGTGGCCCGCAGCCGAGCGAGCTGGTCGCGCACGGCTTCGCGGTCCGACTCGTTCCGGCACCGCCACGCGAGGTCCCGCAGGGTCTGAGCGATCCGGGCGAGCACGAACGGTTCCGTGGCGCCGTACCGGCGCACCTGGGTCAGGGCGACCTCCAGCAGGTGGGACAGGTCCGGGCGCCCGAGCACCACCCGGACGACCCCGTCCTCGTCCCGCAGCAGCGCTGGCCCGAGGTCGCGGTCGACCGCCGAGCTGAGCAACGCGCTGAGGTGGCCGATCGCGTGCACGGCCGTCGTCGGGTCGTTGATGCCCGGGCTCAGCGCCTTGACGGCGACGTCGGTGATCTGGCGCATCCCGAAGCCGATGTCTTGGCTCTGGGTGCGTTCGAAACCGGTGATCAGGGCCGCGCCGACCTGCTGCTGCAGCTCGTCGAACGCGCCGTCCCGAACCTGGTCACCGAGCCTGCGCCACGCACCGCCGATCGGGGCGTGCGCCACCAGGGAGCTTCCTGGCAGCGCGTCGATCACCACGATGGCGTCCGCCTCGACGGCAGCCCCGAGCAGCCCGTCGGCGTCGACCTCGACGAGGAACCCGGAGGTGGTCGACCACAGGGGCACGGCCGTGGACGGGGGTTCGGGCAGTGTCCCGCCGCGGGCGATCTCGGCCCCCCGCTCCTGGGTCACCTTCATGAGAGTGTCGCCCGCGTCCTCGTGCACGACGCGGAGCATGTTCTCCACCCGGATCTGGCGGGCGAGGTGGGAGAGGAACAGCACGAGCGCGATCACGCTGGCGACGGTCAGGACGAACGCGAGCGTGACCGCGATCTGCGGGACGAAGACGGTGCGGTCGTCGGCCTGGGTGCGGACGGTTCGCAGGACCGTCAGGGCGTACGTGAAGGTCCCGAGGAACAGTGCCAGCGTGTAGTGCACGACCCGGTCTCGGGTGAAGGTGCGCAGCAACCGTGGGCTGAACTGGCTCGAGGCCAGCTGGAGCGTGACGATCGTCAGCGAGAAGGTGAGCGAGGTGGCCGTGATCAACGAGCCGACGATCGCCGACAGCAGATCCTTCGCCGAGGCAGCTCCGCCCCCGAACAGGTAGGCCTTCAGCCAGACCGGGAGCTTGTCGTTGTACGCGCCGTCGAGCCGCGGCAGCAGGACGCCGAGGAACAGAGCCAGCGCGATCGCCGCAGCCGGCCGGGGCCACAGCTGCGTGCGCGAGGAGTCCTGCAGAGTGAAGATCAGGCGACGGACGCGGCCCACGGTGCTCCTGGCTCGGACGGGAAAGGTGTGATCAGTGTGCAGGTCAGGTGACCGGCTGCAGGCCGCCCGGCTGCTCGCGGACCGCGTGAGCGGCCGCTACCAGGTGGCGCAGGGCGGTCTCGACCTCCTCCGGCGTGCGGGTCTTGAGGCCGCAGTCCGGGTTGACCCACACCCGCCCGACCGGCAGGTGCACGAGCGCGGCGTGCAGCAGGCGGGCCATCTCGGTGTCGGTCGGCACCCGCGGCGAGTGGATGTCGTAGACCCCGGGCCCGGCGGCGGCCGGGTAGCCCGCCTCGCCGAGCTCGCCCGCGATCACCATCCCTGAGCGGGCGGCCTCGAAACTGATCACGTCGGCGTCGAGCGCCGTGATCGCCTCGAGCACGTCGCCGAACTCGGCGTAACACATGTGCGTGTGCACCTGCGTGTCGTCGCGCACCCCGCTGGTCGTGAGCCGGAACGCGCGGGTCGCCCACGCCTCGTAGGCGGCGCGGTCGGCCCGGCGCAGCGGCAGCGTCTCGCGCAGTGCCGGCTCGTCGACCTGGACGATCGCGATCCCGGCCGCCTCCAGGTCGGTCACCTCGTCGCGCAGCGCCAGCGCTACCTGCACGGCGGTGTCGGCCACGCTCTGGTCGTCGCGGACGAAGGACCAGGCCAGCATCGTCACGGGCCCGGTGAGCATCCCCTTGACCGGTCGATCGGTGAGGCTCTGGGCGTACGTCGTCCAGCCGACCGTCATCGCCTCGGGCCGGGACACGTCGCCGACCAGGATCGGCGGACGCACGCACCGGCTGCCGTAGGACTGCACCCACCCCTGGTCGGTGGCGGCATAGCCGACCAGCTGCTCGGCGAAGTACTGGACCATGTCGTTGCGCTCGGGCTCACCGTGCACGAGCACGTCCAGTCCGAGCCGCTCCTGCAGCGCCACGTTGACGCCGATCTCCTCGGCGATCCTGGTCCGGTAGTCGCCGGGCTTGATCCGTCGCGCCATCAGGTCGGCTCGCGCCCGACGCAGCGCCGGCGTCTGGGGGAAGGAGCCGATCGTGGTCGTCGGCAGCGGCGGCAGCCCCAGGCGCTGCTGCTGCAGCCCCTCCCGCTCGGCGTACGGGCGTCCGCGGTGCTCATGCTTGGGGAGGCACGAGGCCACCCGCTCTCGCACGGCCGCGTCACGGGTGATCGCGGACTCCCGCCGGCTGGTCAGCCGGGCGGTGTTCGCCTCCAGCTCCGCTTGGATCGCCGGGACGCCGCTGGTGAGCCCGCGGGCGAGCACGCCGACCTCCACGACCTTCTGGGCTGCGAACGCCAGCCAGCCCGTGACGACCGGGTCGATGCGTCGCTCGGCCCGCAGGTCCAGCGGCACGTGCAGCAGCGAGCAGGACGTCGAGACCACGACCTCGTCGGCGCACCCGAGCAGCGTGCCGAGCATGCTCAGGCTCTCCCGCAGGTCGTTGACCCAGACGTCGCGACCGTCGACGACCCCGGCGTAGAGGCGCGTGCCGGGCAGCCCGCCGAGCGCCAAGAGGTCGTCCAGGTTCTGGCGGGCCGGCCCGGTGAGATCGACCGCCAAGCCCTCGACCGGGGCTTCCCGCAGCACCGGCAGCGCCTCGCCGAGCCGGTCGAAGTACGAAGCGACGACGATCTTCGGCCGCGCAGCCGCCGAACCCAGGAAGGCGTACGCCCGCGCGACCGCGTTCAGCACCTCGGCCGGCTGGTCCTGCACCAGGCAGGGCTCGTCGAGCTGGACCCAGCCGGCGCCGGCCTCGGCGAGCCGTGCGAGCAGGTCGGCGTA
>JBBSTR010000094.1:0-8787 GCA_038235705.1 Mycobacteriales bacterium
GAGCTCGAACCGCAGGTCACCGAGCAGCGGGAGCAGCGCTCCCGCGACAGCCGGCACGTCACGATGCGCCCGGACCGGGACGGGATGGTGCAGCTGTGGGCGTTGCTCACGGTCGAGCAAGCCCTCGGCCACGCCCGCGACCTCGACACCCTGTGCAAGAAGGTCGCCCTGGAGGATCGTGCGGCGGGGATCGCCCGGACCGCCGGCCAGCGCCGCGCCGACGTCCTGGCGATGCTGCCCACGATCGCCCTGCACGCCTGGAACACCACACACCACACGGGCGGCCCCGCCGCAGACCACAGCGCACCGGACACCCTCAACCCCGGCAGCGGGCCGGGCGGCGACGGGCCGGGCGGCGAGACAGGCAACCGACCGGGCGGCTGCGCCTGCCTGTTCGGGCCTGGCGCCGTCCCGGCCGGCGGGCTCGGCCCCGGCGTCGAGCTCGTCATCCACGTGCCGATGGCCACCGCCCTCGGGCTGAGCGGCCAGCCCGGGGAGATCCTCGGCCACGGACCCGTCGGCGCCCACACCATCCGCCGGCTGCTGCCCGACGCCACCCTTCGACGCCTGCTCGTCGACAACGTCACCGGCCAGCCTCTGCACCTGGACCCGCACCCCGTCGACCCTCGTGCACACAGGCCCGGCAGCGGCGGTGCGCGCGTCGACCAGGCCCGACGCGGTCGGCCGCCGGACGACAACGGTGAGGGCACTCCGGACGGTTCTCGCGGACCGTCAGGCGACTCGGGCACGCTCCGTCGACCACCCGTCTCATCCGCTGCACCTCCCCGTCCCTCCGGCAGACCACCGGTAGACGTGCACGACGAGACGGACACGGACACGGACACGGACACGGACACGGACCAGGCCCAG
Source organism: Mycobacteriales bacterium (assembly GCA_038235705.1). Taxonomy (GTDB): domain Bacteria; phylum Actinomycetota; class Actinomycetes; order Mycobacteriales; family SCTD01; genus CANKBT01. The sequence goes on from JBBSTR010000094.1 coordinate 871, forward strand.
GTGGCCCAGGTGGCCCAGGCGGCCCAGGCGGCACGGCGGGTCCTGCGTGCCTGGATCGGCCTGGACGGGGACAGCCCGACGGTGCCAGGGCAGGAGCCGGCAACCGTGCACGGCCACAGCCCGACGCCGGGCTCCGCTGGTGCACAGGACGGCCGCGCGGCCGCGACGGAGGGTGGGGTAGCCGCTATGGCCGCCACGACGGTCCTGCTCGGGACGCCCGGCTCCCCGCTGCGCCCAGTCCTCGTCCCCGTCGCCATCGGGCCCGTCGTGGTCGGGGCAGCCGGGACGCTGCTTGGCGAGGTCTGGCTGGTCGACGCGCCTGAGCGCCGACACGACCCGTCCGCACACCTGGTGCGGTTCCTGCAGATCAGGGACCCGCGGTGCACCGGGCCCGGGTGCAGCGTCGCGGCGAGCGGCTGCGACCTGGACCACGAGAAGCCCTACCGGACGGGGGAGCAGCAGGGCGGCCTGACCACCGCGGCCAACCTGGGTCCGAAGAGCCGCCGGTGCCATCGCGCCAAGACACCGCACGCCACCAACCCCCACCCCTGGACGGCGCAACGCAACAGAGACGGCAGCAGCACCTGGACCAGCCCGCTCGGTCGCCGTCACAACAGCCCCGCCTACTGGGACGCCCCGCCCGTGGTCGCGCTCCCGGCGCTGGGGATGCCCATGGATGGTGCGCGTCAGCTGCTCGTCCTGTCTGACCAGATCGAGCTGCCGGAGCTGGGTGTCGAGCTGCAGCTCCGCCAGGACCTGGATCGGCGTGCGCGGCGCAGGGCGAGCAGCGTGGCCGGACCCGAACGGGCCGCGCCGGTCGCGGGCGACGCTGGGCACGGCGACGTCTGGCGGACCCGGACGCTCAGCCCGGCGGAACCGCGAGCGTCGCAGCCGGCCCTCCGGGACGTCCCGCCGCCCTTCTGAGGAGACCCCACGAACGTCCACCCGGACCTGCTGCACGCGCGGGGTGATGCCCGCGACCGGGTCCGTGACGCGCTTCAGGTCCCGGACGGCTGCCCGTCGATCAGAAAGCGCTTGCTGAACCGCTCGCCGACCAGCGCATGGGACCACTCGTCCAGGTGCAGCCCGTCGGGGAGCGGGTGCTCGCGAAAGTCCTCCGGACCGTAGAGATCACGCCCGTCGACCATGTGCAGGTGCGGGTCGCGTCGCTGCTGAACCACCAAAGCCAGTACGTCCCGCACCACCGCCAAGGTCAGGCGACCCTGAGCGACCTCGGCAGGGTCGCCAGTCGCCACGAAACGAACCTGGCCGCGGTGCAGGGCCTCCTGGTCGAAGGCGGTCGGGCCGGGGGTGTCTTCGTGGATCGGGCAGAAGAACGGACTGATCAGGGCGATCGGTGCGTCGGGATGCCCGTCGCGGAGCGTGTCGAGCCAGCCGTGCACCGCTGGCCCCAGGGCGCGTCGGCGCATCAGGTCGGCGTTGACGAGGTTGATGCCGATCTCCAGGCTGAGGATCGACGCCGGCAGGTCGCGCATCGTCCGGGCGACGAACGGGTCCAGCAGTGCAGAACCGCCGAAGCCGAGGTTGACGACGTCGACCTCGGCCCGGGTCGCGGCCACGACCGGCCAGGTGGCGGTCGGTCGCCCAGCGTTGGACCCCTGGCTGATCGAGCTGCCGTGGTGCACCCAGATGCGTGGGGCCGGCGGGACAGGCAGGACGGGCGCGTCGGTGCGCAGCGCAACCAGCTCGGTCCCCTCGTCGTGCGGAAGCCAGAGGGTGACGTCCTTGTCGAGGGATGACAGATCCTCGAACAGCACGGTCGCGACGGGGCCGGGTCTGGTCTCGTGGTGGCCGGTGGCCAGGTCGATCACGAGCACGTCCCCGTCGGGGACGGTTGCCGCCGAGACGAGCTGCTGGTCGACGACCAGCTCGTAGACCCCGTCCGGTCGTCGAGGGCCCCCCGCGTACGCGCGCTTCGTGGCGACGACGTCGAGCTCGACGCGGGTTGCGTTGGTGCGGAAGCGGAGCCGTACGCCGGCCGGCTGCGACTCCGCCATGAGCAGCTGCGGGTCGGGGCACTGCTGCCGCGCCCAGGCGGGGAGACGGTGCGGGCGCAGCCCGCGACCGGTGCGTTCCAGCTCGAGGTGGCCGCGCAGGAGCGGCTCGAGATCGCGGGTCTCCATCGTCGTCATCCCCTGAGTTTCTCACCGCCGCCCGAGCAGCTGACGGCCAGCGCTGCCCGCCGGACAGCTGCCTCGCTTGCAACCTCCCGGGCGCTGGACGCATTGAGAGGGGCAGGGAGGTGCTGATGGACAGCGACGCAGGGCAACGCTTCACCTCCTGGGCTCAGGCTCGCGCGGGCAGGCTGCACCGCACGGCCTACCTGCTGTGCGGTGACTGGCACGTCGCCGAGGACCTGGTGCAGGAGTCGCTCGCCCGGACCGCGCTCGCCTGGCGGCGAATCGAACGGATGGAGGACCCGGACGCCTACGTACGACGGGTGCTCGTCAACCAGGCCCGCCAGCGTTGGCGGCTGCGGCGCACTCACGAGGTGCCGACCGGAGCCCTCCCGGAGGCCGTCTCGGCGGACGGCGCCGACAACCGGGCGGACCGGCAGGCCCTCGTGCAGGCCCTGCAGCGGCTGCCGCGCCGGCAGCGGGCGGTCGTCGTGCTCCGGTTCTTCGAGCAGCTGTCCGTCGCTGAGACGGCCCTCGCCCTGGAGTGCTCCGAGGGCACCGTCAAGAGCCAGACCTCACGCGCGCTCGCCGCGCTCCGCCAGCACGTCACCGAGCAGGAGATCTCATGGACACCGACCAGCTGACCCGCCGTCTCGAGGAGGCGGCCGTCGGGCCTCGCTACGCCGTGGACGTTCCTGCCGCGCTGCGCCGTGCCGACCGGCTCCGGCGTCGGCGTCTCGCCGTCGCGGGGGCGGCCGTCGTCGTGCTCGCGACGGGGCTCACCGCCGGGGTCGGGACGTTGCGTGGCGCGGGCGAGACCACGATCAGCTCGGCCGCCGAGCCCGGCGCTCCGGCGGGTGCGATCACGTTCACGGTCCGGTACGCACCGACGGACGTCTGTGCGTTCGACATCGTCCTGCCGGCCGGTTCCGAGCCGGCGACCATCGCGTCGCCATGCCTCCCCGCCACGGCCGGGGCACCGGAGCAGGAGGCGCCCTACGCAAGGGCAGATTTCGTACGGGTGGCCGGCGGACCGGAACGACTGGTCACGTCAGGGGGGGCTCCGGCCACCACCGTCGCGGTGCTGGCCGTCACGCAGGACGGGACCCCGCTGACGGCCACGCTGCGGACCCTGCCGGAGACCGGGGAGGTCGTGTGGGCGATGCAGAGCGAAGGCAACCGCATCAAGGATCTGCACTACGTCCTCGCCGACGGGCGCCGAAGCCAGAGCAACAACGTGACCCAGCCGCGCTGAGGCGGGTGCAGGTGGTCATCGACGGTGTGCTGCCGACCTGAAGCCAGCGATCGGCGGGCCTGCTGGACTGGTCCCGTGACCACCGCACGCACGAGCCGCAGCACGGTGCTCGCCGCGGCGGTCACCCCGCTGGCGTCGATCCTCGGCTCCGGCCTGCTCATCATCGTCCCGGTGCTCGAGTCGGTCCTGGGCTCGCTCGCCGTCTTCGGTGCCGTGGCGGTGTCCGCGGTTGCCTACGCCGTCGGGACGGCGATCCGCCACAACGTGCGGGTGGTCGAGCCGCTGACCGCGGACGGCACCGTCGACCGCTGGACGCGGCGCACGGAGGAGACGTCGGACGCGGTCATCGTTGTCGCGTACATCATCTCAGTGGCGCTGTACCTGCGCATTCTTGCGGAATATGTCGTCCGTTACGTCACCGGAGGGGAGCAGGGGCTCGCCGAACGTGCCCTCGCCGTCGGCGCGGTCGCGCTCATCGTCGCCATCGGGGTGGCCAGGGGCTTCGCCGGGCTCGACCGGCTCGACCGGGTCAGCCTCGCGGCCGTCCTGGTGCTGACGACCGTGCTCGGCGTCACGCTGTTCGTGCACGACTCCGGCGCGGTCCTTGCCGGGACGCTCGCGCTGCCCCCCGTCGCGGACGCCGGGCTAGGGCACGTTCTGCTCGTGCTGGGCGGGATCGTCATCACCGTCCAGGGGTTCGAGACGGTGCGCTATCTCGGGGACGAGTTCGATGCACCGACGCGCATCTGGGCGTCCCGGGTGAGCCAGGCCGTGGCCGCCTCGATCTACATCGGCTTCGTGCTGGTCGCGACGCCGGTGATGGGCCTCGGGACCGACGCGGGAGCCGACCGGACCCTGCTCGACATCACCGGTCGCGTCGCACCGTTCCTGGCCCTGCCGCTCGTGCTGTCCGCCGTGCTGAGCCAGTTCGCGGCCGCCACCGCAGACACCGCTGCGGCTGACGGCAACCTGCGCCGGCTCTCGTCGCGGATGGACGGACGGCGCCCGTTCCTGGTCACCGGAGCCTTCGCGCTCCTGCTCGCGGCCACCGTGCCGACGTTCACGATCGTCGCCGTCGCATCCCGTGCGTTCGCCCTGTACTACGCGCTGCAGTGCATCGTCGCGCTGCGTACCAGCCCCCAGCCTGCGCGCAAGCTTGCCTACGGCGCCCTGGCGACGCTGATGGCCGCCGTCACGGTGCTGGCGCTGCCCGCCGGGTGACGGGTCCCGGGATCAGCGGTGCGCCTGCGTGTCCAGGAGCACCTGTGCCTGCGCGGCGGTCATCGGCCTGCCGAGCAGGAAGCCTTGGCCGTACCGGCACCCGATCTCGCGCAGGCACTCCAGCTGGCTCGGCCGCTCGATCCCTTCGGCGACGGTCGCCATGCCGAGACCGTCGGCCAGCGCCGCGACGCCGCTGACGACCACCCGACCGCGGTTTCCGGTGTCCACCTCGGCGACGAAGCTGCTGTCGATCTTCAGCACGCCGACGGGCAGCGTCGCCAGGCGGCTCAGCGAGGAGAAGCCGGTCCCGAAGTCGTCCACCGCGATTGCCAGTCCGAGCCCGGCCAGCTCCTCGAGCACGCCTCGTTCGCCGGCGCTGTCGGCCATCACCGTGGACTCGGTCAGCTCCAGGCACAAGGACCAAGGGCCCGACCGCTCCTTGGCCTTCGTCACCTGTCCGACGAACTCCGGGTCCGACAGCTGGGACCCCGAGACGTTGACCGACAACGACAGCGGCGTCGCGGCCCACCGGGACGCGTCGTCTGCCGCGGCAGCGAGCACCCAGGCGCCGAGCGGGACGATCAGCCCGGTCTCCTCGGCCAGCGTGATGAACTCTCCTGGCAGCAGCAGACCGCGTGTGGGGTGCTGCCAACGGACCAGAGCCTCGAACCCCACCAGGGCGTCCCCGTGGGTCAGGTCCCACACGGGTTGGTAGCGCAGCCGGAGCTGTTGCTCGACCAGAGCGGTCCGCAGCTCGGCCTCGACGGTGAGCCGGTCGAAGGCCCTCCGGCGCATGTCCTCGGTGAACACAGCATGGACAGAACCGCCCCGGTGCTTGGCGCGGTACATCGCGGTGTCCGCGTCGCGCAGCACGTCCGAGGCCGACTGGCCCGGGCGGGCCACGACCACCCCGGCGCTGCCTGACGGGGTCACCGGGTGCCCGGCCAGGTGGACGGTCTCGCTCAGGACGTCCAGCGCCTGGCACGCCAGCTCCACGGCGTCGGCCTCGGTGACCGGGCCGTCGGCCAGCACGACGAACTCGTCTCCGCCGAAGCGGGCGACGAGCACGGACGAGGGGAGCCCTGTCCGCAGGTGCCCGGCGACGTGGACGAGCAGCTCGTCGCCACGTTCGTGCCCGAGGGAGTCGTTGACGACCGTGAGGCGGTCGAGGTCGAGGAAGACGACGGCCGGCCCCGGCGTGCCGTCCTCACGGTGCCGTCGCAGGGCGTCCTCGAGCCGGTCCAGCAGCATCAGCCGGTTCGGCAGGCCGGTCAGGGCGTCGCGCTGAGCGAGCGCTTCGAGCCGGGCCACGAGTCGGGTCCGGTGGACCGCGATGCCGATCAGGTCGCCCGCCCGGCTGACCAGCTGCCGGGTCGCGTCGTCCGGGCGGCCCGGGACGGGCGGGTAGAGCGCGATCGCGCCGAGCGCCTTCCCATCGGCTGGGGAGGTGATCGGGAACGACCAGCAGCTGGTGACGCCGCACTCTCGGGCGAGCCCGTGGAAGGGTGCGTGGAGCTCCTCGGCGAGCATGTCCTCCACCACGCACAGGGCCCCCGTGCGCACGGCGATCGCGCTCGGCGAGTGCTCGGCGGAGACCGGCAGCCGGTCGACCTGCTCGGCGTAGACCGCCGGCATGCTGGGTGCAGCGCCGTACCGCAGGACCTCGCCGTCGGGGGAGGGTTCGACCAGCAGGATCGCGCAGACCGTCCCGTCGAGCTGCTGTTCCACCCAACGGCCCAGCAGGTCCAGAACGACCGGTAGCGGCGCCTCGGCGGCGATCTTCTCGAGCACCTCCGCCTGACGCGCGAGCGTCTCCTGGGCCCGAGCGCGGTTGCTGACGTCTCGCGCGGCCACGACGATTCCCCCGACGCCCGGGCTCCCGAGCAGGGCCTCGTAGCGTCTCTTACGGTCCGAGCTCAAGGTCAGGGACACGGGCACAGGGTGCTTGTCCCCGGCTGCGCTGCGCTCCAGCTGACGGGCCAACGCCTCGCGGTCCGTCCCGACGACAGCATCGAGCAGGTTGGGCAACGGCGCGTCCTCGGTCAGGCCGAGAAGGCGTCGGGACGACCGGCTGGCGTACCGCACGTCGCCGGTGACGTCGACGACGAGAAGCAGGTCGTGCATGTGCAGCAGGAACTCCTGCTGGCGTTGTTCGCCTCGTGAGAGCGCGCTCTCGATCGAGCCGAGCGTGTGCTCGACGGACATCAGGTCGCGCTGGTCGCGCTGGATGCTGGCGGTGCCGATGACCGTGCCGTCGGTGTCGTGCACGACGAACGCGGTGACCGCGACCGGGATGGGCGGCCCGGGTCGCCAGTCTCGAAGCGTGCTCATCCCCGTCCAAGACCCGTCACGTGCCATCGAGGCCCGGCGTTGTGCCCGATCCTCGAGATTCTCCTCTGTCAGCATGTCCGGGATGGTCAGGGTGGCTGTCTCGACGTCCTCCGGGAGACCGACGAGCGACCTCCCGGCCTCATTCAGGAAGGCGACCCGACCGTCCGGCCACGCCATCGCGACGAAGTCCGGGCAGGACCCCATGGCCTGCTCGAGCAGGTGCCGCGACTCTCGCGCAGGAAGAGTCATGGTGCCTCCCGAGGGTCCGGAACGCGCAGAGGTCGGACGATGACGGAGTCTCGACGCGAGCAGTGGAGATCAAACGTAGCCACTCGGGGCCCGGTTGCCCGACGGCGCGCGGGTCAGGGCGAGGTGGGTCACGGCTCGTGGTGCGTCATGACCTCCATCGCGGGGGTGGCCTTCGCGTGCCGGGCCTCGTCGGCCTGCACCAGCAGGATCCCGACCACGACGAGCAACCCACCGACCAGCTGCACACCGGCCAGCTGCTGATCCAGCAGCAGGAACGACACCAGCACGGCGAACAGCACCTCGGTGAGTCCGACGAAGGACGCGACCGTCGCCCCCAGCGCACGGGCGGCGAGCACGCCGAAGCCGTACGCGACCACGCCGGCGACCAGCACCATCCCGGCCACCGGCACGAGCCAGGAAACCTCTCGGTCCAGGAGCGTCACGCCGGCGGTGGAGGCGTGGAAGGGCAGCACGCCGATCAGACCGGCGAGCGTGAGCGTCGCTCCGCCGACGACGAGCCCCCCCCAGGCCAGAGCCAGCGGCGGCAACGAGTCGTCCGCCTTCGCCGACACCACGAAGTAACCGGCGAGCCCGACCGCGGCCGCGAGCCCCCAGAGCACCCCGACCGGGTCGAGAGCCGCGCCGCTCAGCACCTGCAGGACGAGGACGAGCCCGACCACGGCCACCCCCGCACCGAGCACCGTCTGCGGTCGTGGTCGCTGC
>JBBSTR010000095.1:0-8765 GCA_038235705.1 Mycobacteriales bacterium
CGTCAAGACCGGCCTGCTGAACGCCGGGGCGTGGGAGCGCGAGGCACAGGCGAAGCTGCTCGCGCTGCGCAGGCGAGGCCAGAGTGCGGCGGTGCTGCTCATCGACCTCGACCACTTCAAGCGCGTCAACGACCGGCACGGACATCTTGTGGGAGACCAGGTGCTGCGGGCCGTTGCGACTGCGCTGACCGACGGGGTGCGCGACGGCGATCTCCTCGGTCGCTTCGGCGGGGAGGAGTTCGTCGCGCTGCTGCCCACCGCAGACGGGCAGGAGGCCGACGTCATCGCCGAGCGGCTGCGTCTGCACGTCGCAGGTCTGCTCGTCGTCCTCGACAACGGGCAGGCGGTCGGCGTCACCGCCTCGATCGGGGTGGCGGTCAGCCACACCAGCGACCTGTCGCTGCTCGACCTTCTCTCCGCGGCCGACCGCTGCATGTACCAGGCGAAGGCCGTAGGAAGAAACTGCGTCCACCAGGCGCCTGACGTGGCTCGCCGGTCCTGACAGCACGTGGCGGAACGGCCCGGGGCGTTCGTTCGATGAGCGGGACCTCGCTGCCCGGGTGGGTGCGCGGCCGTCAGGTCGGGGTGGCGTACGCCCTGATCGTCCTAGTCGTCACCGTGGTCCTGCAGGCGCTGCCGGCGGAGATGAGGGAGCGGGTCGTCCTTCGCGCCAGCACCAACCTGGTCAACCTGCGCGAGCAGCCACTGACGGTGCTGGCGGCCAGCGCGTTCGTGCTGGGCACGTGGACGTCAGTGCTGGAGCTGCCGGTGCTGGTGCTGGCCTACGGCGCGGTGCAGCGGTGGCTCGGCTGGCGCGCCTCGGTGCTGGCCGGGGTGCTGGGGCACGTCGGCGCGACCCTGTTCGTCGCGGTCATCCTGGTCACCGGCATCGCGCGGGGCGACATCGCGCTCAGGGTGGCGGCCGTCACCGACGTCGGGGTCAGCTATGGAATGGCCTCGGTGGGCGGGCTGCTGGTCGCCCGGGTCAGCAGGCGTTGGCTCCCGCTCTACCTGGCCGGCGCGTTCGGCTACCTGGTCTACGGGTTCCTCCACGACCGCAGCTTCACCGCGCTGGGCCACGCCACCGCGTTCGCGATCGGCATCTCGCTCACGGTCTTCACCCAGCGGGGTGGACGAGCCAGGTGACACGCCTGCGGGCAGGACGAAGACCGGTCACCGTTCGACCGAGATCGCGCCCGGCAGGATCGGGAGCAGCGCCTCGGCCAGACGGTCCTGCACGGAACCACCGGGCGGGCGCCCGTCACGGACGTCTCGACGGCCCAGCTCCGCAAAGGACGCTGCGACCGCTGCATCCACCAGGGCCGGTCGCCACCGGGAGCGGTCGAGGAGCCCGAGCCCGGCCGCGGTGAGGCTGTGCACGCTGTCGACCCAGACCCCCACCGCGATCACCTGGGCGCTGGGCGCCAGGCCAGACAACGTGGCCTGGGTCAGCTGACGGGCGCCGAGGACACGGCACACCCACCGCGCGCGGGTGTCCGTGCGGCCGTCACCGAGTCGGGAGACGACCAGGTCCGGGGCGACCATGCAGGCCAGTCCCCAGCCGCCCCTGACCAGCTCCAGCCGGCGGACGCTCACCGGGGGTGTCCCGGCGGCCTGACGCGGTGCGGCACGGTTGACACCTCAACGGGCCTGACGGACCAGCGCGGCGACGCCGGCCAGAGCCGCGCCCGCCACGCCGAGCGTGGCGATCCGGTTCTTGGCGACGAACGACACCGGGTCATGGGTGCTGGCTTTGGCGGAGAACGCCCCTCGCGCCCCACGGTCGTGCTCCTGGTCCTGGGGCTCGAACACGTTCGAGCCGTAGCGCGGGGCGTCCTTGCCGGTCTGCTGGGAGCCGATCCCGGTCCGGCCGAGGTACCAGTCCACGAACAGCGGCGCGACCCGGTTGCCGAGCACGGTGTAGGCGGTCGAGATCCCCACCCACATGTTGCGCCGCGGGTGCTCCGCCGAGAACACGATCGCGCGCGCGCACACCTCCGGCTCGACGATCGGCGGCACCGGCATCGGGTGCTTCGGCATCTTGTTGAGGTTCCAGCTGAACTGGGTGGTGTTCACGCCGGGCAACGTGACGAAGCCGATCGTCACCTTGCTCCCGGTCGCCCTCAGCTCGGTGAGGACGCTCTCGGTCATCCCGCGCACGGCGGCCTTCGCACCGCAGTAGGCCGACTGCAACGGGATCGACCGGTAGGCCATCGCTGAGGACACGTTCACGATCGAGCCCCGGTCGCGCGGCCGCATGACGCGCAGGGCGGAGCGGGTCCCGTGCACCTGACCGAAGTACGTCACCTCGGTCATCCGGTGGAACTCCTCGGGGGTCGTGTCCCAGAAGTAGGCCAGGGACCCGACGAAGGCGACGTTGACCCACACGTCGATCGGGCCCAGCTCGGCCTCGACCCGGTCGGTCGCCGCGTCCACCCCGTGCGCGTCGGCGACGTCCACCGAGATCGGGAGCGCCCGATGACCGGCCTTGCGCACCTCCTCGGCGGCCGCGTCGATGCCGGCCTGCCCGCGAGCAAGGATGGCGACGTCGTACCCGGCGGCGGCGAAGGCCCGGACGGTCGCGCGGCCGATGCCGGCGCTCCCCCCGGTGACGACGGCGATCCGGGACGTGGTGGCGGTGGACATGATGACCTGCTCTCTCCAGACGGCGTTCGGGCTTGCTTCGGGAGGTGTCCCGTGCAGAGGGCACGGAAACGTCCGAGAACGGCCGGGCATACTCGTCTGATGCAGCCCCGGGTGGTGCTCGTGGTCGGTGCCTCCAGCGGGATCGGTGCCGCCACCTGCGCAGTCCTCGCATCACGGGGCGACACGGTGGTCGGCGTGTCCCGCAGCGCGGAGGCCCTGACGCGGCTGTCGGCCGCCCACCCGACCGTCACGACCGCGGTCGCCGACGTGCTGGACGCCGGCGCGATGCAGCGGGTGGTCGCGGACGTCGTGGCCGCGCACGGTCGGCTCGACGCGGTCGTGCACACCGCGCAGGTCATGGCGTACGGACGGTTCGAGGACGTCCCGGCCGCCGTGTTCAAACGTGTCGTCGACACCGCGGTCCACGGCACGGCCCACCTCGCGCGGGCCGTGCTGCCGCAGCTGCGAGCCCAGGGCAGCGGCACGTTCGTCATCGTCAGCTCCCTGCTCGGACAGGTCGCGACGCCCTCGATGGGGGCGTACGACGTCGGCAAGTGGGGGCAGCTGGGCCTGGCCCGCGTGCTGCGCCTCGAGGTGCGCGACGACCCGGGGATCCATGTCTGCACCGTCTCCCCCGGCGCCGTCGACACCCCGATCTATGACCAGGCAGGCAACTACGCCGGCGCCGGCGGCTACCCGCCGCCCCCGGTCGTCAGCGCGGAACGCGTCGCCCGCAAGATCGTACGGCTGCTCGAACACCCTCGGCGCCACGTCAACGTCGGCCCGACGAACATCCCGACCGAGCTGGCCTTTCGCTACGCCCCCGGGCTCTACGAGCGCCTTGTCGGACCGCTGGTTGCGCGGTTCGTCTTCCGGGGCGGCCCCCGCTCCCCCGACGCCGGCAACGTCTTCTCCCCCACCCCCGCGGGTGAGTCGGTCCGAGGCCGTTGGTCCCTGCTCGGCCGCACCCGGGTCAGGGCGCGGACCCGGCACGGCGAGGGCTGAGCGCCACGCCCTGGTCCGTCCGGGCCGAGCTCACTCGTTCTCGTGGGAGAAGGGATGGCGCGCGTTGGCGAACAGCTGGGCACCCACTGCTCGCAGCGAGTTGCGGATCATCGCGGGCTCGGCCGGATCTCCCTTGATCAGCGTGGTGAGGAAGCCCTTGGCCTCGTCGAAGCTGATGTGGGCGGGCAGCGGCGGCACGTTGGGGTCGGTGTGCACGTCCAGCAGGACCGGACGGTCGGCGGCGAACGCGGCGTCCCACGCAGCCGCGACCTGTTCGGGCTTGTCCACGGTGATGCCGCGCAGGCCGAGCAGCTCGGCGTACGCCGCGTAGTCCATGCTCTCGACCAGCTGCGAGGTGTCCCAGCGGGGGTCGCCGACCTGACGCATCTCCCAGGAGACCTGGTTGAGGTCGTCGTTGTGCAGCACCATGATGATCAGCCGCGGGTCGGCCCAGCTCTTCCAGTGCCGCTTGATGGTGAGCAGCTCGTTCATGCCGAGCATCTGGAAGGCCCCGTCCCCGATCGTGCAGACCACAGGCCGGTCCGGGTGGGCGAACTTCGCCGCCACCGCGTACGGCATCGCGGCCAGCATCGAGGCGAGCATTCCGCAAAGATTTCCCCGCATGTCCGGCCCGAGCTTGATGTGGTGGCCGTACCAGTCGGCGGTCGACCCGGCGTCCGCGGTGACGATGCAGTTCGACGGGAGTCGTTCGTTGAGCAGGTGATAGACGTAGCGGGGGTTGATCGGGTCGGCCTTCACCATGGCCTCCCGCTCGGTGATCGTGTTCCAGTCCTTCATCCCCTCGATGACGGTCTCCTGCCAGCTGCGGTCCTGCTGCTGCTCGAGAAGGGGGAGCAACGCGGTGAGGGTCGCTCTCGCGTCCCCGGCGAGGTCGACCTCCATCGGGTAGCGCAGGCTGAGGTGTCGCGAGGACAGGTCGATCTGCACCCCTCGCGCCTGGCCGGTGGCCGGCAGGAACTCCGCGTACGGGTAGTTGGTGCCGATCATCAGCAGGGTGTCGCAGTCCTGCATCATGTCGTAGCTGGGCTTGGACCCCAGCAGCCCGACCTGCTGGCTGTGGTAGGGCAGGTCACCGGGGATGACGTCCTTGCCGAGCAGCGCGGTGATGATCCCGGCCCCTAGGCGTTCGGCGACCGCGATCACCTCGTCGGTCGCACCCCGGGCTCCTTGGCCGACGAGCATGGCGACCTTGCTGCCGGCGTTCAGCACCGCTGCCGCCCGGCGCAGCTCGACGAGCGGAGGGGTCAGGGCCATGGAGGCGTGCCCGACGCCGGTGCGGGAGACCCAGTGCTCTTTGGTGGGCTCCTCCATGTCCGCCTCCTGGATGTCGGCGGGCAGGATCACCACGGTCGGGCACCGCTCGGCCCGGGCGATGCGCACGGCACGGTCCAGGACCATCGCGGCCTGCATCGGGGTGGCGACCGTCTGCACGTACCCGGCGACGTCTTCGAAGACCCGCTCGAGGTTCATCTGCTGCTGGGTGTCGCTGCCGAGCGAGACCAGGCCCTGCTGCCCGACGATGGCGACGACGGGCTGGTTGTCCATCTTGGCGTCGTAGAGGCCGTTGAGCAGGTGCACGGCTCCGGGTCCGGAGGTCGCGATGCACACCCCGATCTCGCCGGTGAACTTCGCGTGCGCGCACGCCATGAACGCGGCGATCTCCTCGTGGGTCGGCCGGATGTAGCGGAACGCCTTGCCGTCGTTCTCGGCGCGTTCCAGGGCGCCGTCGAAGCCGCCGATCCCGTCGCCGGGAAAGCCGTAGTACAGGTGCAGGTCCCACTCGATCAACCGGTCGATGATGAAGTCGCTCACGGTGCCCATGTGCTGCCAGCCTTCTTGTCGTGGTCAGGGCACTGGGGGCTCACAGAGCCGCCAGCGCCTGGTGATGAGGTGCGTCGCTCCGCACCGGGGACTCGTCCGGCCCCTGAAGGGGCCGAGCGTCATGGTCTGGTCCTGCGTCTGTGCGATCGGAGGAGCCGTGCGCCGATCGCTCTGACGAGCAGTGCACCGAGGGCGCCGGAGATCGCGGCCCGTCGGCGACCCGTCCTGACACGGTCAGGATCGGGGATCGTATCGATCGGGCCACCTGCCCGGACGTGGTCGGCCTGCCCCGCCACCAGAGCGCGCTCCACCGGCGCGGCCACGGCACCCAGCATCGGACGCTCCCGCGTGTGCTCGGTCACCTCCGCAGGGGAGGCGCCCACGCCCCGGCCACCCATCAGCCCGCGGCGCAGCTCGGAAACGCGCTGCTCCGGCTGCTGGCCCGCCTCGGTCACGATGCTGCTCCCTCCGCCGACGCAACCCCCGGGGCAGTCCGGTGGGTCGTCGCAGCACAGGATGACACGAACAGTTGCGACTACGCAACCATCTGGTTTACGGTTTCGCGCGGCGGGACAGGTCGCCAGAGGCAGCCCTCCGTCATGCCCGCCACCTCGGTGTCGCATCCCGGACGGACGTCCGCCGCACGCACAGGAAGGAAGCAGCAGTGCCCGAGTTCTTTCCGTGGTGGGTCGTCATCACGCACTTCCTCAACATCTTCCTCATGCTGCTGCTGTTCCGCTCCGGCTTCGAGGTGCTGTCCGCCTTCCCGAAGTTCTATTGGCAGGACGACTGCCCGCCCGGCCGCGAGTGGCTGCGCCTGTCGAAGAAGATGTATGGCGCCGACTCGCGGCGCGTCTGGTCCTCGCTGGACGAGGAAGAGTCGTGGTCCCCGGTCGTCGCGCTGCCGGGGCGGAAAAACCTCGGGCTAGGGCGCCACTGGCACTTCATGTCGATCCAGTTCTGGATCCTGACCGGTGTGGTGTACGTGACCCTGGTCTTCACGACCGGCTACTGGCACTACCTGATCCCGACGCACTGGTCGATCGTCCCGGACTCCATCCGGTCGGTCGGCACCTACCTGCAGTTCCACATACCAGCCAAGATTCCGGGTCAGCCCTTCGAGCCGGCGCAGAAGCTGGCCTACTTCGTGGTCATCTTCCTGCTCGCGCCGTTCCAGATCGCCACCGGAGCGGCCATGTCGCCGTCGGTGCTGGCCCGCTTCCCCTGGTACGGCAAGCTGTTCGGCGGCAAGCAGGGGGCCCGCAGCCTGCACTTCCTGGGCATGGTCGCGTTCGCTGCCTTCATCGTGGTGCACGTCTTCATGGTGATCGTGCACGGACTGCCGACGGAGTTCACCTCCATCGTGCTCGGCACCCCGGGGAGCCACCGCGCCCTCGCCCTGGGCATCGGGCTGACCGGGTTGTTCCTGATCGTCGTCTTCCACGTCGTGATCACCTGGTTCTCCCTGTCCCACCAACGCCGCACCCAGCGTCTGCTCGGCGTCGTGGTGAACCCGTTCGAGCGTGTCCTGTCCCGGGTGTTCACCTCCCGCGAGCGTTTCGGGCGCTCCGACGTCTCCCCGTACTTCCGGGTCAACGGCTACCCCCCGACCGACGACGGGTACGCGCAGATGGCGGAGAACGAGTTCGCCGAGTACCGCCTCGCCGTGGGGGGTCTCGTGGAGCGGCCGATGTCGCTGTCGGTGGCCGAACTACGAGCCCTGGGCGAGCAGCAGCAGATCACCAAGCACAACTGCATCCAGGGCTGGACCGCTGTTGCCGAATGGGGTGGCGTCCCGCTGGCCCGGCTGATCGAGGAGGTGCGCCCGTCCAGCGCGGTGAAGCACGTGGTGTTCTACGCCATGGACGACAAGGGTCTCACCGAGGGCGAGGGACGCTTCGGCTACTTCTACGGCACCATCCCGATCCACCTGGCGAGAAAGCCGCAGAGCATCCTGGCGCTCGAGATGAACGGTGCGCCGCTACCCGTCGAGCACGGCGCCCCGGTCCGCGTACGGCTGGAGACTCAGCTCGGGTTCAAGATGGTCAAGTGGGTGGTCGGCATCGAGTTCGTCGAGAACGTCACCGACATCGGCATGGGGATGGGCGGCTGGCGCGAGGACCAGCAGTTCTACGCCAATGCCGCAGGAATCTAGGGAGAACAGCTCCATGGCCGAGCTTCACGTCGACGACCTCGACGCAGCACGCTATCCGTTGCACGTCCTTCGCGAGTACGCCCTCATCGCCGACGGTGAGCGCGGGGCGCTCGTCGGCCCCCGTGGAGAGATCGTGTGGCTGTGCGCCCCGTCGTGGGACAGCGACGCCGTGTTCTCCTCGCTGGTCGGCGGCAGCGGGGTCTATGCGGTCACCCCCCGGGACCCGCGGTTCGTCTGGGGCGGCTTCTACGAGGACAGCTCGCTGATCTGGCGATCCCGCTGGATCACCGACACCGGCGTCGTCGAGTGCCGCGAGGCGCTGGCGTTTCCTGGCGAACCCGGCCGGGTCGTGCTGCTGCGCCGCATCATCGCCGTCCAGGGGGACGCGCAGGTGAGTGTGCGCCTCGATGCCGAAGCCGGCTTCGGTCGGCACGCGCTCGGTCACCTCGACCGTGAAGACCGGGTCTGGACGGGCCGAGCCGGCAAGCTCCGGATGCGCTGGACCGGCGCCAACGACGCCAGGCCAGGTCGCGGGCCGGACGCAGACCACGTCCTGAGCATGGAGCTCACCGTGCCTGCGGGAGGCCACCACGACCTCGTCCTCGAGCTGTCCGAGCAGGCCTTGCCGGCGGCGTGCCCGGACCCGGACCAGGCGTGGACAGCGACCGAGCACTCGTGGCGTTCCGCCGTCCCGGACTTCGGCGAGAGCCTCGCTCCGTCGGACACCCGACACGCTTACGCCGTGCTGCGCGGACTGACCAGCGCCGGCGGCGGGATGGTCGCGGCCGCCACCATGAGCCTTCCCGAACGGGCGGACCAGGGACGCAACTACGACTACCGCTACGTCTGGATCCGCGACCAGTGCTTCACCGGGGAAGCCATCGCCGCCGCTGGCCCCTACCCGTTGTTGGACGACGCCGTCCGGTTCGTCGCCGGGCGCCTGCTGGACGACGGACCGCAGATGACGCCCGCCTACACGACCTCCGGCGGGCGGGTGCCTGACCAGCGGGCTCTGCACCTGCCCGGCTACCCGGGAGGCAACGACGTCGTCGGCAACCACGTCAACGCGCAGTTCCAGCTCGACGCCTTCGGTGAGTCCCTGCTGCTGCTCGCGTCC